>NZ_JBEEII010000004.1:0-438680 GCF_040137855.1 Paenarthrobacter sp. CAP02 | reverse complement strand
CCGCACGCCGCTACTTCAAAAACGACACCCACTCCATCGTCGCCAAAACCCTGCAACTCCTCGCCGCCAAGGGCGAAGTTGCCGAGGACGCACTGGAGAAGGCCATCGAGAAGTATCGGCTCCTGGATGTCAACGCCGGCACCACCGGCGGAGCAGGCGGCGACGCCTAAATAGTTGCCGGGTACGTCCCGTAACAACAGCAGTGGCGCGACGGCGGCTTCCACCGAAAGGTGGGGGCCGCCGTCGGGCTTTAACCGGGCAGCCAGCGTGCCCGGCAGGACGTGACGGGCAGCAACGTCAGTTGTAGCCTTCTCACAAATGGAGCTTGCCCGGGATGGGCCGTATGCTCGTTCCATGGCAGAGCCCGTCAAAACAACTTCCAAGCGCAAGGCAGCAACCCCGGCATTGTCGCCCGAAAAGGCCGAAACCCTGCGGCAGCTGCGCGCCAACGTTGGGCAACTGTCCACCAGCACCATGCGAAAGCTTGAGAAGTCACTGCCCTGGTACAGCCGCCTGAGCTCGGACGAGCGTTCGGCGCTGGGGTTGGTGGCCCAGAATGGCATCGCCGCATTCGTGACGTGGTACGAGCGTCCGAGCTCGCCGTCGTGGATCCTCACCGATGTCTTTGGTAATGCCCCCACCGAACTGACGCGCTCCATCAGCCTGCAGAAGGCGCTGCAGCTGATCCGCATCGTCGTCGAAGTTGTCGAAGACCAGGTGCCCGTGATCGCTCCGGAGTCGGACCAGCCATCGCTGCGCGAAGCGGTCCTGCGATACTCGCGGGAGGTCGCGTTTGCGGCAGCGGACGTTTATGCACGTGCAGCTGAATCGCGGGGTTCCTGGGACACACGCCTTGAGGCGTTGATTGTGGATGCCATTCTTCGAGGCGAAAACACTGATGCTTTGCGGTCCCGGATCGCTGCCCTGGGCTGGAAAGCCCAGGAGCGGTTCACCGTCATGGTGGGCAATTCGCCGTCGGAACCCAGCGCCAGTTACGTCAGCGAACTGCGCCGGACCGCCGGACGTTTCGCCGAGGACGCACTGGTGGGAATCCAAGGCGATCGGTTGATCCTCATTCTGGGCGGGGTACAGGACCGGGACACGGCCTACGTCAAGCTCAGCGAATTGTTTGCCCCCGGCGCCGTCGTGTACGGACCCGAAGCCGGTTCGCTGGTCGAGGCGAGCAGTTCGGCACAAGCGGCTTTCGCGGGCCTCACGGCCGCCCGCGCCTGGCCCTCGGCTCCGCGCCCGGTGGCGGCCGATGACCTGCTCCCCGAACGTGTGGTCTCGGGCGATGACGCAGCCCGCAGATCGCTAATCAAAAATATCTACCGGCCCCTTCTCGCAGCCTCCAACGGCCTGGTGGAAACCCTTGGAACCTACCTTGAGCTGGGTCATTCCCTGGAGGCCACGGCCCGGGAACTGTTCGTGCATGCCAACACTGTGCGCTACCGTTTGAAGCGTGTCTGCGACGTCACAGGCTGGGATCCGCTCCTGCCCAGGGAGGCGTTTGTGCTGCAAACGGCCCTGGTTGTGGGCCGGCTTTCGGCCCAACCCAAAGCCGCCCCGGAACGTCACGCGTCGCGTTCACAGAACTGAACCGTTGTAGACTTCCTACAAACTGACCCAGTGAGCTTGGTGTACCAAAACACCAGTGGATCACGTGGCAATTTGGAAAGCTGGATACGTGCTTGCAATCGTCTGCCCTGGACAGGGCTCCCAGACCCCCGGATTTTTGGCCCCCTGGCTGGAACTCCCCTCCGTCGAAGGCCAGTTGGCCTCCCTGAGCGAGATCGCAGGCATTGACCTCAAGGCCCACGGCACCACGTCTGACGAAGAAACCATCAAGGACACCGCAGTAGCGCAGCCGCTGATTGTTGCAGCCGGCCTGATAGCTGCAAGTTCGCTCTTCGACGTCGAGCTCAGCAGCCTCCCGGTCATCCTGGCCGGCCACTCCGTCGGTGAGATCACGGCTTCCGCACTTGCCGGCGTCCTGACGGACGCCGAAGCCATGACTTTCGTCCGTGAACGCGCCAACAGCATGGCAGCGGCAGCCGCTGTGACTCCCACCGGCATGAGCGCCGTGGTGGGAGGCGACCCCGCCGAGGTCCTGGCAGCCATTGAAGCTTCCGGCGCCACTCCGGCCAACGTCAACGGCGCAGGCCAGACAGTCGCGGCCGGCACTTTCGACCAGCTGAAGGCTCTCGCAGACAACCCGCCCGCCAAGGCCCGGGTGATTCCCCTGAAGGTCGCCGGCGCATTCCACACCTCGCACATGGCCCCTGCGGTGAGCGCTTTGGAAGCCCTCAAGCCGTCGTTGTCGCCTCAGAGCCCGTCCGTCCCGTTGCTGTCGAACTACGATGGCCAGGAAGTTACCGATGGCAAGGCGGCCGTCGAGAGCCTCATTGCACAGGTCTCCCGGCCCGTTCGCTGGGACAAGTGCATGGAAACAATGGTCGAGCGCGGAGTCACGGGCGTCATCGAGCTTGCACCCGCCGGGACCCTTGCCGGCCTCGCCAAGCGCGGCATGCCCGGCGTGAAGACCGTTGCAGTAAAAACCCCGGATGACCTGTCCGCGGCTCTTGCACTTTTCGCTGAATTGGAAGGACAGGCATGAGCACCCCGGTACTGAACAAGACAGCGGTCAATGAGAACGCCCGCATCCTGGGCATCGGCGCCTACCGCCCCGACGTCATAGTCACAAACGAGGACGTTTGCCAGTGGATCGACTCTTCCGACGAGTGGATCCGCCAGCGCACCGGCATCATCACCCGTCACCGCGCCGCCGCGGATGTCAGCGTGATCGACATGGCCGAAGGTGCTGCGCGCGAAGCAATCCAGCAGGCCGGAATCGAACCGTCCCAGTTGGGCGCAGTCATTGTCTCGACCGTGACACACCCTTACGCCACGCCGTCGGCCGCCGCCGCCCTCACCGAACGTTTGGGCGCGACGCCGGCACCCGCCTTCGACATCTCGGCCGCCTGTGCCGGGTACTGCTACGGCGTGGCCCAGGCTGATGCCCTGGTGCGCTCCGGCGCAGCGCAGTACGTCCTGGTGGTCGGCGCCGAGAAACTCTCGGATGTCATCGACAACCACGAGCGCACCATCTCCTTCCTGCTCGGCGACGGCGCAGGTGCCGTGGTGGTGGGCCCGTCCGACACTCCCGGCATTGGCCCGTCCGTCTGGGGTTCCGATGGAAGCAAATGGGACGCCATCGGCATGACGCACTCGCTGGAAGACGTCAAGAAACTTGGTGAGTCCGCACGGCACTCCGACGAAATCGACGACCCCGCCATTCTTTCGGCCACCCAGGATGTCTGGCCCACACTGCGCCAAGATGGCCAGACCGTGTTCCGTTGGGCCGTGTGGGAGATGGCAAAGGTAGCCCAGCAAGCCCTGGACGCTGCAGGTATCGAGGCCGCAGACCTCGCGGCATTCGTTCCCCACCAAGCGAACATGCGCATCATCGACGAGATGGTCAAGAAGCTGAAGCTCCCCGAGTCCGTTGTCATCGGCCGCGACATCGCCCAGGCCGGCAACACATCAGCCGCTTCCATCCCGCTGGCCACACACCGCCTGCTCAAGGAAAACCCGGAGCTGAGCGGCGGCCTTGCCCTGCAAATCGGCTTCGGAGCGGGCCTGGTCTTCGGGGCGCAGGTAGTAGTCCTGCCGTAGAACCTGGAGTCCCGGTGGCCTCCAGCCAACTGAATACGACTTACAAACCCAAACCGTAACCGCGGTTTGCCCCCCTTTCCGGCAGTAGCCGGTACAAACAAGAAAAGGAGCCAACAATGGCTAGCAACGAAGAGATCCTGGCCGGCCTGGCTGAAATCGTCAACGAAGAAACCGGCCTTGCCCCCGAAGCCGTGGAACTGGACAAGTCCTTCACCGAGGACCTGGACATCGACTCCATCTCCATGATGACCATCGTTGTCAACGCTGAAGAGAAGTTCGGCGTTCGCATCCCCGACGAAGAGGTAAAGAACCTCAAGACCGTCGGCGACGCCGTCAGCTTCATCGCAAACGCACAGGCTTAGTCCTGACAACGCTGTGCCGGGCCGGGATTCCATCCTTGCGCCCGGCACAGCCGCAATAACGCCCAGAGTTTTTCTTGCCTCCCCCCGTGCATCCATCGGGAGGGCAGGCTGATCCGACAGAGAGTGATCGCATGGCACGCAAAGTAGTCATAACCGGTCTGGGGGCCACCACTCCCATCGGCGGCGACGTACCCACAATGTGGCAGAACGCGCTGAAAGGGGTCTCCGGCGCCCGTACGCTCGAAGATGAGTGGGTGGCCAAGTACGACCTCCCCGTCCACTTTGCTGCCCGGTGCTCGACGCCGGCCCTGGACGTCCTGAGCCGGGTGGAAGCCAAGCGCATGGACCCGTCCACGCAGTTTGGTGTCATTGCCGCCCGTGAGGCTTGGGCGGATTCCGGTATCGGCGAGATCGACCACGACCGCTTGGCAGTGGCCTTCGCTACTGGCATCGGCGGCGTCTGGACGCTCCTGGACGCTTGGGACACCCTCCGTGACAAGGGTCCCCGCCGGGTTCTTCCGATGACCGTCCCCATGTTGATGCCCAACGGCGTAGCCGCTGCCGTCAGCCTGGACCTCGGCGCCCGCGCTGGAGCACACACGCCTGTTTCGGCCTGCGCGTCCGGCACGGAAGCCCTCCACCTTGGCCTGGACCTGATCCGGTCCGGCAAGGCTGACGTGGTGGTCTGCGGTGGCGCTGAAGCAGCCATCCACCCGATGCCTTTGGCGGCGTTCTCCTCCATGCAGGCGCTCTCCCGCCGGAATGACGAGCCGGAGCGCGCATCGCGCCCCTACGACATCGACCGTGACGGCTTCGTCATGGGCGAAGGTGCCGGCGCTTTGGTCCTCGAGGCCGAGGAGCACGCCATCGCCCGCGGAGCACGGATCTACGCAGAGCTTGCCGGAACGTCGGTGACCGCGGACGCCTACCACATCACGGCACCGGACCCCGAGGGCCTCGGCGCTACAAGGGCCCTCAAGGCTGCCATGTTCGACGGCCGCATCCAGGCTGAAGACGTTGTCCACGTCAACGCCCATGCCACGTCGACACCGGTGGGCGACAAGCCTGAGTACACCGCACTCCGGGCCGCCCTTGGTACCCACGTGGACAATGTGGCGGTCTCTGCCACCAAATCCCAAATGGGTCACCTGCTGGGAGCTTCCGGAGCCGTTGAAGCCGTCCTGACGGTTTTGGCTGTCTACGAACGCAAGACACCGGTGACCATCAACCTCGAGAACCAGGACCCGGAGATCCCCCTCGATGTCGTGACCTCCGTTCGCGACCTGCCCGCGGGCGATATCGTCGCTCTGAGCAACTCCTTCGGCTTCGGCGGACACAACGCTGTCATCGCTGTCCGAAACGTCTAGAAGCACCGTCCAGGCCCCGGCCTGAAGACATGAAGAGGGCCCCACCATCCGGTGGGGCCCTCTTCATTGCTATGGGGTGGTGTTTGTCTTGAGTCAGCCGACCTGGTGCAACCAACGCACGGGTGCGCCTTCGGCTGCGTGCCGGAACGGCTCGAGTTCCTCGTCCCACGCTTCACCGAGCGCGAGGGACAGTTCATGGTAAACGGCTGAGGGGTCCCCCGCACCGGACTCGTAGGCATAGCGAATGCGATCTTCAGTGACCATGATGTTCCCGTGCACGTCTGTGACGGCATGGAAAATACCGAGCTCGGGTGTATGGGACCAACGGGCCCCGTCGACGCCCTGGCTCGGCTCTTCGGTAACCTCGTAGCGCAGATGGGCCCACCCTCTCAGGGCAGACGCCAACTGCGCCCCCGTGCCCGGCGCACCGGTCCACGACAGCTCAGCCCGGAACATCCCAGGCGCAGCAGGCTGAGGGGTCCACTCAAGATCGGTCCGCTTGTCCACGACCGATCCGATGGCCCACTCAACGTGCGGGCAAAGTGCCGTCGGGGCCGAGTGCACAAACAAGACACCGCGGGTTGTTGCAACAGACATTCCATCCTCCATAGCTGTAGGTACGTCTTCCCCAACGACCTCTGCCTGGATGTTTGTTGTTGCTGCCGGTGCCATGAAGTTCATGCATGCCCTGACAGGCTATTCATTTATGTGAAGTGCTACTGACGATATTGGCACAGATATAACCCTCAAGTGTGCATCGAAGGTTTCCCCGTGGTGCTTTCATTTTGCCGTACGCTGCCGGTTTCCGCCAGTGCGGGGTTTACTTCCGCGCGTCACGCACGTGGGTGCGCTTGCTGGTAGCTCTTCCGCAGCCGATCCACGGAAACGTGCGTGTAGATCTGTGTCGTCGCGAGGCTGCTGTGGCCAAGGATTTCCTGCACAGCCCTGAGGTCCGCACCCCCGTCGAGCAGGTGGGTGGCGGCACTGTGCCGCAGCGCGTGGGGGCCGGTGGCCGAAGTATCACCCAGATCCTGCAACACTTTGTTCACCACTGCGCGGATTTGTCGTGGATCCACCCTGCCGCCCCGTGCCCCAAGGAACAATGCGGGTCCGCTCAAGGCAGTCACGACGGCTGGCCGCCCTCGCCTCAACCAGTCGTCGACAGCGATCGCCGCCGGGACACCGAATGGCACCGTGCGTTCCTTGTTACCTTTGCCCAGCACCCGGAGTGTCCGTCGGTCAGGATCCAGGTCATCGATGTCCAAGCCCGCGAGTTCAGCTACGCGGACCCCGGTGGCATACAGCAGTTCCACCATGGCACGGTTCCGCACGGCCATTGGACCGCCCTCCTCGGCTGCCGTTGTCAGGTCATCCACCATCCTGGTCACCTGCTGTTGGTGGAGGACGCCCGGAAGGGACTTGTCCCGTTTGGGGGCCTGCAACCTGACGGCAGGATCAACGCCAATCAGCTCTTCCCGCAACGCCCACGAGGTGAACGATCGTGCGGTGGCTGCTCTGCGGGCCAATGTGGCCCTGGCCATGCCTGCTTCGCTCTGGGCACCGAGCCAGCGTCGAAGGGAACCGAGCTCCAAATCTTTGAGCTCTCCGACACCTTCCTGAACAGCAAAACCGAGAAGGCTCTCGACATCGGCAATGTAGGCACGAACGGTGTGCGAAGACCTGGCGCGCTCCCCCGCCAGATAGCGCCGGAATCCTTCAACTGCGCTTTGCAGCGGTACTGGTAATGATTGCCCATCCACGCTTCCCACTGTGCCAGTAGCGGGTATCAACAGGCAGCATCAACATACCCTTCCTCGGCCCGTCTAGGCATTCTTGGCTCTCTTCCACGTTCCACGGTCCGAAGTGGCGAGCCCCAGCACATTCAACCGCGCCAGCCCTGCACGGACTGCGTCCGGGCTGAGTCCGGCCACCACCGTCAGTTTCTCTACCGAACTGGCGGATCTTAGCGGGAGGGCGTCCAGGAGAATGAGGTCCTCCAGGCACAATCCGTCGTGTACCGCGGGAGGAGATTCATTCTCTCCACCGTCCACGTCCCCCATTGCGCCTGCCAGCTCGGCGATCTCGCCGGCATCGGTCACGCATACTGCTCCGCCGTCCCTGAGGAGGCGGTGGCAGCCGGCGGAATTGGCACTGTGCACCGACCCTGGGACGGCTGCCACAGCCCTGCCCAACGTCTCAGCGTGGTGGGCTGTGTTGAGTGCCCCCGAACGCCAGCGCGCTTCCACCACCACGGTGACCGAAGCGATTGCCGCAATGAGCCGGTTCCTTTGCAGGAACCTGTAGCGAGTGGGAGCCGATCCGGGCGGTACCTCCGCGATCACAGCTCCCTGCGTCGACACGGCCCTGAGCAATTCTTCATTGCCCGACGGGTAGAAACGATCAACCCCGCCTGCCATGACCGCAATGGTGGGCATGTCGGCACTCCCACCGCTCAAGGCCCCACGGTGCGCTTGGGCGTCAATCCCGTAAGCGCCACCTGAGACCACCGTGTATCCGCGTTGCGCAAGGGTGTAGGCGAAGTCTCCGGTCACTGATGCGCCATAGCTGGTGCTGTCCCTTGAACCAACGAGTGCCACGGCTTGTCGGGAAGTGGGAAACGGCTGCTCGTTGCCCCTCCACCACAGGCAAAGTGGCTCCTGCAGACCGAGGTCGGCCAGCTGCACCGGCCACAGCTCATCTCCTGGAACAATGACTCTCCCACCCAAGCGCCGCATTGTCTCCATGTCGCGCTCAGGGGCAAGGTCGGCGACGCGCGGTGCCCAACGCCGGAGGCTGGCGGCGAGGCCTGGCCACGTGGCAGGGCCTCCCTCGTCCATGAGGAGCTCGGAGATTTCCTGTTCCAGCGTGGGGCCGGTACCCAGTTCCCCCGTTGCCACTCCCACGGCATCGATGGCTCCGACAGCCCGCACCAGGGCCAGGCCCACAGAGTCTTGCGGCTCCATGAGCCGCGCCAGCGCCGCCCGGGCTATGCGTTCCTTTTCCTGACTGGTTGTTGGCACGTGGCTTGGTCCTTTCGTGTAATTGCGTCTCATGCTGCGGATGCAGCCTGGCGGAGTCCGAGGCCCTGTCCGATGTGGTTGATATCCGGCCTGTCCGTTTGGTCCAGGTCCGCCAGTGTCCATGCCAGCCGAAGGACGCGATCGTAACCGCGCGCTGTCAGTGCACCTCGTTCAAGGGCGATGTCCAGCACCCGAGTGGTGCCCGGAGGCAACTTCAGCTCTCCGCGCAGCACGCGACCGGGCACCTGCGAGTTGGCCTCGAGACCGAAAGGTACAAGGCGCTCCAGCTGCCGTGACCGCGCCGCCAGTACCCGGTCCGCGACCGTGGCGGTGTCTTCTTCTTGTGACGCACTGCCAAAGTCCGCCAGGGACACCCGCTCCACCTGCAGTTGGATGTCCACCCGATCCAGCAGTGGACCCGATATACGCCCGAAGTACCGGCGCCGCATCATCGCCGTACATGTGCAGTCCGTCCCTTTGCCGGTCGCCTTGCCGCACGGGCACGGATTCGCGGCCAGTACCAGCTGGAACCGGGCCGGATAGGCCGCAGTGCCCGCTGACCTGTGGATGACCAGTTCCCCGCTTTCCAGCGGCTGGCGGAGGGCATCGAGTACCCGGCGCTCGTATTCCGGTGCCTCATCCAGGAAAAGGACGCCCCGGTGTGCTCGCGACGCCGCACCTGGACGGGGAAGTCCCGAACCGCCACCGATGATGGCCGCTGCAGTGGCGCTATGGTGGGGGTTTTCAAAAGGGGGCCTGCGGATCAAGCGCGCCGCTGAAGACTGGATCGCGGCCAGGGAGTGGATTGCAGTGACCTCCATGGCAGCTGTATCCGCCAAGTCAGGCAGCAGTCCGGGCAACCGTTCGGCCAGCATGGTTTTGCCGGCCCCCGGCGGTCCGGTCAGGAGCATGTGGTGTCCGCCGGCTGCAGCGACTTCCAAGGCCCTGCGCGCCTCTCCCTGTCCCGAAACGTCACAGAGGTCAGGCTCCGGGAACCCGGTGGTGTCGTCATCCTCGGCAGTGCCAGTCTCCGATGGCTCGTAGTCCAGTACGAGGTCCTTGGGGTCTGCACCGAAATCGTAGGCGAGCCGCGCGAGCGTTTTGTACCCGTGAACCTTTGCCCCGGGCACCAGCGACGCCTCGGCGGCATTTGCCTCCGCCACGACGATGTCCGGGAAGCCTGCCTGCACGGCGGCCATAACCGCCGGGAGGATTCCCCGAACAGGACGCAGCCGTCCGTCCAGGCCAAGTTCTGCCATGAACACCGTCCTGCCAATGGAGCGGACATCGTTCGCTGCACAAAGGACAGCCATGGTGATGGCGAGGTCGAAGCCGGATCCCCGCTTGGGCAGTGAAGCCGGAATCAGATTGGCCGTGATCTTTCGCCGGCTCAGTGGGATACCGGAGTTCTGGGCGGCAGAACGGATCCGTTCCTTGGCCTCATTCAGTGCCGCGTCCGGCAGGCCCAGGATCACGAAACTTGGGAGCGTTTGTCCGATGTCCGCTTCGACCTCGACGATGTAGCCATTCAAGCCAACCAGGGCCACGCAGTAGCTGCGCCCCACCCCCATCTAGCCCACACCCCGCAGATGCTCCAGTACGGGTTGCCCGATGCCGTCGTCGACAACGCCAACGACGTCAACGCGCCGGCGCAAGGCCCTCACCTCGTGGGCACGGCACCACGACGACGCGAGCCGGTGCAGGCGGGCCAGCTTGGCTGGACCTACGGCTTCGAAGGGATGTCCGTAATCCAGGCTTCGGCGGGTCTTGACCTCGGCGACTACGAGGATGTCGCCCTCGAGGGCCACAATGTCTATTTCGCCGTCCGTGCAGCGCCAGTTGCGATCTACGATCCGCATTCCCTGGGTCTCCAGGAACTCCGCGGCCAATGCTTCACCATGTTGGCCAAGCAGGTCTTTTGCTCTCATGACCATCACCTCCGCTACCAGCTTTCAGGCTGGCGACGGCGGGCGGCAGGAGGTCATTGCGCTATGTGGGTAACTCCCCGGTAGTCACGCTTGTGGAGGGACACTTGGAACTAGTTGCCAAGGTCGCCGAGTCCGCCGTCCTTCGGTAGCGCCAGGTCTTCGCTCTTCGGAAGTTCTTCCACGTTGACGTCCTTGAAGGTGATGACCCTGACGTTCTTCACAAAGCGGGCCGAGCGGTACACGTCCCATACCCAGGCATCCTGCAACGTGAGGTCAAAGTAAACTTCCCCATCCGCGCTGCGGGCCTGGAGGTCAACATGGTTGGCAAGGTAGAACCGCCGCTCAGTTTCGACGACGTAACTGAACAGTCCGACGACGTCCCTGTATTCACGGTAGAGCTGCAGCTCCATGTCGGTTTCATAGTTCTCAAGGTCCTCGGCGCTCATGCTTCCATCTTGCACCATCTTCAGGACGGGACGCGCCACCCGGGCCCGGCCTGGGGCTTGGGAGCGTCCGTGGGGTGGATCAATCGGCTCCGGAGCTGGTCAGGTTCCAGCTTGTCCGGTGGTAGGCGCTGGGACCTTGCTGCCGGATCATCTCCCGGTGGGCGGAGGTGGCATAGCCCTTGTTGACGTCCCACCCGTAGGCGGGCAGCTCGGTGTGCAGGTCCACCATGATGCGGTCCCTGGCCACTTTGGCCAGGACACTGGCTGCCGCGACGCTGAGGCAGCTCATGTCGGCCTTGACCTTGGTGTGGACGGGAGCTTCGCAGGCGGGACCCGCCGGGGCGTCAAAGAGGGAAGCCTGGACCTCGGGGGAAAGCCAGTTGTGGCTGCCGTCCAGGAGCACCACATCCGGGGTAATGCCGGCGGCAAGGATATCGAACCACGCCCGCGTACCTGCCAGGCGCAGCGCGGCGATGATGCCGATCTCATCGATTTCCCGGGAACTCGCGTGACCCACGGCGCATGCCACAGCCCAGTCCCTGACCAAGGGCTCAAGCCGTTCGCGGTCCTCGGGCTTGAGCAGTTTGCTGTCCCGGACATCGGCCAGCAGGCCATGATCGGCGAGGTTCACCACGGCGATCCCCACGCTCACGGGACCGGCCAACGCGCCTCGGCCTACCTCGTCCACGCCCGCAAGCAGGCTCACACCGGGGGCCAGGAACGTGCGTTCGTGGTCAAGGGTGGGAAACCCAACGGCTTTCTTTGCCTTGGGCGCGGTTTTCTTGCCCTTGGCTTTCGCTGGGGACTTGCCCGTCGTGACGGCTGCCGTGGTGGTTGTCATTACTTGGTCGCTGTTGCCTTGGGGACATCCCGGAAGACGTCTGAGTGGTTGTCGAGTATTGTCCATCGACTCACGGGCCACGCGATGACGGTCGCTTTACCTTCAATGTCGTCGATGTTGATGAACCCGCCGTTGACTTCCTGGTGAGCCCGGGAATCGGCTGAGTGGTTGCGGTTGTCGCCCATGACCCAGACCTTCCCTTCCGGAACCACGACGTCGAATGTGCTTGGTTGGGGAATTTCCGCCGGGTTAATGTACGTCTCATTCAGCGGCACCCCGTTGACGCTGACGCGTCCCTGGGCGTCGCAGCAGGAGACATGGTCGCCGGGGAGGCCGATAACACGCTTAACGAGGTGCTGATCGGTGTTATCTGCCATCAGCCCCACGAATTCGAGGCTGTCGTTCAACCAGTCCATGGGCCCGGCGGGCTTTTGCGGTACGGGTTCGAGCCAGGCCTGGGTGTCCTTGAACACCACTACATCACCGCGGGACAGGTCGAACGGGCCCGGAACCAGGAGGTTGATGAAGATCCGGTCGTTGACATCCAAGGTGCTTTCCATGGATTCCGAGGGGATATAGAACGCCCTGAACAGGAAAGTCTTGAGGAGGAAGGACAGCACCAAGGCAATCGCCACAACGGTGACGATCTCTTTCACCCAAACGAGGACGGGATTCCTGTGCGTCTTCGCGGGAGCATCAGCGTCACCCGGGCTCGACTCCGCCAAGCCGGCAGTACTTGCCGTTCCGTCCGAGAGCCGTGCGTCGTCGTCGTACCTCTCAGGGTTCCCGGGAACTTTGTCCGGCATCTACTGTCCGTTCTTCAAAGGTGTTTCAGCCTGCGCGGAGCGAGGCATCTCTGCAAATCTATCAAGTGGCCAGACGATCTGGACCGGCCGGCCGATAACCCGTTCCACGGGCACCATACCGCCGCCCGGTGCACCCAGCAGTCCGCGGGAGTCCGCTGAACGGGAACGGTGGTCGCCCATCAGCCACAGACGACCCTCCGGCACCACGACGTCGAACTTCTGCTTGCTGGGTTCATCCCCTGGGTACACATAGGGTTCATCAACAGGCTGATCGTTGACTGTGAGTCTTCCGTCGGCCGAGCAGCACCGGACGTGGTCGCCGGCGACTCCAATAACCCGCTTGACGTACGTGGTGTCACTTCCCGTGAGTCCGAACCACTGGCTCGCCGCAGAAACCGCATCGACCAACGGGCCTTGGCCACTGCTGAGCGGAGCGAATGAACCGCGGCCATCGAAAACGACCACGTCACCCCGGCGGATTGGCTCCGACGCGTAGACCGTGCGGGAAACAAGGATCCGGTCCCCGGTTCCGAGGAGGGGTTCCATGGATTCGGAGGGAATGTAATAGACATCCAGCCACAACGAGCGCACCAAACCACTGATGGCGACAGCAAGGACCAGTGCGAGCAAAACAAAACGCCAGCCCTGTTTCCGGGGCTGGCGTTCTGTTGTGTCCATGATTCGTATCCCTGTTGCGTTGCGGATTGCTCCGGAACCCCGGGCACGAATCCTGGACCCGTTGAATAAGTCGGTGGACTTACTTGGCGAAGTCGCGCTTTTCCTTGATCTTCGCAGCCTTACCGCGCAGTGCACGCATGTAGTAAAGCTTGGCGCGGCGGACGTCACCCTTTGTGACGACCTCGATCTTGTCGATGATCGGGGAGTGTACCGGGAAGGTACGCTCTACGCCGACACCGAAGGAAACCTTGCGAACGGTGAAGGTTTCGCGAACGCCGTCACCCTGGCGGCCCAGGACGAAGCCCTGGAATACCTGGACACGGGAGTTCTTGCCTTCGATGATGTTGACGTGAACCTTGAGGGTGTCACCCGCGCGGAACTCAGGAACATCGTTACGCAGCGATGCTGCATCTACGCTATCGAGGATATGCATTAATCCACTCCTGGTGAACGCCACAGGTCATTCACTTTGGGTTACGGCGGACAAGCCCGGGGCACTTAAAGCCACCGGAAATTTCCGCCGAAGTTTCTTAGTGTCCGGTTCCGCCACTGATTGGCGTCACCGGGTTGTCCGACTGTTGGCTGAACTCCCCCTGTGGCAGGTGTCAGCCCAGCAGACACAAGGGTTAATTCTGCCACATGCGCTGCCGTCGGGCCAACTGCCAGATCCCTTGAACGTTCGACGGCGGGAGCGCGCCCTTAGTTTGCGGCGTCGCCACCGGGCCGCGGACGCAAACGGCCGTCGACGACGTCGTACCCGAGGTCCGCCAAAGCGTTGCGGTCAGCGCGACTCAAGGCACCGGCGTCGAACGTTTCCAGAAGGTCCGGACGGCGCTCGGCTGTCCGCCTGAATTGCTCATGGCGGCGCCATTGGGCGATCTTGCCGTGGTTGCCACTGAGCAGGATGGCGGGGACCTCATGGTCGCGCCACGCGGAGGGCTTCGTGTACACCGGGTATTCCAGCAAACCGTCGGAGTGGGATTCCTCAACCAAGGACTCAGGATTACCGACAACCCCCGGGAGGAGGCGCCCAATGGCTTCCACCATGGCCAGCACGGCTACTTCGCCGCCGTTGAGAACATAGTCTCCAAGGCTGACGGGACGAACCGTGAAGTGGTCCTGCGCCCAGTCGATGACGCGCTCGTCGATGCCTTCGTAGCGTCCGCAGGCAAAGACGAGTTGGTCCTCTTCGGCAAGTTCGTAGGCCAGCGCTTGGTTGAACCTCTCCCCTGCCGGCGAAGGAACGATCAGTACGGGCTTGGAACCTTCACGGGCCCCTGCAACGGATTCGAGGGCCTGGGCCCACGGCTCAGGCTTCATCACCATCCCAGCCCCACCGCCATACGGGGTGTCATCCACGGTGCGGTGCCTGTCCGTAGTGAAGGATCGGAGATCGTGGACGTTTAGTTCGAGCAATCCGTCCTGGCGGGCCTTGCCTATGAGCGAAAGCTCAAGCGGGGCAAGGTATTCGGGAAAAATGCTGACGACATCAATCCTCATTCAGGCATCATCCCCGGCGCCGTCCTTGGACTCCTCCGCGGTGGACTCGTTGATCTCAAAAAGGCCGGCAGGAGGGGTGACCAGGATGTAGCCGTCCTCGACGTTGACTTCAGGCACGATCTCGTCGACGAATGGAATAAGGATTTCCTTGCCGTCCGGGGTCTTGACCGTCAGCAGGTCCTGGACCGGGAGCGTGGTGAGTGCAGCTATGGTGCCCACAACCTGCGAGCCAACCCGCGCTTCAAGGCCAACGAGCTCGTGCTCGTACCAGCCTTCGTCATCGTCCTCGTCGTCCAGTTCCTCGGTTTCGATGAAGAGCTTGGCGCCGCGGATGACTTCGGCAGCGTTGCGATCGGCAACTTCCTCGAAGCCCAGCAGGAGGATGTCCTTGTTCCACCGGGCGCTGCGGATGGTCAGGGGGCCGGCAGAGGCCGGCTCCACGACAAACTCGGTTCCTGCGACAAAGCGCTCCGACGGGGCGTCGGTGAGTACCTGCACCGTGACCTCGCCGCGGATGCCGTGGGGTTTGCCGATCC
Organism: Paenarthrobacter sp. CAP02; assembly: GCF_040137855.1. Classification (NCBI taxonomy): domain Bacteria; kingdom Bacillati; phylum Actinomycetota; class Actinomycetes; order Micrococcales; family Micrococcaceae; genus Paenarthrobacter; species Paenarthrobacter sp. CAP02. The sequence goes on along the minus strand of NZ_JBEEII010000004.1, from coordinate 423,521 downwards.
GGGCCACCTGGAGCTGCATGGGTTCCTCTGAATTCTTGTTGTTCCCGCGCCGCCAGGCAGCCACGGTAATGAATGGTGGATAAAGCAATCCGGCCCCTCCACCATATTCGGTGAAGGGGCCGGACCTAAGACAAGATGTGCTGAGCGCGTTACCGGCGACGGTCGGTGTCGACGACGTCGACCCTGACCTGCTCGCCACCAGCCAAAGCCGCAACAACTGTGCGCAGTGCGCGTGCTGTGCGTCCTTGACGGCCGATTACCCGTCCGAGGTCCTCCTGGTGAACTCGCACCTCAAGGGATTCCCCGCGGCGGTTGTTCTTGGCACTGACCTTGACATCCTCAGGACTGTCAACGATCCCACGAACCAAGTGCTCGAGCGCTTCGGACAGCAACTTACTCAGCCTCGGTGGTCTCTGCTTCAGCTTCGGCCGGAGCCTCAGCAGCTTCGTCCTTCTTGGCCTTCTTGGTGATGGCTTCCGGGATGATGACGGAACCCTTCTCCGGTGCTACGAAGGCTTCCTTCGGAGCTTTGGTCTTCAGGGTGCCTTCCTGGCCCGGCAGGCCCTTGAACTTCTGCCAGTCACCGGTGATCTTGAGGATCGCAGCAACCTGCTCGGTCGGCTGGGCGCCAACGGACAGCCAGTACTGGGCGCGCTCGGAAGCGACCTCGATGTACGACGGCTCTTCGGTGGGGTGGTACTTGCCGATTTCTTCAATGGCACGGCCATCGCGCTTGGCGCGGGCATCCATGACGACGATGCGGTAGTACGGTGCGCGCATCTTACCGAAGCGCTTAAGGCGAATCTTTACGGCCACTTTTGTGGTCACTCCTGTTTCTGAAACGAGGTGAACCCGACGTTCTGCACCCGTGGGGCGGGCCATACTGGACGGTTCGAAGGACAAGATACGGGCACGGAGAGAGGGGCCGCACCGATCAAGTACCTGTCCATTGTGCCAGATGCCCGGTGCAATTACGACTTAGGCCGCAAAGGGTGGCGTGTTCTTGGTCACTCCGGACGGATCGTATCCGCGAAAACCGGGCAACTGTCAGGCGGACCAGACGTAGAGTCCGGAGCGGTCGGCTTTTTCCACATCCGTGGCGAGGGCGGCCAGTTGCTGGACGTACTGGCGCGATTGGGTGGCGTCAAAGGGCATGTCGTCCTGGGCGGCCCAGGCAGCAGCAACGTCGTCAAGGACGTTGCCATCGCCTTCGTTCTCGTAGGTGAGCAGTTCGGCAAGCGCGCGCACCATGGCCTCGGGAACTCCGAGGAGGGCATCACTCGTCACATCCACCAGGGCGAGCTCATAGTCTGCTCCCGCCGCATGGACGGCCTGTCCGGCGAGGTCGCCCAACTGCTCGACCTCAAAGTCGGTGATGCCTTCGATCCTGACGGCGGGGCCTGTGGCTTCGGCACCGCGATCCAGCGCGGCTGCCCGTTTGAGTGCTTCGTCGTGGGTGGCTACAAAAATTTCGGCAAAGCCCATGGAAAGTACTCTCAATCCTTCGTGCTGACGGGGCGGCGGCACGGGAACCGAAAGGTTCCGCGCCGTCAATGCCCAGCCTAGTGCAGCCATGGGCTGCCAGGACGATTCAGCGAACGGCGACGCGCAGCTTGTTCCGCCATGGGTCGTCGAACCGAAGCTCAGCGCCGGTGTGGTGATTCTGGACGCCCGCCACCTTCAGCCGGTCCGCCAGCATCGCGACGTCATCGGCCGTGGGGACCTCGATCAGGACTTCCCCCAGCCCCAGCGTGTCCTTTCGGGGTCCGGCGCCCCGACTGTTCCACACGTTCATGGCCATATGGTGGTGGTATCCCCCGGCGGAAACGAACAAGGCCTGGCCGTGCCAGCCCGCCGTCCGCTCGAACCCCAGGGTTTCCACATAGAACTTTTGCGCAGTTTCGACGTCCCCCACTTGGAGGTGCACGTGGCCGATCCCGGCGGCTGCCTCCCGCTGGCCGGTCACGGCAGCCTCACTCAGGTGCTGCTGCAGGAACCGCTGCGGCGGGAGTGCGACGTTGTCCATGACGACGTTCTTGCCGTCCCACTGCCACAGTTCGCGGGGCTTGTCATAGTAGAGCTCAATACCGTTGCCCTCGGGGTCGGTGAAATAGAACGCCTCGCTGACCAGGTGGTCGGCGCTTCCGGCAAAGGCGCGCGGCTCGTATTCTGCCGCCGTGGCAATGGTGGCCGCCAGAGAGGGCTGGTCTTCAAAGAGGATGGCGGTGTGGAAGAGACCCGCTTCCCCGCGGCCCGGAATCTGCAGGCCTGAGGCAGGCGCCAGGTGGACAACAGGCTTTCCGGTGCGGCCCAAGTACAGTCCGCCATCCTGCTCGGCCACGATGTCCAGGCCCAAGGCGCGCTGGTAGTAGTCGCTCATGACCTTCATGTCGCCAACCTTGAGCATGACGGTGCCCATGGTGAGTTCGGCAGGAAGAAGATCCTGGCTGTTTGCTGTAGTCATGTGAAGCTCCTGGGTCTGAGGCTGCCGCCCTTTCGGCACCCTTCTACTAGTACTAAATTACTTGAAGCTTCAATTTATTCCTAACGGATGATCCCGCCACGCAAAACGATGTGCTGGAGTTCGGCCACGGTGTCGAGGGCGACCCGCGGATCTTCACGGCAGAGAACGACGTCGGCACTCGCCCCTTCGCTGATGGCTTCGGCCCCCAGCCACGCCCTGGCGCCCCACGTTGCGGCCTCCAGGACAGCGGAAGGCGGCAGGCCGGCGTCGTGCAGTTCCTTCATCTCGTCCGCAATCCGGCCGTGCTTGATGACGCTGCCGGCATCGGTGCCCGTGTAGATGGTGACACCGGCTTCGAAGGCTTCCAGCACACGGTCGTGACGGCGTTCCCACAGCTTCGCCATGTGATCTGCGTAGACGGGGAACTTGGGCGCGGCCTGGGCGGAAATCTCCGGAAAAGTCGCAATGTTGACCAGCGTAGGGACAATCGGAACACCCTGCTCCACAAACCGCGGAAGGTGCCGGGGCAAGAGGCCCGTTGCGTGTTCGATGCAGTCGATATTGGCGTCCAGCATGTCGTCAATGGTGTCTTCGGCGAAGCAGTGGGCCGTCACCCTGGCACCCTCATCGTGCGCGGCCGAAATGGCGTCCTTGACCAGCTTTGCCGGGAAGGACGCGGCCAGGTCACCAATGCCGCGATCGATCCAGTCGCCCACGAGTTTTACCCAGCCATCGCCGTCACGGGCTTCTTTGCGGACGGTCTCCACGAGCTGTTCGGGCTCGATTTCATGGCCCAGCCCGCGGAGGTACCGCCGGTCCCTGGCTATATGCCGGCCAGCCCTGATAAGGCGCGGCAAATCCGCGCGCCCTTGAACCCAGCGCGTGTCACTGGGCGATCCTGCATCACGGATCAACAGCGTGCCGGCCGCCAGGTCTGCCCGTGCCTGGGCGAGGGTGGTCTGCTCATCAACCGCACCACCCGGCCCCAAACCGATGTGGCAGTGGGCGTCGACAAAGCCGGGCAGGACCCAGCCGTCGAGCACAACGTCCGGTGCCGCGACCGGCTGGATGAACGTCAGGCGACCGTCAACGGACCACATGCCCCTGCGCTCCTTGTCTGCTGCTACGAGCACCGTACCGCTGAATTCGATGATGTTGGCCATGGCAAAAAGCCTAGCCCCGTACCTGCCGGGCAAGCCTGCAACGCCATATGACTGTGCGGCCGCAGGCATCTGTGGTAACTTCGTCTACGACCACACGGGGGCCCCTGCAGGGGCTGAGATCGGACTGAGGCAGTCTGCGACCGTTGAACCTGTCCGGGTAATGCCGGCGAAGGAAGTGAGCAGTCCCTTGAGCACCACAGAAACTCAGCACAGCCCTGCCCAAAACGGGACCGTCGTTGAGACCGGGGCACCGGAAACCGTGACGCAGTCGCTGAAATCCCACTCGCTGGGGTGGCTTGAAGATCCCGAACATGGCATTCGCGTTCCTGTCACCGAGATCGCACTGGAACCCTCCCCCAATGGCCAAGCCAACCCGCCCCTGCAGGTCTATCGAACTGCCGGACCGGGCAGTGACCCGAGAGTCGGGCTGGAACCGTTCCGTGCACCCTGGATCGAAGGCCGGGGCGACACGGAGCCGTACTCGGGCCGGGAAAGGAACCTGCTCGACGACGGCAAGTCCGCGGTCCGGCGCGGTGCGGCATCGGCGGAGTGGAAGGGCGCACAACCGGTGCCCCGCCGCGCCGTCGAGCAGAAAACCGTGACGCAGATGCACTATGCCCGGAAGGGCATCGTGACGCAGGAGATGCAGTTCGTGGCCTTGCGCGAGAACTGCGATGTCGAACTGGTCCGCAGCGAAGTTGCCGCCGGACGCGCCATCATCCCCAGCAACATCAACCACCCGGAATCCGAACCGATGATTATCGGCAAGGCGTTCCTGGTCAAGATCAACGCCAATATTGGCAACTCCGCGGTCACCAGCTCCATCACCGAGGAAGTGGACAAACTTCAGTGGGCGGCGCAATGGGGTGCCGATACGGTCATGGACCTCTCCACCGGCGATGACATCCACACCACGCGGGAATGGATCATCCGCAACTCCCCTGTTCCAATCGGCACGGTTCCCATTTATCAGGCACTCGAAAAGGTCAACGGCGAGGCCAATAAGCTCACGTGGGAGATCTTCCGCGACACCGTGATTGAACAGTGCGAACAAGGGGTGGACTACATGACCGTCCATGCCGGGGTGCTGCTGCGCTACGTCCCGTTGACTGCCAATCGCGTCACCGGCATCGTTTCCCGCGGCGGCTCGATCATGGCCGGCTGGTGCCTGGCCCACCACCAGGAGAACTTCCTTTACACCCACTTCGACGAACTGTGCGAGATCTTCGCCAAGTACGATGTCGCCTTTTCGCTCGGCGACGGTCTGCGTCCCGGCTCCATCGCGGACGCCAATGATGCCGCGCAGTTCGCAGAGCTGGACACCCTTGCCGAGCTGACCCAGCGGGCGTGGGAGTTCGATGTCCAGGTCATGGTGGAAGGCCCGGGGCACATCCCCTTCCACTTGGTCCGTGAAAACGTCGAACGCCAGCAGGAACTGTGCAAGGGTGCCCCGTTCTACACACTGGGTCCCTTGGTCACGGATGTGGCGCCCGGCTACGACCACATCACCTCAGCCATCGGCGCGACCGAAATCGCCCGCTACGGCACGGCAATGCTCTGCTACGTGACGCCCAAGGAACACCTTGGCCTGCCGAACAAGGACGACGTCAAAACCGGTGTGATCACCTACAAGATCGCCGCCCACGCCGCTGACCTCGCCAAGGGGCACCCTGGCGCGAACGAGCGCGACGATGCACTGTCCAAAGCCCGCTTCGAGTTCCGTTGGCGCGACCAGTTCGCCCTGTCCCTCGATCCTGTGACAGCCGAGGCGTTCCACGACGAAACCCTGCCCGCCGAGCCGGCCAAGACCGCGCACTTCTGCTCGATGTGCGGGCCGAAATTCTGCTCCATGCGGATCAGCCAGGATATCCGCGATGAGTACGGCTCAGCTGAAGCGCAGGCCGCAATCGCCGGCATGTACAGCGGCATGAGGGAAAAGAGCCAGGAGTTCCTGGCCTCCGGCGGGAAGGTCTACCTGCCGGAACTGCAGGTACCCGGCACTGCGGGCAATGGCAGTTCAGGACGCCTGAACTGACATGGCCCGTCCCACGTCCGCGACAAACGAGCGGATGATGTGATCGCCATCCACTGAATCCTGGGGCCGGTGCCCGCCCGCTGCCACCCGGCGGAGGGCGCCGGTCTCCTGGAGGTATCCCGCAATTTCCTCGTAGAGCGGCTCCCAACCACCCGTAAGGACCAAGGTGGGAACGCCCGGCACGATATGAAGTGGCGCTTCCCACGGGGGCGCCTGGAGCCTGAGCCTGCGCGCCGCCCTCTGTGCCTCCGGCGTGTCCAGTCCCCCGGTTTCGGCCGAAAAGGCCCTGCGGAAGTATTCCCGCTGGTAGTCGGCGTCGTTCAGTTGTGCCCGGACGTCGAACAACGGCTCCATCAGCGCACGGTGGGAGGCCGTGGCCGGCAGTTCGGCTGTCAGCGACAAGCACGCCGGCTCCACCAACGACAGCGAATGCACCAGATCCGGGCGCTCGATGGCTGCGAGCATGGCGGAAATGGCGCCCTGTTCGTGCGCCACGACGTGGCCTCCACCGGCATCGGCCAACGCATTGATCACGATGGCGACATCTGCTGCCACATTGGACGGCGCCGGTTCCTCGACGGCCGAAAAGCCGTGCCGCCTCAGGAACAAGGCGTCATAGGCCAGCGCCATGCCGTGTTGCTTCGGCCATGCTGCGGCGCCGAAACTCCCCAGGCCGTGAACGAAGACTACGCGCTGCTTGTGCATTGGTTCAGCCTATTCCACGGCTCTGACATCCCAACTGACCGGCAGCTGGGACGCACTGTCTACTTACCGAGGAACTTGTCGAAGCCCTTGGGAAGGTTCAGCGACGACGGGTCGAAGTCCGCCGCGCCTTGCCCAAAAGCCGCGCCCGTGGGGGCCGCTGAAGCAGCGTTTGCCCGCTTGGCCTCTGCATCGCGAAGTTCCTGGGCTGCCTTGGCCGGGTTGCCGGACCGTGCCTTCTTCTTGGGAGTGTTCTTCCCGTTCTTGCGTCCGCCAGGGCCACCGAGGCCGGGCATTCCAGGCATACCCGGCATGCCTCCGCCCTGGGCCAGCTTCTTCATCATCTTCTGAGCCTGGGCGAAGCGTTCCAGCAGGCCGTTGACCTCGGAGACATGCACGCCGGAACCCTTGGCGATACGCGCGCGGCGGGAGCCGTTGATGATCTTGGGAGCAACACGCTCGTGCGGTGTCATGGAACGGACGATCGCCTCGACGCGGTCGATCTCTTTTTCGTCGAAGTTCTCCAGCTGCTGACGGATGTTTTGAGCACCCGGCATCATCATGAGCATCTTCTTCATGGAGCCCATGTTGCGGATCTGCTGCATCTGGGCGAGGAAGTCGTCCAGGGTGAAGTCTTCCTGGTCGGCGAACTTCTTCGCCATCCGGGCGGCTTCATCCTTGTCCCATGCCTTCTCAGCCTGCTCGATCAGGGTGAGGACGTCACCCATGTCGAGGATGCGGGACGCCATGCGGTCCGGGTGGAAGAGCTCAAAGTCGTCCAGGCCTTCGCCGGTGGAGGCAAACATGACGGGCTTGCCGGTCACGGACGCCACGGAAAGTGCGGCACCACCGCGGGCGTCGCCGTCGAGCTTTGACAGGACGATGCCCGTGAAGTTGACGCCCTCGTCGAAGGCCATCGCCGTGTTGACGGCGTCCTGGCCGATCATGGAGTCGATCACGAACAGGACTTCGTTGGGGATGATCGCCTGGCGGATCCGGCGTGCCTGATCCATCATTTCGGCGTCGACGCCGAGGCGACCGGCGGTATCAACGATCACGACGTCGTGAAGCTTCTGGCGCGCTTCCTCGACGCCGGCCTTGGCGACGGCGACCGGGTCACCGGCAGGGTGTTCAAGTTCCGAGGTAGCGCCGGGGTGCGGAGCGAAAACCGGGACACCGGCACGCTGGCCAACAACCTGGAGCTGCGTCACTGCATTGGGACGCTGAAGGTCGCAGGCAACCAGCATAGGGCTGTGGCCCTGGGCCTTGAGCCACTTGGACAGCTTGCCGGCGAGGGTGGTCTTACCGGCACCCTGGAGGCCGGCGAGCATGATGATGGTGGGGCCGTTCTTGGCCAGGCGGATCCGGCGGGTCTCGCCACCGAGGATTTCCTTCAGTTCCTCGTTGACGATCTTCACGATCTGCTGGCTGGGATTCAGTGCACCCGAAACTTCGGCACCGAGCGCGCGTTCACGGATGCGTCCAGTGAATTCGCGGACCACCGACACGGCGACGTCCGCATCCAACAGGGCGCGGCGGATCTCCCGGACCGTGGCATCGACGTCAGCCTCGGTGAGGCGGCCCTTGCCACGGAGGTTCTTGAAGGTTGCTGTCAACCGGTCAGAGAGTGAATTGAACACGCGCCGTGCACTTCTTTCGATGGTCTACGAATGGCGGCCAATGCGGCACGCCAGAGTCTTGACGATTCTTGCCCCGGCACGATGACTCAACTACGGGATGACTCAACTGCGGGACTCGACTATCTAGGGTACCAAGTCGCACCTCCAAGATGGCATGCTGGCACGGTGACCAGTAAAACAACTGTAAAAACATTGCTCATCCTCGGCGCATCCGGAGACTTGACGGGCAGGCTGCTGCTCCCGGGCCTTGCTGGACTGTTGGCCGCGGGTGGCGCTCCGGGCCTGCGTTTGGTGGGAGCCGGTTCTGATCCCTGGTCTCCGGACCAGTGGAGGGAACGGGTCGACGGCGCTTTCGCCGCAGCGTCGAAGGAAGCCGACGCCCAGGGCAAGGCGGCTTTGGCTGCGGTGGCCGGGAGCACCGAATACCACCAGCTGGACGTGACGGCGGACGGACCGCTGGCAGAGTTGCTGTCGCAGCTGGAGGGTCCGGTCGCGATCTACTTCGCGTTGCCGCCGCACGTCAGCCAGAAGGCCTGCGAGGTCCTGCACCCCGAACAGTTGCCTGCCGGAACCCGCCTGGTCATGGAGAAACCGTTTGGATCAGGCACCGAATCGGCGCGCGAATTGAACAAGACGCTGGCTGCGCTGGTGCCGGAGGACCACATCCATCGGGTGGACCATTTCCTGGGCAAGGCAACAGTGCTGAACATCCTTGGCCTCCGCTTCGCCAACAGGTTTCTGGAACCGGTGTGGAACCGGGACAACATCGAAAAAGTGGAGGTCATCTTCGACGAAGACCTCGCCCTTGAGGGCCGTGCCCGGTACTACGACACCGCCGGCGCGCTCCGGGACATGATCCAAAGCCATCTCCTGCACATCATGGCGTTCCTGGCCATCGACGCGCCGGCCACCATTGGGGAACGCGACCTGCGGGACGCCGTCGCCACCGTATTGCGTGCCAGCAGCATCAAGGCCCCCTACAACCTGTCGACGCGTCGTGCGCGGTACACGGCAGGAACCCTGGGCGAACGTACCGTGCCCGACTACGCCGCGGAGGAAGGCGTGGATCCCGCCAGGAACACCGAAACCCTGGCTGAGGTCCGCGTGGAGATCGACAACTGGCGCTGGCAGGGCGTCCCGTTCATCCTCCGCTCGGGCAAGGCCATGGGACAACGCCGCAAGGAAGCAGTCATCACGTTCCGCCCGGTCCCTCACCTCCCCAAGGGCTTCTCCGGCGTGGACTCCCCCAATCAGTTGCGGATCGGTTTCGGGCCTGACGTTTTGGAGCTCGACGTCGATGTCAACGGTCCCGGTGACATCTTCAGCCTTGACCGCGCAAGCCTGGTGGCCGAACTCAACGCGGCCGGGATGCTGCCCTATGGCGAAGTGCTCGAAGGCATCCTGACCGGAGACCCGCTCTTGTCCGTCCGGGGCGACACCGCTGAGGATTGCTGGCGGATCATCGAACCCGTCCTCAAAGCGTGGGCGAACGGCGAGGTGCCCCTGGAAGAATACGCCGCCGGCAGCGCCGGGCCCGCGAACTGGCCCACCGCCGTCGAGGACTAAACGTCGAAGACTAAACAAGGCAACACAAAGCGGGCCGGGTACCTTGACAGGTACCCGGCCCGCTGCCGGTGTTTAAGTACGAGTGGTAGCCGGTTGCCTAGATGGCCGCCGCGCCCCGTTCACCCGTCCGGACCCGGACTGCTTCATAGACATCCACGGTCCATACCTTGCCGTCGCCGGCCCTGCCGGTATTCGAGCTGGCGATGAGGACATCCAGGATGTCGTCCGCCTGTTCGTCCGTGGCCAGGACCTCGATCCGGATCTTTGGCAGCAGGTCCACGTTGTACTCGGCTCCGCGATACACCTCGGTGTAACCCCGCTGCCGGCCGTAGCCGCTGGCTGCACTGACCGTCAGGCCCTGGACCCCGTATGCTTCGAGGCCTTCCCGGACTGCTTCGAGCTTTTCGGGACGGACGATCGCTGTGATGAGCTTCATGCCTGGACACTCTCCTTGCCTTCTGCGGGAGCCTTCTCTTCGGACTTTCCGATCATGGCCTCGTGGAGCGGCTGGAAGCTGCCCCCGTGGCCGTTGACGCCGAACTCGTACGCCGTCTCAGCGTGCAGGCTGAGGTCGACGCCCACGTTCTCCTGCTCCGTGGAGACCCGGAAGCCCATGGTCTTGTGGATGGCGAGGGCGATGATTGCCGTCATGATGGCCGAGAAGACGATTGCGATGCCGGCCGCTGCGAGCTGTGCCCACAGTTGGGTCAGGCCGCCGCCGTAGAAGAGGCCGCCGGCGGTGACGCCTTCGCTCGGAACTGCAATGAAGCCCAGAGCCACCGTGCCGATGATGCCGGATACGAGGTGGACACCCACGACGTCCAGGGAGTCGTCAAAGCCCCAACGGAACTTCAGTCCAACCGCCAGGGCGGAAGCGACACCGGCCACAACGCCCAGTCCCAGTGCACCGACCGGGCTGACGTTGGCACAGGCGGGAGTGATGGCCACCAGGCCGGCAACCACACCGGATGCTGCACCCAGGGAGGTGGGGTGTCCGTCGCGGATGCGTTCGGTGATGAGCCAGCCGATCATTGCCGCTGCGGGAGCTGCGAGGGTGTTGACCCAAATCAAGCCACCCTGCTCAGCAGTGGTCGCTGCGCCGCCGTTGAAACCGAACCAGCCAAACCACAGGATGGCCGCACCGAGCATGACGAACGGGATGTTGTGGGGGCGGTGGTTCGGGTCTTTACCGAAACCGCGACGGTTACCGATGATCAGGACCAGGACAAGTGCTGCCACACCGGCATTGATGTGCACCACGGTGCCGCCGGCGAAGTCGATTGCCGGGCCGAGGGCCTTTCCGATTGCACCCTCCGGGCCGAACAGGCCGCCACCCCACACCATGTAGGCCAGGGGGCAGTAGACCAGCGTGACCCAGACCGGGACGAAGATGGTCCACGCGCCGAACTTGGCGCGGTCTGCGATCGCGCCACTGATGAGCGCAACAGTAATGATGGCGAAGGTGGCTGCGTAACCGACCTTGATCAGGCCATCAGGGGTGGAAATGCCCTCGAGGCCGAAAGTGGCGAACGGGTTGCCCACGATTTCAAGGAAGCCTTCGCCTGAGCTCATCGATGCGCCCCACAGCACCCAGACAACTCCGACGATGCCGATGGAGATGAAGCTCATCATCATCATGTTCAAGGCAGCCTTGGCGCGTGTCATGCCGCCGTAGAAAAATGCCAGACCAGGTGTCATGAACAGCACGAGTGCCGCCGCCACCATGACCCATACGTGACCTGCGGTAAGTTCCATGGTGCACGTTCCTCTCTTGCTTTGGTTCTGCGGTTCTACCGCTGTCCTGACGCCTTTTGCGTCCTGCTTAAGAGTTTTGTGCCGCTGTGTTTCACCTGCGCAGGTTTTATATTGCGGGCCGGTTACAACAACCTCCCCAACGTAAATGGTGCATATCCCCGCTGTTACGGATATGTTTCAGGCGTCAGACTTCACCCGAAAACCAACCCGAAGGACCCCAACCGCATGACCCAGCCGCCCCGATCCGTCAAAGCACCAAGGATCCGGCCTGAGAAGACTCCCCTGCCACGCGATATCAAGGTGATGTTGGCCGCGGCGTTCCTGATTGCGTTGGGCTTCGGCCTGGTGGCACCCGTACTGCCGCAGTTCGCCACCACTTTTGACGTTGGTGCAACTGCAGCCGCCGTGATCGTGAGCATCTTCGCTTTCATGCGCTTGGTCTTCGCCCCGGCCGGCGGTGCTTTGATCGGCAGGTTCGGTGAGCGAAACGCCTACGTTTCAGGTCTTCTGATTGTTGCCGTGTCCACAGCGGCATGCGCCTTCGCCCAGGACTATTGGCAACTGCTGATCTTCCGTGGGCTCGGTGGTGCGGGCTCTGTGATGTTCACCGTCGCAGCCATGGGCCTGCTGATCCGGCTGGCTCCGCCCGAACGCCGCGGGCGGGTATCGGGGGCGTATGCCTCGGCATTCCTGATCGGCAGCGTGTTGGGTCCGGTGGTGGGCGGCCTGCTTGCCGGCTTCGGACTCCGCGTTCCATTCCTTGCCTACGCAGTAGCGCTGCTCGTGGCCGCTGCGGTGGTCCGCACCATGCTGAGCGGCGAGGGACAGGCCGCGACGAACGCAAACCCTGCTCCTGCCATGACTCTGAAGGAAGCACTTGCAGACTCGGCCTACCGCGCCGCAGTGTTCTCCAGTTTCGGCAACGGCTGGGTGACTTTCGGCGTTCGTATGGCCACCATCCCGCTGTTTGCGGTGGCGGTGCTGCAGTCGAAGCCGGAGACGGCTGCCTGGGCACTGGCCATCTTCGCGGTGGGCAATGCCAGCGCGCTGACATTCTCCGGGCGGCTGGCGGATGCCTGGGGACGGAAACCCCTGGTGGTGCCAGGACTCGTCATCACAGGGTTGGCTACCGCCGTGATCGGCTTGACCACGGATTTGCCGGCATTTCTTGCCGCTTCGGCTGTGGCGGGGTTCGGCTCAGGTTTGCTGGGGCCGGCGCAACAGGCCGCCGTCGCCGATGTCATTGGCCGGGGACGTTCCGGCGGCAAGGTCCTCGCGGTGTTCCAGATGGCGGCGGACACCGGCGCCATTATCGGCCCCATCGTCGCCGGGCTTTTGGCCGATGTTCTGGGCTACGGCTGGGCATTCGGCATTACGGGTGCGGTGCTGCTGGTGACCGCCATCGCGTGGCTCCCCGCGCGTGAACCCCTGGGAAACAAAAACTGACCGACAGCAAGAGGTGCGGAGCACCCCTGCTGCCGGCCAGTTAACCGTGTTGTGTGGCTGGGCTGCTAGTTGAGCAGCGCGTCCACGAAGCTTTCCGCATCGAACGGTGCGAGGTCATCCGGGCCTTCGCCCAAGCCAATGAGCTTCACCGGAACACCGAGGGACTTCTGGATGGCCACCACAATGCCGCCCTTTGCGGTACCGTCCAGCTTGGTCAGCACGATGCCGGAGATGTTGACCACCTCAGCGAATACGCGGGCCTGGTTGAGGCCGTTCTGGCCCGTTGTGGCGTCCAGGACCAGCAGGACCTCGTCGACGTCGGCGAGCTTCTCGATGACCCGCTTGACCTTGCCCAGTTCGTCCATGAGGCCGGTCTTGTTCTGGAGTCGTCCGGCGGTGTCCACCATGACGACGTCGACTTCCTGGTCGATGCCGGCCTTGACGGCCTCATAGGCAACCGAGGCAGGGTCCGCGCCGTCAATGTCCGACTTCACGGTGGGCACGCCCACGCGCTGCCCCCAGGTTGCGAGCTGCTCAGCTGCGGCTGCACGGAACGTGTCAGCGGCGCCGAGCAGAACGTCCTTGTCCTCAGCCACCAGCACACGTGCAAGCTTTCCGACCGTGGTGGTCTTGCCCACGCCGTTGACACCGACAACAAGCACGACGGCGGGTCGGTCGCCCTTGCGTTCGACGTTCAGGGAACGGTCCATGCCGGGGTCCACCAGCTTGACGAGCTCTTCGCGCAGCATGGCCTTGACCTCTTCCGGGCTGCGGGTACCCAGAACCTTGACACGTTCACGAAGCGCGTCAACCAACTGCATGGTGGGTTCGGTGCCGAGGTCGGCGAGCAGGAGGGTCTCTTCAACCTCGTCCCACACGTTTTCGTCGATTTTGTCCCCGGACAGAAGCGCCAGGAGGCCTTTACCCAGGATGTTGTTGGATTTGACCAGGCGGGCACGGAGCCGGTTCAGGCGGCCCTCGACGGGGTCCGGTGTATCAATGGCGATGGTTTCGAGCCCGGCGGCGTCGTCGGGAACATCGGTGCCGGCAACCGTTCCGTCAAAGGTGGGTGCCGGTGCTTTGACGGCGTCCGGGTGGTCCTCCACCAGAGTTCCGCCGCCTGCTGCCGAGGACTGGACGGGGTCGTTGGCGTCCCGCGGCCCAGGGTATTTGGCCCCGGATTTCCGGGCCTTCAGCAGTACCGGCACGAGTCCGCCGACCACTACGAGCGCAGCGACAATGGACAGAATTATGGGAAGGAAATCGTTCACTCCCCTACCTTCTCATATTGCTAAGCCCCGGCACCGAGCCTCTGGCTGATGACCGTAGACACCCCGTCACCGCGCATGGTCACTCCGTAAAGGGCGTCCGCCACTTCCATGGTGCGCTTTTGGTGGGTGATCACGATCAGCTGGCTGGACTCACGCAGTTCCTCGAAAATGGTGATCAGCCGGCCCAGGTTGGTGTCGTCCAATGCGGCTTCAACCTCATCCATGACGTAGAAGGGCGAGGGCCGCGCCTTGAAGATTGCCACCAGCAGCGCAACGGCCGTCAGGGAACGCTCGCCGCCGGAAAGCAGCGACAACCTTTTGATCTTCTTACCGGCAGGCCGTGCTTCCACTTCAATTCCCGTGGTGAGCATGTCGTCGGGATCGGTCAGGACAAGCTTGCCTTCGCCCCCTGGGAACAGGCGCGCGAAGACGTGGTCGAACTGGGCGGACGTGTCAGCAAAAGCCTCGGTGAAGACCTGCTGGACGCGGTTGTCCACTTCCTTGATGATGTCCAGCAGATCCTTGCGGCTGGACTTAAGGTCCTCCAGCTGGGAGCTGAGGAATTGGTGGCGTTCTTCCAGTGCGGCAAATTCCTCAAGCGCCAGGGGGTTCACTTTTCCCAGGGATGCGAGGTCGCGCTCAGCCTTCCTGAGACGTTTCTCCTGCTCCGCGCGGACGAACGGGACTCCTTGAACCACTGGTTCGCCATTCTCATCCACCGGTGCCCGCAGCTCGGCCCACTTGTCGTTGCTAGTTCCGGCGGGCAGGGGCACGGGCTGGTCCGGACCGTAATCAGCAATCAACTGTTCGGCAGATAGCCCCAGCTCTTCGATGGAGCGCGTTTCCACGGCTTCGATCCGCAACCGCTGCTGGGTGCGCGCCATTTCGTCCCGGTGCACGGAGTCGGTCAGCTCAGCGAGTTCCTTGGCCAGGGCATCGTTTGCAGAACGGACCCCTGCCAGTTCCCGCTCCAACTGCTCCCGGGTTTGCTCCGCAAGATCCCGCTCACGCCCGGCAAGGTCAACTGATATGTCCACGAAGCGCAGGGTCTGCTCCACAGCCGACGCGACGGCGGCCGCTCGTTGAGCCTGGGCACGTCGACGCTGTGCCCTGCGCGCGGCCTCTTCACGGGCGCGTCGCTCGGTAGCGGCAGCACGCTCCAGGGATGCCGCCCTGTTACTGAGGGCGCCGAGTTGTTCTTCCGCAGTCCGGAGGGCCAGCCGGGCTTCGGTCTCCAGCGCACGGGCAGTCCTGGCCTGCGCTGCGAGCTCGTCACGCTGGTCCGTGGACGGCTCTTCCTCGGGAGCTTCCTGGGCCGCTGCAAGGCGTTCCGCGGCGACTTCAAGGTCCAGTTGGGCCTCGGCGATGTTGGCCTCGGCCTTTGCCATGGACGCGGCAAGGCGGTCGCTTTCGCCAACGGCGCTGCGCAGGATGGAGTTCAGGTGCCCCAACCTCTCCGCGACGGCGGCCAGGCGGGCATCCGATTCGTGCAGCCGTTCCAGCGCGGCGTCGGCGCGGTCCTGCGCTTCGGCGCGCCGGGCCTGGGCGCCGGCCAGGGCAAAGCGTCCACGCTCCAAACGGGCAGTAACCTCCTGGAGGCGGGCCCCGGCGTCGTCCACCGCGGCCTGGACTTCCAACAGCGACGGTGCATTGGTTGAGCCGCCCACCACGGTGAGGGTAGTCAGGACATCCCCCTCCAAGGTGACGGCCGTAAGGTCCGGCCGTTCCGCGACCAGCGAAGCTGCCGCCTGGACGTCATCGACGACGACGGTCCCGGCCAGGAGCGCCAACGTACCTTGGGCAGCGGGATCGCCGATTTTCACGACGTCGGCAACCCAGCGACAACCGGCCGGAAGCGCGTCGCCGCTCTGAAGGGCCTGAACGTCGGTTCCACCGTCGGCCAAGAGCAGCGTCGCACGTCCGGCGTCGTCCTGCTTCAACAACCCGATGGCGGCAACAGCGTCGGCGGCACCGCCAACCACTACCGCATCGGAAGCGCTTCCCAAGGCGGCGGCAACGGCGGCCTCATATCCTGGCTCGACACTGATCATGGCTGGCAGCGGACCAAGGATCCCCTCCGCTGTGAGGAGCCGGCCGGAGCCGTCCTTGCGCCTGAGTCCCAACTGCAGCGCGTCACGACGGGCCGTCAACGAATCACGCTCGCGAACAGCGTCCCGCTCGGCGGCTTTGAGCTCTTCGATTTCCGCGAGGACTGCGTCAAGGACCCCGGTGGCTTCCTCATACTCTGCGTCGAGGCTCTCTTCCCCATCCTCGACACCGGCCACCTGGGTTTCCAGTGCCGTGAACTCGCTTTGGGCCTTCCGGCGCCGCTCGTCGCCCGATGCAAGGGACTCCCTGAGGCGGCCGCGCTCAGCTTCGGCAGCTTCTGCACGGGAACGTGCCGCGGCAACCTGGCCAGCCAACCTGGCCAGGCCCTCCCTGCGGTCTGCGGCGGCCCTCAGCATTGCCGTAAGCCGCTTGTCCTCCGCGGCCGCGAGCGCTTCCGCCCCGTCCTTGGCGACGGTGGCTTCGAGGAGCGCCGCTTGCTTGGCGAGAATGTCATGTTCCAGGGCCGCTTGTTCCTCACGGACGCGAGCCGCTTGCCGTTCAAGCTGGTCCGGATCGCGCCCGGAGTCCACGGCCGCTTCGGAAGAACCGAGGAGCCGACGGCGTTCGGTGGCCAGCGAGCCAAGGGATCGAAGCCGCTCCCGCCCGGCGGAGAGCTGATACCAATGGTCGCGGGCCGCGTTGAGGCGCGGGGTCGCCTCTGCGGCCTGCTGCTCCAGGGTAGCCTGACGTTGACGACCCACCAGCAGGCCGGCCTCGACAACCTGGCGCCGTTCTTTGAGTGCAGCTTCGTCGGCGACGTCCTGTTCGAGGGAGGTTGTCAGTTGCACGAGGTCGTCCGCGAGGAGCCGGGCGCGGGCGTCCCGGACGTCGAACTGGACCGTCTGTGCCCGTCGTGCGATCTCCGCCTGCTTGCCCAACGGTGTGAGCTGCCGTCGGATTTCCGCAGTCAGGTCGCCAAGCCGGGCCAGGTTGGCCTGCATGGCCTCGAGCTTCCGGACCGTCTTTTCCTTCCGGCGGCGGTGCTTGAGGATCCCGGCTGCTTCCTCGATGAAGCCCCGACGGTCTTCAGGGGTGGCATGCAGGACACGGTCCAACTGCCCTTGCCCGACGATGACATGCATTTCCCGGCCGAGGCCTGAGTCGGACAGCAGCTCCTGAATGTCCAGGAGCCGGCATGGCGCACCATTGATGGCGTATTCGGACCCACCCGTGCGGAAAAGGGTGCGGGAGATCGTGACTTCGCTGTACTCGATAGGGAGGGCGTTGTCGGCGTTATCAATGGTGAGGGACACATGGGCCCGCCCCAATGGAGGGCGGCCTGACGTTCCGGCGAAGATAACGTCTTCCATCTTGCCGCCACGCAGTGTTTTTGCGCCCTGCTCGCCCATGACCCAGGCCAACGCGTCCACCACGTTGGATTTGCCCGAGCCGTTGGGACCGACGACGGCGGTGACGCCGGGTTCGAAGTCGAACGTCGTGGCCGACGCAAAGGACTTGAATCCGCGGACAGTCAAACTTTTCAAATGCAAGGCGCTTCGGTTCTCCTGGATGGACCGGTGGTTGTATCCCCAAATCTACTGCCGATAGGGCGAAATACAGGGATCTGATGCCGGAATGCCTTGCGGGCGGCCAGCCGCACCCCTACACTCCTGCCAAGGGTTACATGGACTTTTCGTTCCGGTGATCCGGCCCAGGCTCGAACTGTTGTTGGCCTGCCCCGGATCCGGTCCCGTTTTTCGGAACGACGCGCCCATGTGGCGAACCCGTGTTCCACAACTGAAGATCTAGGTTTGACCCTGGCTGGGGAGTGACAAGCCGGGACCTGCGCATTACCCCGCGGGCCCGTCTTAGCTATCGGCGTACCACTCCAGGAGTTCTGATGCCCGGTCCTTCAGCTTCCCGACCACAGCGAATCTTCAAGGGTCTCCTTTTACCCGTGGTGATCGCCCTGGTGGGGGCACTTTTGCCCCTCAGCGCAACGACGGCGATGGCTGTGGGACCCTGCGACCCCGTGGTGAACGCGGTGGCCTGCGAAAATTCGAAGCCCGGCAGCCCGCCCTCGGAGTGGGACATCAATGGCGCGGGCGATGACACCATCCAGGGCTTCGCCACGGACATCAGCGTCAATGCCGGCCAGCCCATCCGGTTCAAGGTCGACACCAAGGCGCCCACCTACACCATCGCGATTTACCGGACCGGCTGGTATGGGGGCAACGGGGCCCGCAAGATCGCCGATGTGACACCGTCCGTATTGCGGCAGACCCAGCCGGCCTGCCGCAGCGATGTCACCACCGAGCTTTACGATTGCGGTACCTGGGCCGTTTCGGCAACGTGGCAGGTTCCGGCGACAGCTGTGTCCGGTGTCTACATCGCGCTCCTCACACGCCCTGATACCGGCGCAAAGAGCCACATCACGTTCATTGTCCGCAATGACGGCAACCGTTCCGCCGTCGTCTTCCAAACCGCGGACGAGACCTGGCAGGCCTACAACACGTACGGCGGCTCGGACTTCTATCAAGGTGCCGCGAACGGCCGGGCCTACAAGGTCAGCTACAACCGTCCGATGGCAACCCGTGATGGTCCGAACGGACGGGACTTTTACTTCGCCAACGAATACCCCATGGTCCGTTTCCTTGAACAGAACGGCTACGACGTCAGCTACATCAGCGGCCTGGACGCGGACCGCAGCGGCGCGGAGCTGCTGAACCACAAGGTGTTCCTTTCGGTGGGGCACGATGAGTACTGGTCCGGTCCGCAACGGGCCAACGTCACCGCCGCCAGGGACGCCGGCGTGAATCTTCAGTTCCTTTCGGGGAATGAGATGTATTGGCGGACCCGGTTCGAACCCTCAATAGTGGACGGCACAGCGAACCGCACCCTGACCTGCTACAAGGAAACCTGGGGAAATGGCAAGATCGACCCCAGCACCCAGTGGACAGGCACCTGGCGCGACCCCCGTTTCGCCTCGCAAGCCAACGGTGGTGGCCTGCCCGAGAACGCGGTGACCGGGACCATGTACATGTCCAACCACTCCGACTTGCCTATTACCGTGAGTTCGGACGAAGGCAAGACAAGGCTTTGGCGGAATACGTCCCTGGCATCGATGCCTGCAGGTTCTTCCACGGCGCTGGCAGCCCACACGGTGGGTTACGAA
Organism: Paenarthrobacter sp. CAP02; assembly: GCF_040137855.1. Lineage (NCBI taxonomy): Bacteria > Bacillati > Actinomycetota > Actinomycetes > Micrococcales > Micrococcaceae > Paenarthrobacter > Paenarthrobacter sp. CAP02. The sequence goes on along the minus strand of NZ_JBEEII010000004.1, from coordinate 404,255 downwards.
TCCGACGAGGACCTGGACAACGGCTTCCGGCCAGCCGGCCTGGTCCGGTTGTCAACCACCGTGGGAAGTGTTCCCGAGTACCTCCAGGACTTCGGTAATACCGTCAAGCCAGGCAATACCACCCATAACGTGACCCTCTACCGGGCAGCAAGTGGCGCCCTGGTCTTCTCAGCCGGCAGCGTCCAGTGGACGTGGGGGCTGGACCAGGAGCACGACGGCGCCGGCGCACCTGCCGATGCCAGGATGCGCCAGGCGCAGGTCAACCTGCTTGCCGACATGGGCGCACAACCCGCCACCCGGGCGGCCGGTCTTGTTGCCGCTGTTGCCAGCACTGACACCACCAAACCCACCGCAACCATCTCTGCTCCGGCCAACGGTGCCACGGTGGCACAAGGCAGCAGCGTCACCGTTACGGGAACTGCCAGCGATGTTGGAGGCGTCGTGGCCGGCGTCGAAGTCTCCACCGACGGGGGCACAACCTGGCACCCGGCCCAGGGCAAGACGAGTTGGAGTTACACCTACGTACAGAAGGGCCTTGCCACGGCAACCGTCCAGGCACGGGCCATCGACGACAGCGCCAACGTGGGCGCTGCCGTGAGCCGCAACCTCACCCTCAACGGCCCCTACAGTGTCTTCGGCCAAACAGTTCCCGCTGTCCAGGACTCCGGTGACGGAGGGGCTTATGAAATGGGCTTGCGCTTCACGCCCTCTGTGGATGGCTTCATCACTGGCGTCCGTTTCTACAAGAGCACCGCCAACACCGGAACCCACACAGGCTCCTTGTGGAGCTCCACCGGCGAGCGCCTGGCCACGGCCACATTCACCAATGAGACCGCTTCGGGGTGGCAATCAGTCCTGTTCGCCCAAGCAGTCCCCGTGGGGGCGGGCCAGAAGTACACAGCCTCGTTCTGGGCACCCAACGGACACTACGCCACCAAGGACTATCAGTGGGCCAGCTTTGGCTTCACTGACGCCCCGTTGAAGGTAGCGGGAGGATTCGGGGCGGAGCCGGCCGGCGTTTACAGCACATCGCAAAGTTTCCCGACCACCAGCTACAACGGTGGCAACTACTTCGCAGACGCCATCTTCAGCACTGTAGATACCTCCCCCATGACAGTTTCGGGCCAGACACCTATCCCGTCGTCGTCGAGCGTACCGGTCGACACCAAGGTGAGCGCGGTATTTTCCAAGCCGGTCACCCCGGCCAGCGTCCAACTGACGTTGCAGTCGCCGTCCGGGCCAGTGGCGGGCACTACCGCCTATGACGCCGCCACGCGGCGGGCTACTTTTACGCCGTCGAGCGCATTGGCGTTCAGTACCCAGTTCACGGCGACCTTGGCCGGCACTGACTCAACCGGTGGTCCAGTGACGGCGGGTGGGACCTGGTCCTTCACGACGGCGGCGACCCTCCCGGTTCCCGGTGCGTGCCCCTGCAGCCTTTTCGATGACTCTGTCACACCAGGGATAGCGGAACTGCGGGAAGGCGTACCCGTAACCCTTGGTGTGAGGTTCTCGAGTGTTTCGGCAGGCCAGGTGCTTGGTGTCCGCTTCTACAAGTCCGCCGGCAACACGGGCACCCACAACGGCGCCCTGTACACGGCAACCGGCCAGCAGCTGGCCACGGTCGCGTTCACCAACGAAAGCAGTTCCGGATGGCAGACGGCCATGTTCAGCCAACCCATCCAGATGGCTGCGAATACGGACTACATCGTGTCCTACAAGTCCCTGACCGGGACGTATTCGGCCACGACCAACGGATTCGGTTCGGGTATGAGCGTAGGACCACTGCGGGCAGCTTCTGACGCTGGCGCTTACACGTACAGCGGAGATTTTGCTTCCTCCAGGTCCACAACCAGCTACTTGGTGGACGTCGTGGTCACAGTGCCGAACACTCCATTCACTGTGGGTTCCCAATCGCCGTTGCCCAACGCGTCCAGTGTCCCCCTGAACACCACGGTCAGCGCCGTGCTCTCCGAGGCCGCCGTAGCGTCGAGCGTGAGCACGACGTTGAAAGTAACCGGGGGAGCCGCCGTAGCCGGGACGTCCAGCTACGATCCAGCAACGCGTAAAGCCACGTTCACTCCCACAGCCGCCCTCGCAGCAGGGACGGGTTATACGGCCACGGTGACAGCTACGGCGCAGTCCGGACAGCCGATGTCGGGCGGCGGGACCTGGACCTTCACCACGGTTCCGGCACCGAGGACCCCTGGTGTGTGCCCATGCACTCTGTACCAGGACACGGTGACGCCAACGACGCCGGATGCCAACGACGGCGTGCCATTGTCCCTGGGCGTCAGGTTCGCGAGCGACACAGCCGGGCAAGTCACCGGCGTGCGCTTCTACAAGGCGGCCGGCAACACCGGCACGCACACCGGTTCGCTCTACACCGTCAGCGGACAACTGCTCGCTACCGTCACATTCACCAATGAATCCAGCAGCGGATGGCAGACAGCCGTGTTCAGTCAACCGGTGAACATCGAGGCCAACACGGAATACGTGGCAGCGTACAAGTCCCCCACCGGCAGTTACTCCTACTCTGCGGGCGGATTCGGTCCGGGCTTCACCAGTGGACCGCTGCGCACGGACACAGATTCTGGAGAATATGCCTACAACAGCGACTTCCCCAATGCGTCCACCACTGCCAGTTACCTGGTGGACCTGGTCTTCGCTACGCCAACAGCACCCCTCACTGTAACGGAGCAGGTTCCGGCACCGGGCGCCACGGACATCCCCACCGACGTGAAACCGTCCATCACCTTCTCCTCCGGGATCAACGCCGGTTCGTCCTTTACCCTGACGGCGAACGGCTCATCCATTGCAGGGACGGCGGCTCTCTCCTCCGATAGCCGGACGGTCACGTTCACGCCGGCCGGACCCCTTCCCAACAGCACGGTCATCTCAGCCAGCGTGGCCAACGTGGTCTCCCAACAGGGGCAGGCTTACCCCACCACCAACTGGCAGTTCACAACTGCAGCCCCGACCGTCCAGGTGTCCACCATCTTCGGTTCACTGACCCCCCAGACAGCGTCCGCCTCGGATGCCCTGTCTGTGGAGTTGGGCACGGCCTTCACCGTTTCCCAGGCGGGCAACGTCACCGGCATCCGTTTCTACAAGGGGACCGGAAACACAGGAACCCACGTCGGCTCGCTCTGGAACTCGGCGGGCACGCGGCTGGCACAGGTGACCTTCACCAATGAGACGTCAACAGGATGGCAGACCGCCACACTGGCCACGCCCGTGGCGTTGTCGACCGGCCAGACCTACGTGGTTTCCTACCGTGCCCCCGTCGGCCGGTACTCCTATACGCAAGGCTTCTTCAACCAGACCTGGACGAGCGGTGTGTTTACCGCTTCCGGACCCAATAACGGGCTGTACAGGTACGGCTCAGGAGGCGTCATGCCGGCCAGCTCGTTCGGGGCGACGAACTACTTCGTGGACGTTGTCTACTCAAGTGCCGCACCCGCCCAGCAAGCGGCGGCGGCACCGTCCCCGTCGCCTACCGCCACAGCCACAGCCACGCCTACGCCTACGCCTACCCCGACAGCTACGGCAACGCCTACTGCGACACCGAGCCCGACGCAGTCCGGTGGTTTGCTCTGCGGGCTGTTGCCGCTCTGCTGACCACACAGCAGAGGACCTAGTTAATGGGTGGCTTGCTCAACGGATGACGCTGGGCGACCACGCGTGGGCAATGAACATAGCCGGTTGCGAACCGGGATTGGTGCCCAGCTGCCAGATGTTGCTGTCCCCTTCCACGGCCTCATCCGCCAACCCGTAAAGGAGGTTCTGGTTGTCCAGCCATTCAATCTGGTCATCGACGCTTCGCTTCTCGGATAGGACCGTCTCCTGCCCGGTGGCGAGGTCAAGCACAGCCACCTTCCAATGCGCAGCCAAAGCACCGCCGTCGTTCTTCTTGAAGGCAATCCTGGTCCCGTCGGGCGAAATCGATGGGCACTCCACATTGTCGTGCACAGCGGTCAGCGTCTTTGCTGAGATACTTCCGCGGACCAACCATATACGCCCCGACGACGCCGCCGTGGCGTAGAAGGCATCCTTTTGTCCCGGCACGAACGTCACTCCCCAGATGTTCCTGTCCGTGGCCACCAGCCGTTGTCCGTTGACCAGGAGGGCGTAGTCCTCCAGGTTTTCCGGCGTTCCTCCCGACTGTGTGATCTCCGTGGCCGTCGAGAACCCGGCGGTCGCATACGAGTGGCCCGTAACAAACACGGTGGTGGCGATCATTGAGCCATCAGGACTGATCCGGGTCCTGCTGGGTATGCCCTTGATGGGCCACGAGCTTTGGGGTTCCCAGTCCCGGTTCAAGAGCGAAGCTTCGAACGCGGTCACCAGCCCGCGGTTGGTCTTCAGGCAGACGGAAGACTCCTTTGTTCCATAAACACGGTCGCATTCCCGTTCGCTGACGGACCTGGTTCCCGCCGGAGCCGAGAGGGGAACGGTTGCTGCGTGGCCGTATCCCTGCCCGGAAGCTGTGTTCCGGAAGAGGACAAAGGGAACACTTGGCAGCGGTTGCGCTGCCGTGACACCCACCGTCGAGGCCGCAGAGCGGCTCTCCTCAAACCGCTGGTAGGCCCCCACCGCGTAGATTCCCGCCCCTGCCAGGACCAAGGCAGTCACGGCCAGCAGAAGGCCCCATCTCACCTTTCCCAGGCCCAGCGCTTCACTCATGCGTCGGCGTCAACGACATTGGCTGGCGAAGTGCCCCGCAGGACGAAAATGACGGCCACAACCACGCACCCCAGCAACGCGCCCGCAATCAGCATGGCTGCCGATGCACCCACCGCGTACCAGAGCACACCGAACCCGGCTGAAGCGATCATCCTGGTGAGCGCCACAACTGTCTGGGCCGAAGCGATACCCGTGGCCAGTTTCCCGGGCGGGGTCAGTTGGCTGGCCAGTGCGGCCAATACGCCGTCGGTTGCCGCGTAAAACGCACCCAGCAGAACCAGGCAACCCACTGTGGTACCAAGTCCACCGATGGGCGAAGCCGCAAGGAGATAGGTGGCCAGGAGCGCCACGTGGCCACCAACAAATACCGGGATCTTGCCAACCCGGTCAGCCAATCGTCCCAGGGGAACCGCAAACGCCAGGAAGACCACGTTGGTGCCCACGAACAACAGCGGGAACCACTGGACAGCAAAAGAGTCCCTGGCCTGCAGGACCAGGTAGATAAAGCCGTCGCCAATGGTCACCAGGCCCAGGAGCCCTGCAGCGATCAGCACCTTTCCCAGGCCCGGCTCCTTCAGGTGGCTCCACGAAAAAGCGAACAGCCGGCGCCCCTCGCGTTCCGCTGCGTCCGGCAGCCCATCCGCCCGGACGTCCGGCACAATCAGCCCCAGGACGGCAACGCCAATCACAGCGAAAGCAAGCGAGACGACAAAAACCGTGCTGAAACCATTGGGAATCATCAGCAGTACAAAAAACGCGATCAACGGTCCGGCTGCTGCCCCGATATTGTCAAGCATCCGGTGCACCCCGAAGGACCTGGCAAGATGCTCAGGCTGCGCGGACACTGAAATGAGCGCATCCCTGGGGGCAGTGCGTATACCTTTGCCGATCCTGTCCCCCGTGACAATCGCGGCAATCGCCCAGAATCCCCCGGCGAACAGGAAACCTATCCTTGCAACCATGGACAGGCCATACCCGGCCAACGCAATTCGTTTTGGATGGCCGCTCCGGTCCGCTGCCCAGCCCGCGGCAATTCTGACGATCGCGCTGGCGCCTTGATTGATCCCGTCAATGAAACCAAATGCGATCGTGGACAACCCCAGGAAGCCGGTCACGTACAACGGGAGAATGGCTGTGACCGACTCCGAGGAGACATCCGTGACCATGCTGACGATGCCCAGCCAGATGATCACCGGTGACAACCGGAACGGCACTCCACTCGGCAGTGCCGTTTCCATACCTTGCGGCTTGGCCCGTTTGCCGCCCCGGTCTGAAAGCGAAATGTACATGGCCGCCCCTAGCCCGCCGTCGTATGCAGGGTGCCCAGCAGTTGGAACCGCGAAGCGCCGGTACCCGTCGTCGTCACGGAAACTGTCACGGTATCGCTGCCACGAACGAACCGCGTGGCCACAGCACCGTCAGCGGCGGGAGCTTGCTCAGACCAGAACCCACGGGACACCAGGGACTGGCTGAAGGAGCCCAGCACTTCGCTTTGGGGTTTGGCCACGATCCCATCCGCTGCCACTTGAAGGGCATTGCCCGAGGTCGACACTGAGGTGGAACCTATGGTTGTTTCGGCAGGCAGGGTGAGAATGTCAGCCGGCCACCCGTCCACCACCTTGCCGGCAGCCGTACCCGGCGCAGGCAAGGCACCCGAGATCAAGGGGGCGGGCGCGGATGGTTCGGGCAAGCCGGAAGGGGTCGCGGTCACCGGTGGAAGGACTTCCAGGGGTTTGGCGGTGGACTGGCCGTCGCCGCCGGTCCCCTCCGGGCCGGCGCCGGCCTGGTTCGACGACGGGCTGCCGGACACCGGGGTGCCCTCGCCCGGGCTTGCGCCGGCCGGAGCACCCTGGGTGCCGCTGGAGCTGGGGGCTGGGCGTGAAGTGGAGGAATCCTGCGCAGTGGTGGAGCCGGTCCTTCCAGCCATCTGATCGAAAATGACTGCCACGGCGGCGACCAGCAGGGCAAGGCAAATGCCTGCGATGACCAGCCGCCGCGCCATCATGGTTTGGCCGGGCTGGGTACGCCGCAGAGCGGCTGATTCGGGGCCACGCGTTTCATGGGGACAGTCTGCCATCGCGACCCGGATTCCGGAACAGTTTTGGCGCTACCAACGCCCATTCCGCGGGCGCGGTTGGCACACAGGGCAGGTGTAGGAGGAGCGGTTCATGAACTGCTCCCGTTTGATGACACTCCTGAGCCCGGTTGCTTCGCAGCGCGGGCACAGCTCACCAGCCCGCCCATAGGCGTTAAGGGAACGGGAAAAGTACCCCGAATCACCGTTCACATTCACGTAGAGGGAATCAAAACTCGTCCCTCCTGCAGCCAACGCAGCGTTCATGACCTCTTGCGCGGCCACTACAAGGCGCTCGGCATCGGAACGGCGAAGGGTGTCCGTGGCCCGGGCGTAGTGGAGGCGGGCGCGCCACAGTGCTTCATCGGCGTAGATATTGCCAATTCCCGAGATGACACCCTGGTCCAGGAGCGCCCTCTTGAGGCCCGTCTTGCGGTTCTTGATCTTTCGGTAGAACGCATCGAAGGAAAAGTGCGGGTCGAGCGGGTCCCGGGCGATGTGCGATGCTTCTTCTGCGATCTCGGGCAGGGGCGTTTCGCCAAGGCCGCCAGGGCCGCCGTCGACGGTTGGGATCAACGACGTGACGAAGAGTCCACCGAAAATGCGTTGGTCGACAAACCGCAGCTGCTCCGGCATGCCGTCCACCGGGCTGAGCTTGATCCGGACCTTGAGGTGCTTCTCATCCGGCACCGCCGGATCCTGCATCAACAGTTGGCCGCTCATTCCCAGATGGGCCATCAGCGCCACGCGCGGCATCTCCAAAGCGGGGGCCGCGGGCGTGGTGCCAGCAGGGTTCTCCATGGCCAAGGGCATCCACAGGAACTTCCCGCGTCGAACGACATCCAGGACGGTTGCATGTTCGAGGTTCCCCACGAAATCCTCGGTACCCAAGGCATGCCGCCGGATGGAGCGGGGATCAATGACGTCCACGCCGGTGATGGTCCGGCCACGCACCCAGCGGGCCAGACCTCGGCGTACTACCTCTACTTCGGGGAGTTCCGGCATCCGTCAGGCTTGGGCCGGACCGGCAGCTGATGCGTCCATGGCGGTGAGTGCACGCCAGGCATCGGCAGCAGCTTCCTGCTCCGCCTCTTTCTTGGAATGGCCAGAGCCGCGACCATAGGGGGTCCCACCGATGTTCAGGACGGCTTCGAAAGTCCTGGCGTGATCGGGACCGGAGCCCTCCACGGCGTAGTGGATGGCCCCAAGCTGGCGGCTGGCCGTCAGCTCCTGGATGCTCGTTTTCCAGTCCGTGCCGGCACCAAGGGCGCCTGCGTCCTTCAGGAGCGGACCTACCAGGCGCATGACCAGTTGGCGGGCGGTTTCGATATCGTTCGAAAGGTACGTGGCACCGATCAGGGCTTCCATGGTGTCAGCCAGGATGGACGCCTTGTTCTTGCCGTCGGTCAGCTTCTCGCCTTGCCCGAGGTAAATGAACTCGCCGACGCCGATGGAGCGCCCAATGCCGGCCAAAGCCCGCGTACTGACGACGGCGGAACGCCGCTTGGCTAGTTCGCCTTCAGGCAGCGAGGGGTTCTCACGGTACAAGGAATCGGTGACCGAGAAGCCCAGGATGGAGTCGCCGAGGAATTCGAGGCGCTCGTTGGTGGGGATCCCGCCGTTCTCATACGCGTATGAGCGATGTGTGAGAGCAAGACGAAGCGTCTCGGTGTCAATGGAGACACCGAGACGCTTCAGAAGCTCTTCAGTTGAAGACATCCTTAGTCAGCCTGTACGGCAGATTAGGCGTCTGCGACCTTGCGGCCCTTGTATTCAAGGAACAGCGCGGTGCCGGCAGAGTCAGTGACGACCTTTGCCTGGTGCGGCAGGCTGTAGGTAACCTGACCGTTTTCGATGGTCTTGACCAAGTTGGGGGCAGTTGCCTTCCACTGGGCACGGCGGGCGCGTGTATTTGCGCGAGACATTTTCCGCTTGGGAACAGCCACGGCTATCTCATTTCTCTCTTAGACGAACACTTACTAATCGGTTTGCCGGTCAGTCTTAGCCAGATCAGCTAGGGCAGCCCAGCGAGGGTCAATGACCTCGTGGTGGTGCCCCGGCTCGTCTTCCAGGCGCGCTCCACATTCGGAGCACAGACCCTGGCAGTCTTCCCGGCACACCGGCTGGAACGGCAGCATAGTGACAACTGCGTCCCGCAACACCGGCTCAAGATCGATCAGATCGTACTCGACTCGACGTTGCTCTTCATCGTCTTCCTCGTCGGAAAGCTCAGCGCCTTCGTAGAAGAAAAGTTCTTGCACATTGACCTCAAGGTCATACGCAAGGGGATCCAGGCATCGCCCGCACTCGCCGGTTACTTCGACGACGGCGGAGCCAGATACCAGAATTCCTTCGTGTACGGCCTCCAAGCGAAGATCCAGCTCGATATCCGAGCCTTCCTTCACGCCAATGAGCGCCACACCAAGGTCACTTGGCGCAGGTACATGCTCGTTGAGTGTCCGCATGGTCCCTGGACTGCGTCCAAGGTCCTTGACTACCAGCGCCAAGGGCGAACTTGCATCTCGCTTAATGAGAACTCCTGTAGAACATATGACCGACGTACCATCTTAGCCTGATCTCGCTGGAGGACTCAAACCGACGCCGGGCGCGCGCAAAGGCGCGGTGGTTTCAGCTGGGGACTCTGCGTGAAGGCGCAAGGTACCCGTCAAGCTTACCCTTTGCGTGGCGGTTCGGTGGGCGGCTCGCCAGCGAGGAGCCGTTTCAGCACGGACTTGGGAACAAAATCGGAGATATCGCCCCCCAGGACGCTGATTTCCTTGATCAGGGTGGAAGACAGGTGGACGTAATGCGCTTCTGCCGGCAGGAAGACGGTCTCGACGCCGGTCAGCTGACGGTTCATGGTGGCCATGGGCAGCTCGTAGTCAAAGTCCGAAGAGGACCGAAGGCCCTTGACGATTGCGGACACACCCCGGTTCCTGCAGTACTCGGCGAGGAGCCCTTCACCCATGGGCTCCACGATGATTCCGCGCAACGACGCCAGCGTTTCGCGTGCCATCTCCATACGGTCTTCGAGGCTGAACCGGTACTTCTTGGCGTAGTTCGTCGATACCGCCACGATAACTTCGTCAAACAAGCCGGCAGCCCGGGCGATGACTTCGAGATGTCCGTTGTGGATAGGGTCAAAAGATCCAGGGCATACCGCGCGTCTCATGAGACGAACCTACCCCATGGCTCTGCCGGGATACCATGGCTCCCATGGCATCCGCAGGCATCAGCCCCCTTGATACACACGCCGGCAACGGATCCCCCCAGGGTACGGGCAGCGCCGCCCCGTGGCAGCGGGCAGCCCTCGGAGCGAACCTGTTGTCGCCCAATGGAGGGCTCGGAGTCACCATCTTCGAGGAAATGACCACGCTGGCGGTATCCACGGGCGCCATCAACCTGGGCCAAGGCTTCCCCGACGAGGACGGCCCGTCGGAGATCAAGGCCGCCGCCCAGGATGCCATTGCATCCGGAGCCAACCAGTACGCTCCGGGCAAGGGCATCCCCGCGCTGAGGGAAGCAATCGCGGCCCACCAGAAACGGTTTTACGGACTGGACCCGAATCCCGACTCGGAAGTGCTGGTCACTACCGGCGCTACCGAGGCCATCGCCGCGGCCCTGTTGGCCTTCGTGCAACCCGGCGATGAAGTCCTGACCTTCGAACCGTTCTACGACTCTTACGGTGCCATTATTGGCATGGCGGGCGCCAAACACGTCACTGCTCCCCTGCTGGCACCGGACTTCATGCCGGACCTCAATGCCTTGGAAGACGCGTTCAGCAGCAGCACCAAGGTTGTGCTCCTCAACAACCCGCACAACCCCACAGGTGCTGTCTTCCCCCAGCAGGTCCTGGCAAAGGTCGTTGAGTTGGCGGCAAAGCACGACGCCATCATCGTCAGCGATGAAGTGTACGAGCACCTGACATTCGGCCCTGCCCACATCCCCGTCACGTCCCTGCCGGGGGCGGCCGGGCGGACCATCACCATCTCCTCCGCCGGAAAGACGTTTTCCTTCACCGGCTGGAAGATCGGGTGGCTGAGCGGCCCGGAACACCTCGTGGCGGCTGTGCGCACTGTGAAGCAATTCCTGACCTACAGTTCCGGCACTCCATTCCAGAGCGCCATCGCGGTGGGCCTCGCGCTACCGGACGAGTTCTACACCGGCATCGCAACGACCCTTAAGCACAAGCGCGATATCCTCGCCGCGGGCCTGCGTGCCGCTGGATTTGGGGTGTACTCCCCCAGCGGAACGTACTTCGTCAATGTCGATACCGCCCCCCTGGGCATCAGCGATTCCGTAGACCTGGCACGGCGGTTGCCCGGCCTGGTGGGAGTGGCAGCAATCCCGGTTCCAGTGTTCTGCCACCCTGAAGGCGCCGAGCGGACCCGCTCCCTGCTGCGCTTCGCGTTCTGCAAGAAAACCGGGGTTCTGGAAGAAGCTGCCGAACGCCTGGCCACGCTCAAGGACCGGCTCTGAACCCCGCCCAGCCCCATGCCACCCGCTTCCTTCGGACCACGGGCCAACACGCCACCATCGAGGCCGACACTCTCATAAACGGCAGCTTCGTCCTCAGCATCGGCGGAGCAGAACAATCCCACGTCAACCTCCAGGACCCGGCAGAGATCTTCTACGAGTACCTGCGCAGGATCGGACACGTGGTGGACCTTGCAGCAGAACCGGGCAAGCCCATCACCGCATTGCACCTCGGTGCCGGCGCCCTCACCTTGGCCCGCTACATCCAGGCCACCCGTCCGGGTTCGGACCAGTACGCCGTTGAGCTCGAGCGCGAACTCCTGGATTTCGTCCTCCAAAAGCTGCCCATGCCCGACGGCACGGCGCTGAGCACCCATATCGGCGACGCCCGCGACGCGCTGGGTGAGCTGCCCGCCCACCTGAGGTTCGACGTCGTTATCCTTGACATCTTCTCCGGACCCGAGGCACCAGCCCATATCGCCTGCCAGGAGTTCTACGAAGAGGCAGCCGCAAGGTTAAGCCCGAACGGCGTCCTGATCATCAACGTGGGCGATGAGCCCGCACTGACCTTGGTACGCAGCCAGGTAGCTGCGCTGCGGGAAGCGATGACGGACGTCGCCGCCTTTGCCGAATCAGGCATGTTCGAGGGGCGGTACCCGGGCAACATCGTCCTGGTGGGCACCCAAAAGCCATGGCCACCCGGTTGGACCGCTGAGCTCCTTGCCCGCGGACCGCATCCGGCCGCCGTACTCACAGGCGTCGACCTCGATCGCATTACAGGCTAGGCACGGACACGCCTCAGGACGGCTCCGCGAACCACAGTTTGGTCTCGCCGTATTTCTTGTCCGCGAAGCATTCCAAGGACTGCGGCCACGCGGGTTCGGGACTGCGCGAACTTCGCTCCACAACTACCACGGCAGCCTCGTCCAGGTGCGGTGCCAGTTTGGCAAGCACAGCGCTGAGGGCCTCTTCGTCCAACGGGTACGGCGGATCCAGGAAGACCAGGTCCCACACATCAGCTTCGCCGGCACGTTCAAGGAACGATTCCACCTTTGACCTGTGGACCGATACCCTCTTGCCTCCAAGCACCTGGTTCACCAGGTCGGCATTGCGCTGGCAGATATCGCTGGCCTTGGCGTCAAACTCCACCAAATCAACACTGCGGGCGCCTCGGCTGGCGCTCTCAACTCCCAGCGAACCCGAACCGGCGTAGAGGTCCAGGACCCGGAACCCGTCAATAACCGCCAATGACTCCAAGCGGGAGAAGAGCGCCTCCTTGACCCGGTCCGTCGTGGGCCGCGTCGCTGTTCCGGGCACGCTCGCCAAGGGATTGCCGCCGGCGACACCGGCGATGATGCGGCTCATAGGGTGGTAGCTTTCAGGTCACAAAGCGTCCCTGGACTCTTAACCGCGTTCAAGGAACGCCTCCTTTTCGGGATTCAAATAGTCGTCGATCGCCGCAGCGAGGGCCGGCTGGTTACCCAAGACAGGGTCCTCTGACACGAGGGCCTGGGCGTCAGTGCGTGCCCGCGCAATAATGTCCTCGTGGTCAAGGACACGAAGCAGTTTCAGTGTGGAGCGGCCGCCGGATTGGGAAGCGCCAAGGATGTCGCCCTCCCTGCGAAGCTTCAGGTCCTCTTGGGAGAGCTCAAAGCCGTCAGTGGTTGAGGCAACGGCTTCCAGGCGCCGCCGGCTCGGGTGACCTGGTTCCAAGGTGGTCACCAACAGGCATGTGCCGGGCAGTCCTCCGCGGCCCACCCGCCCACGCAGCTGGTGGAGCTGCGAAATCCCAAAGCGGTCCGCGTCCAAGATCACCATGAGGGTGGCATTGTGGACGTCCACACCCACTTCAATGACGGTGGTGGACACCAACACCTTGGTTTGGTTGGCCGCGAACGAGGCCATGGTGTCGGACTTGAGCTGCGGGTCCTGCCGGCCGTGGAGCGGTGCCACCGGAACTCCGGACAAGGACGGCTCATCCAGGAGGCTTTCGACGACGGCAGTCACCGACGCGAGCTCCCGCGACGCACCGTCGTCCGCGAGGTCGGCGTCACTTGGTTCCGCTTCACCGGGACTGAAGTCCCCGTCGTCGTCCGATCCGATCTTGGGGCAGACGACGTACACCTGGTGGCCCGATTCGACTTCTTCACGGGACCGCTTCCAAATCCGGTCCACCCAGCCGGGGTTCTCAGCAAGGCCCACCACGTGGGTTGAAATGGGGGCGCGCCCCGCCGGAAGCTCGTCAAGGATGGACGTTTCAAGGTCGCCAAACACCGTCATGGCAACAGTCCGCGGGATAGGCGTGGCCGTCATGACCAGCAAGTGCGGGGGCCGTTGTGCCTTTGCCCTCAGGGCATCACGTTGCTCCACGCCGAAGCGGTGCTGCTCATCCACCACAATCAAGCCGAGGTCCTGGAAGCTCGTTTTGTCGCTCAGCAAAGCGTGCGTGCCGATCACGATGCCTGCATTCCCGGACGCGGCATCCAGCATGGCCTGTTTCTTCGCGGCGGTGGGCATGGAGCCCGTCAGCAGCGTCACCTGGACGGTACCCTGAGCGGGATCGCCACCGAGCATCCCAGCGCCGCCAAAGACGTGGTCCCGCGCAAGCTCCCCCAATGTCCGCCGGATGGAGTGGAAATGCTGGGCGGCCAGCACCTCAGTGGGGGCAAGCAGGGCGGCCTGGCCACCGGCGTCCACCACCTGAAGCATCGCGCGGAGGGCAACGATCGTCTTGCCGGATCCCACCTCACCCTGCAGCAACCTGTTCATGGGCGTGTCCCGGGCGAGTTCTTCCGCAAGCGTCTTTCCGACGGCGGATTGGCCGGCTGTGAGGGTAAACGGCAGGTTTTGGTCGAACTTGCCCAGCAAACCACCGCTGATCGGCCGCCGGGCCGTTGCTTCCTCCGCCGCGAGCTGGGCCCGTCGGCGCGCCAAAGCTGTCTGCAGGACAAGTGCTTCCTGGTAGCGGAAGCGCTCCTGTGCCCGCTGCCAGTCCTTGGGGGTCTCCGGCGAATGGATCAGGCGATATGCCTCGGCAACACTGAGGTGCCCGTCCCGATGAACGATACGCTCCGGAAGGGGATCGCTCATCGCCTCCAGGTCCATGGTCTCCAGGAGGGCGCTGATGACTTTGTGGATGGACCAGCTGGTGAGTTTCGCGGTGGCCGGATACACCGGGATGGGCATCGCGGCGAGCTTTTCGGGGTCCATGGAGCCTTCAGCCCCGGGATCCTCGTCAAGTAGCAGGAAGTCAGGGTTGGTCAGGCCCAGGGCACCACCGTAGCGGGTCACCTTGCCCGAGAACATTGCCCGGCGGCCCGCGAGAAGCTCCGACTTGGCCCTGAAACCGTTGAAGAAACTGACCTTCAAGGTGCCAGGCACGCTGGTTCCGCCGGCTTCATCGGTGACCACGACATCGGTAATGGAACCTCGCCGGGCACGCATTTGCCGGGTGGTGTTGGACAGTACCCGGGCAATCAGCGTGACTTCCTCGTCCAAGGGAAGGTTGCTGATGGGCGTCAGCTCACCGCGGCTCAGGTAGCGACGTGGAAAATAGTTCAGCAAGGAACCGACGGTCTTCAGGCCCAGGTGTTTGTCGATGACCGAAGCGGACCGCTTGCCGATACGGCGTTCCAGGGGCAGTTCGAGTTCAGAATTCATGCCGTGGCTGGCCCGGGTCACCGGGTACTTCCTTGTCCTGGGGACCGGTGTCTTGGGCGGCGCCGGACGGAACCGCAAGCTGGCTGACAGCGATGTCCGTGGGTTCCCCCAACGAACGGATCAGGGCCACGGCGGGCTCAGGATCAGGGACGTGCACATGCACACGCCAACGGTAGCTGGGCTCCACGGCTGGCTCGTCGTCATCCTCCGGGCCCTGCGCTCCGCCAACCTGGCTCATGATCACGGAGTCGCCCATTTCGTCCAGGCGTTGCCGGAGGATGGCCGCGTTGAGTGGAGACAGGCTGATGGTGCACATGACTTCAACACCGTCGTCGGCAGGCATGTGCTCATGGATATGGGGATCCTGCAGTTTGTAGCCGTGCAGGCCGTCCAACAGCTCATCCTGGAGCTCTTCGCCGAGGACAGCCGAGCGGAGGCAGTCGAGCACCAGCAGCATGCCAACGCCCCCGGCGTCGACCACGCGGGCTTCGTGGAGTTGCGCGAGTTCGTCTTCGGTGCGGACAACGGCCTGGTAGGCGGCATCCACCACGGCATCAAGCGAAAGGCCCAAGGCATGGTTGCTGTCATCACCGTTCTGGGACGCTTCCACGGCCTGGGCCGCATTGGCGGCCGCTTCCAGGACCGAGAGCATGGTGCCGGCAACAGGTTCACTCAACGCCGACCACGCCCTGATTTGTGCCCTGTTCAAGGCAGTTGCGAGTAGCGGCGCGCTCAAACGTGACTTGCCGTTCAGGGGCTCAGCTGCTGCGCAGAGGAAGACGGCGAAGAGCGTACCGGAGTTGCCGCGTGCCTGTTCCATGGCAGCCTGGCCGGCCCGGGAAAGAACCGCTCCCACGTCGTTGCCCGTTTCGGTGGAATCCGGCGTGGTGCCACCCAGCGCTGTGACAGCCGCCCGGACCGTGAGGTAAAGGTTGGTGCCGGTATCGCCGTCGGCTACAGGAAAGATGTTGATCGCGTTGAGGCGGTCACTATGGTTCCCCAGGACTACTTCCGCTTTGCCGAGCCAGCGTTTCATGGCGTGCGCATTCGCGGCGATCTTAGTCTGCAAAGTGATCCCATCCAACGGTGTCAGCGGCGTGCCCGGCAATCCGGATACCGCTGCCTGGCGGCTCGACAACGGCTTGAACCGAGCCTATCGCAGTGAAGCCCTCCGGTAGCTGAATTCCAGCTGGGAACGTAGCCAGGAGGCCGTGGTCCTCCCCGCCACCCAGGACCCAGGACATGGCATCGGCGCCCAGAAGTGTTGCTGCCGGCTCCAAGGGTACCGCGTACGCCTTCAGGGCCGTGGGGTCGAAGTCCAGGATTACCCCGCTGGCCGAGGCGAGCCGGTTGCCGTCGCGTAAAAGGCCGTCCGAGATATCCAACATGGCGGAGGCGCCAGCCCGCGCGGCGGCAGGGCCCGCCGCCAGAGGAGGCAGGGGGCGGCACTGGTTGTCCACCAGGGCGCGGAGTTCTGCTGCCAGGCTGCCCAGCGGAACGTCGCTTTCAAGGAGTGCCCAGCCGGCCGCGGCCCGGCCCAGCGTGCCGGCCACGGCGAGTTGGTGGCCCGGTTTCGCGCCCGAACGCACCACCGGTGCAAGACCGTCCAGCGAACCGACGACGGCGACCGTCACCGCGATCTCGCGGCCACGGCCAAGGTCTCCCCCGGCAACGGAGCAGTCGCTCGGGCCCAACGCGGTGATGGCCGCGGTCAGGCCATCGGCAAAGGATTCGACCCATTCCACCGGAGTGCTCGGGGGCATGGTCACGCTGACCACCAGCGAAGTAGCCGTACCGCCCATCGCGTTGATATCGCTGAGGTTCTGGGCGGCCGCTTTCCACCCGACATCAAACCCTGTGGTCCGGTAACCGTTGTTCCATTGCAGCCGGAAGTCCTGGTCCTGGGTCTGGGTGTCGATGGAGATCAAGGTGCGGCCATCCGGAGCGGCAACCAGGGCAGCATCGTCCCCGGGCCCCAACAATATGCCTGGACTGCGGTTCAGGCGCGGAAAGATCCGGGCAAGGAGCTCGGACTCCGAAAGGTCTTGGACGATCAATTGTTCTGCTGGCACGGCTCTACGCTATCGCGATCCACCGACAGGATAGCGTCGGGGTCGTTTCCATGGGTCATCCCGGATTGTGACCCGGACAACGCGAATCTGCGGGCCAGCACACGCGGGATAGGCTTGATTCATGCACCACAAGACCCTCCGACGGACTGCCATGTCCGCGTCACTGGCCGTTGCTTCCACCCTCGCCATCACGGCCTGCTCACCGGCCGTGGACGTCACGGCAGCTTCGGATGCGGCCAATCCTGCCTGTGCCCCGATGATGGTGGCCCTCCCGGACCGGATCGGGGACGCCGCGCTCCGCAAGACCAACAGCCAGGCCACAGCAGCATGGGGTGACCCGTCGCAGGTGATCCTCCGGTGCGGCGTGAATGTTCCCGGCCCCACCACAGACCGCTGCGTGAGCGTCAACGGCGTCGACTGGGTCATCAAGGAAGGCGACCCCGTTTACACCTTGACAACGTTCGGCCGGGAACCGGCCACGGAAATCCTGATCGACCCCGTCAAGCTGGAAGCGGCCAACATCAGCTCCGCCACGGTCCTGACCGAACTCACCGCGGCAGTCGGCAAGATCAAGGCAACCGGCAAGTGCGTCGGCCAGGAAGACCTCCAGAACCTGCCGACCGGCAAGTAGTTTGCGCAGGCCAGTTCTGAGTTAGCGCAGGCCAGTCGTGAGTTAGCGCAGGCCAGTCTTGCGGGTCAGCGCCAGCTGGATCAGTTCATCGATCAGTTCGGCATAGCCCAGCCCCGATGCCGCCCACATTTGCGGGTACATGCTCTTGGGGGTGAAGCCCGGCATGGTGTTGATCTCATTGATGATCAGCTCGCCGGCCGGGGTGTAGAAAAAGTCGACGCGGCTGAGTCCTTCGGCACCAACGGCGTCGAAAGCGACGGCGGCCAGCTCCCGTACGCGGGCGATGGCCTCGTCCGGCATGTCGGCCGGGCAACTGAGGGCCGCAGCGCCGTCCTCCACATATTTGGCAGCAAAGTCGTAGAACTGGTGCTCTCCGGCTGCCACCGCAATTTCGCCGGGCATGGAGGTGCGGGGAACGTCGGTGCCCCGTCCTTGGAGAACGGCGCACTCAATCTCCCGGCCAACGATTCCTGCTTCGATGACCAGCTTGAGATCGTGCCGGCGGGCTTCCTCGATGGCGGCGTCGAGCCCCTCCAGTGAATCCACTTTGGAAATGCCCATGGAGGAACCTGCCCGGGCCGGTTTGACGAACACCGGGAACCCCAACTTGTCGACGCGCTTCCGGACAGCCTCCGCATCAGTGAGCCAGTCACGGTCAGTCACGGCCACATACGGCCCCACGGTCAATCCGGCGGCTTCGAAAACCACCTTCATGAAGTGTTTGTCCATGCCCACCGCGGAGGCCAGTACACCGGCGCCAACGTAGCGTGTATCGGACAATTCAAGGAGACCCTGGACAGTTCCGTCCTCGCCCCACGGCCCGTGCAGCAGCGGGAAGACGACGTCGACCGAACCCAGCTCCTGGGGAACCGCATTGGGCTCGGTGACGATCAGCTGGTGTTCGCCGCCGACCTCCGCCAGGGTCACAGTCCGGCCCGACGGCGTCACCTCGGGAAGCGCTGCCGAGCTCAACGACCATTGGCTGGTGTCGCCTGACGCCAGGACCCATTGTCCCGACTTCGCGATACCGATGGGAATGACCTCATACTTTTCCCTGTCGATGGCACCCATGACACCGGCCGCCGTGACGCAGCTGACCGCATGCTCACTTGAGCGCCCACCAAAGAGGATCGCGACCCGGGGGCGGTGTGTAGCAGGAGTGGAATCTTCAGTCACCATCAGTAGTCGCCTTCGGACTTCAGCGCCCGGGCCAGCAGTCGCGGCCCCAGGTCATCAACGGACATTCTGCCTTCAAGCACAGCCACAACGGCTGCCGTGATGGGCATTTCGACATTCAATTTGCCGGCGAGCTCGTGGACGGCCGGGCCTGATTTGATGCCCTCGGCAGTCTGGGTCATCTGTTCTGCCACTTGTTCCAGGCTGAGCCCTTCGCCGAGCAGCCGGCCGGCAGTGTGGTTACGGGAAAGCGCCGACGAGCAGGTAGCCACGAGGTCACCGAGACCGGCAAGCCCGGCCATGGTCAGGGCCTCTCCACCCAAAGCCAGGGCAAGACGGGAGGTCTCCGCCAGCCCACGGGTGATGACCGATGCCTTGGTGTTGTCCCCCATCTGGCGTCCCTCGCAAATACCCACCGCCAGGGCAATGACGTTCTTGACGATTCCGCCGATCTCCACACCAACCACATCGGTGCTGGTGTACGGGCGGAAATACGGCGCGGTGCAACAAAGCGCAATGGCAGCCGCTGTTTCGTTGTCGCTGCAGGCAACAACTGAGGCGGTGGGCTGCTCCCTGGCGATTTCCATGGCCAGGTTTGGTCCGGACACCACGGCTACCCGTGAATCGGGGAGCCCCAGTTCCTGCGCAATGACTTCACTCATGCGCGCATCCGTGCCCAGTTCCAGGCCCTTCATCAGGGACACCACCACGGCGTCGGGTGCCAGGAGGGCTTTCCACTCCCCCAGTTGCGGTCGCAGGGACTGCGCGGGGACGGCCAGGACCACCAGCGTTGCGTCCTTCAGCACTTCGGCGACGTCGGTGGAAGCCGTAATGGACGCAGGCAGTTCGATGTCCTTGAGGTACTGCCCGTTACGGTGAAGCGAGTTGATCTCAGCCACGACCTCTGCGCGCCGCCCCCAGATCCGGATGCTGCGTGTGTCACCGGACGCGGCAGCCGCGTCAGCCAGGATCTTGGCGAAGGTGGTCCCCCATGATCCTGCCCCCAGGACAGCGATGGTCTCCGGAATCCCGGCAGGGCTCTCCACGAGGGTCATTCGCCGTCCTCCGCTTCCGGAGTGCCCGTGGATCCACGTTCGACAAAGCGGCCGTGCTTGGACTGCTTGTGCATCGCGGGGTCCCACCGTTCCTTGGGAGCAGTCTCGCCCCGAAGTGTTTCAAGGAGCGTGGTGATGGCATCCATGATGACGTCCGTGGCCTCGGACAGCGTGGCCCGATCCAGCGGCCGGTCTGCGAAGGCGCTCAAGTCCACGGGTTCTCCCACGAGCACCCGCGCAGTCTTGCGCGGGAAGACGTGGAAACGCTTTGCGTACCTGGGAAAGACTTCATGGGCACCCCAGTGGGCTATCGGCACCACGGGGGCCCCGGTCTGCAGCGCCAGCCTGGCAGCACCAGTGTGCCCCTTCATGGGCCACAGGTCCGGGTCACGGGTCAGTGTTCCCTCGGGATAGATGATGATGGCGCCACCGGCGTCCACCACCTCCTTGGCGACCTGCAGCGAGCGGTTGGCACCCGCCGTCGAGCGTTCAACCGGGATCTGTTTGGTGGCCTGGAGCAGTGCACCCAAAACCGGGACTTTGAACAACCCGGCCTTCGCCAGGAAGTGCGGCGGCCGCTTCTGGTTGTAGACCATATGCCCTACGACGATGGGATCGATCTCGGTGCAATGGTTGGGTACCGCGATGAAACCGCCCTGCGGCAGTTTCTCCAGCCCCTCCCATTTCTTGTTCATCAGGATGTTCATCAAGGGGCGCGCCAGGCCCGCCAGCAAGATGAACGTGGCACGGCTCTTGGCCGATTCCTTCACAGGATCTCCCGCTACTTGGTGGTAGTGATGTCGAAATCGGCGCCCAAGCCAGCCAGTTTCTCGGTGAAGCGCTCGTATCCGCGGTTGATGATGTCAATCCCGGTCACCTTGGAGGTGCCCGTCGCAGCCAGGGCTGCGATGAGGTGGCTGAAACCGCCGCGCAGGTCCGGGATGTCGATGTCCGTTCCCCGCAAGGGAGTGGGTCCGGAGATGACAGCCGAGTGCAGGAAGTTCCGCTGTCCGAAGCGGCAGGGGACGCTGCCCAGGCATTCGCGGTGTACCTGGATGTTCGCACCCATCCGGGCCAGGGCTTCGGTGAACCCGAAACGGTTCTCGTAAACGGTCTCGTGGACGATCGAAACGCCTTCGGCCTGGGTCAGCGCAACCACGAGGGGCTGCTGCCAGTCAGTCATGAAGCCGGGGTGAACGTCGGTTTCCAGGACCAGCGGGGTGAGCTTGCCGCCCGGGTGGTAGAAGCGGATGCCGTCGTCGCCGATGTCCATGCCGCCACCGACCTTGCGGTAGGTGTTCAGGAAGGTCATCATGTCGCGTTGGGAAGCGCCCTCGACGAAAATGTCGCCACGGGTAACCAGCGCAGCAGAAGCCCAGGAAGCGGATTCGTTGCGGTCCGGGAGCGCGCGGTGGTTGTAGCCCCCAAGGTCCTTGACGCCTTCGATGCGGATAGTGCGGTCCGTCTGGACGCTGATGATCGCGCCCATTTTCTGCAGCACCGCGATGAGGTCAATGATCTCCGGTTCCGTCGCCGCCCCGATGAGTTCGGTGATGCCCTCGGCCCGGGTAGCACTGAGCAGTACCTGCTCGGTGGCTCCCACAGACGGGTACGGCAGGGAAATCTTGGCGCCATGCAGGCCATGGGGAGCAGAAATGTGGATCCCGCCCGGACGCTTTTCCACCACTGCGCCGAACTGGCGGAGCACATTCAGGTGGTAATCGATCGGCCTGTCGCCGATTTTGCATCCGCCGAGATCAGGAATGAAGGCCTCGCCGATGGCATGGATCAACGGCCCACACAAAAGGATGGGAATCCGAGAGTCGCCCGCGTGTGCGTCAATAGCGGTACTTGAAGCAGTTTTAGCGCCCTGGGGATCCAGCGTCAGGTCACCCGTCACGGGGTCCTTCACGACAGTCACGCCGTGGAGCTGCAGCAGGCTGGTGACAACCTCTACATCCTTGATTTCCGGCACGTTCCTCAGCACCGATGGTTCACTGCCCAGCAACGCCGCCACCATGGCTTTGGGCACCAGGTTCTTGGCACCGCGAACGGTCACTCGCCCGGTTAACGGGACGCCACCGCGGATTGTCAGAACACTACTCATCTATACCGGTTTCCTCACGACTACTCGCCCCCCAAACTTACAAAGGCTCCAGCTAAGCATAGAAGCTCGCGTTACCGAACCGAAATGGACGCACCCGGCGATACAAGGATTGCCGTCGCGCCGAAGTCCAGTGACAAGGCGGTCATTGGCCCACGAAAAAGGACCCCCGGGCCCCCAAATAGGGCTCCGACGGTCCTCTCTCAGCGCAATTCCGGCGCCATCAGTATGGCTACTGAACCTTCGCCGGCAGCGTCTTGGGTTTGAACGACGGCCGCGTTGCTTCGTATGCCGTGATGTCTTCCTCGTGCTGGAGGGTCAGCCCGATGTCATCCAGGCCTTCCAGGAGGCGCCAGCGGGTGTAGTCGTCGATCTCAAACGGAGCTACGACGTTGCCGCACTCCACCGTCTTGCTGACAAGGTCCACCTTAACCTCGGTGCCGGGCTGGTTCTCCAGGACCTTCCAGATCAGCTCGATGTCGTCCTGGGCAACCTGGGCTGCCAGCAGGCCTTGCTTCCCGGAGTTACCGCGGAAAATATCGGCGAACCTCGAGGAGAGCACGGCCTTGAAGCCGTAGTCCTTCAGGGCCCAGACTGCGTGCTCACGGGATGACCCCGTGCCGAAGTCAGGCCCGGCCACCAGTACGGAACCGGCATTGAACGGCGCCTGGTTGAGGATGAAGGACTCGTCCTTGCGCCAGGCAGCGAACAGGGCGTCTTCGAAGCCGGTCCGCGTGATGCGCTTGAGGTAGACCGCAGGGATGATCTGGTCGGTGTCAACGTTGCTCTGTCGCAGCGGTACACCAATGCCTGTGTGGGTTGTGAATGCTTCCATGGGATCCTCCTAGACTGCGGTTCCGGTCAGTGTGCCCGCGGAAACGGACTCGAGGTCCGACGGCGAGCTCAGTGTTCCCCGGACGGCTGTGGCTGCTGCCACCACGGGCGAGACCAGGTGCGTGCGCCCGCCCTTGCCCTGGCGGCCTTCAAAGTTCCGGTTGGACGTGGACGCGCAACGCTCCCCCGGCTCCAGCTGGTCCGGGTTCATGCCCAGGCACATGGAGCAACCGGCGAAGCGCCATTCTGCTCCGAATTCCTTGAAGACCTTGTCCAGGCCCTCAGCTTCGGCTTCCAGGCGGACCCGTGCGGATCCCGGGACGACCAGCATGCGGACGTTGGGGTCTTTGGCCCGGCCGCGAATGATGTCCGCGGCGATACGAAGGTCTTCAATGCGGGAGTTCGTGCAGGAGCCCAGGAAGACGGTGTCCACGCGGATGTCCTTCATGGGCGTGCCTGCTTCGAGGCCCATGTACTGCAGGGCGCGTTCGGCGGCAGCCTTTGCGTTCTCATCGCCAAAGTCCTCCGGGGAAGGAACCTTGGCGGAGAGCGAAACGCCCTGGCCGGGGTTGGTACCCCAGGTCACGAACGGTTCCAGGGTGTCGGCGTCCAAATCGACTTCGACGTCGAAGGTCGCGTCAGCGTCCGTGTGCAGCGTGTTCCAGTACTCGACGGCGGCATCCCAGTCAGCACCTTCGGGCGCGTGGGGGCGACCCTGCATGTAGTCGTAGGTGGTCTGGTCCGGGGCCACCATGCCCGCACGTGCACCAGCTTCGATGGACATGTTGCAGATGGTCATGCGCGCATCCATGGACAGGGACCGGATGGCCGAGCCGCGGTATTCCAGGACGTAGCCCTGTCCGCCGCCTGTGCCGATCTTGGCGATCACAGCCAGGATGATGTCCTTGGCTGTGACGCCGGGGCGCAGGGTTCCCTCAACGTTGATGGCCATGGTTTTGAACGGCTTGAGCGACAACGTCTGGGTGGCCATGACGTGCTCAACCTCGGACGTGCCGATGCCCATGGCCAGCGCACCAAAGGCGCCGTGCGTGGAGGTGTGCGAGTCGCCGCAGACCACTGTCATGCCGGGCTGTGTGAGGCCCAACTGCGGACCGACCACGTGGACGATGCCCTGCTCTTTGTCACCCAGGGAGTGCAGGCGGACGCCGAATTCCTTGCAGTTGGCACGCAGCGTTTCAATCTGGGTGCGGCTAGTCAGGTCGGCGATCGGCTTGTCGATGTCCAACGTTGGAGTGTTATGGTCCTCCGTGGCAATAGTGAGGTCCACGCGGCGCAGCTTCCTGCCCGCCAGGCGCAGGCCTTCGAAGGCCTGCGGAGACGTCACTTCGTGAACGAGGTGCAGGTCGATGAAGAGAAGGTCGGGCTGGGCATTGGCTCCTTCGCCCTCACCTTTGCGCACGATGTGCGCATCCCAGACTTTCTCGGCCAGTGTCTTTCCCACGGCCTGCTCCCTTCACTGCGGTTTGGTTGTTCCTAGACCACTGAAGCAGCACCGCTGCAAGATAGGCCAGCGAAACAACTTGCATCTCAGATATTGAGACGGCAATATCATTACATGGACAATTCTAGTGGAGTCGGTGTCATTGATAAAGCGGCCCAGGTCCTCGATGCCCTCGAGGCCGGACCAACGACGCTCGCGCAACTTGTAGCTGCCACGGGCCTCGCCCGGCCCACGGTTCACCGGCTGGCTTTGGCGCTGGTTCACCACCGTTTGGTGAGCCGCGACATCCAGGGCCGGTTCGTCCTCGGCAGCAGGCTCGTGGAGTTGGCATCCGCTGCCGGAGAAGACCGGCTGATCGCTTCGGCGGGCCCCGTCCTCATCCAGCTTCGCGATGCCACCGGCGAAAGTGCCCAGATCTTCCGCCGGCAGGGCGACTGGCGCGTTTGCGTGGCTTCCGCGGAACGCCCCATCGGCCTGCGCGACACCATTCCCGTTGGTACCCAGTTGTCCATGAAGGCCGGCTCCGCCGCCCAGGTACTCCTGGCATGGGAAGATCACGACCGCCTGCTGGAGGGGCTGCAAAATGCCCGCTTTACGCCCACCGTCCTGGCAGGAGTACGACGCCGGGGCTGGGGTCAGAGCCTCGGCGAACGCGAACCTGGGGTCGCCTCGGTTTCGGCCCCCGTCCGTGGGCCTTCCGGAAGGGTGATCGCGGCCGTCTCCATCTCGGGTCCCATTGAGCGCCTCACCCGCCAACCGGGCCGCCTGCACGCCGAAGTGGTCTGTAACGCTGCCCGTGTCCTGACCGAAGCACTGCGGAAGAACAACGACTAGTCCCCCACTGCTCTACGCTGTTCCAGCATCCACCCCTCCGGACGGGAGCCCGGCATGAACAACTACGCGATATTCCTCCGGGGCATCAACGTCGGCGGGATCAACATCAAAATGGCCGACCTCAAGAATGCGCTCCAGGACTACCCGTTCACCAAGGTCAAGACGTTACTGGCCAGCGGAAACGTCGTGCTGCAAACCGAACTCAGCGCCAAGGATGTCAAGGACCAATTCGAGAAGTGCCTCAGGGATGCCTTCGCCTACGACGCCTGGGTGGTGGTTCTCTCCGCCGAGCGGGTTGCCGAACTCGTCGAGGCTTGTCCCTACCCTGCCGACGACAAGTCCACCCACAGTTATGTGACACTGGCATCCGATACCGCCATGCTCGACGAACTTTTCGACGCAGGCCAGGCACTGGACGGCGTTGAACAAGTACGGCTCGGCCCCGAAGCGTCCGCCTGGTTGGCGCCCGCGGGCGGCACGCTGGACAGCCCTTTCAGCAAGCTCTCTTCGAAAGCGCGCTTTAAAGCCAGCACCACCACCCGGAACCTGCGGACCCTGATCAAAGTCAGGGACGCGGCGGCAGCACTCTAGGTCGAACGGGCATCCTTCAACGCCGCGTTAAAGGCCTTCAGGCGTGTCATCTCCACCTCGACGGGCTCAACGATCCGCTTCTCGGCCACTGCGGCCACGGACACCTTCAACCTTTTCGCAGCTCCGGAAGCCCGTAACTTAGCTGCCCAGCGACCCAGGAAGCGGCCAACAATCGCCAAGAGGATTCCTAACGCCACTCCCCCGGCAACCATCAAAGTGGGCCACGGCCAGCCCTCCGTTCGCGGGACGTCCGGCACCGGCATCTGGAAATAACCCAGCGCGGCCAGGACTCCGAGCCAGCCAAGTCCACCCACCGCCACCACAAATGCCAACCATTGAAGGGAGTTGAACAGCGCCCACCACACGGGCCTCTTGGTGGTCTTCAGGTCGGTTCCGGCGATGGCCTGGTCCAGGGCATCGGGCAGTTGTTCGCGGCCGTCCCTGGCGACAGCGCGGATAGCGGCGCGCCACGGTCCCGGAGCACCTGTGGAGGCGTCATCCACGAAGTCCCGGACAGCGGCATCCGTCCGCGCCCGCTCGGGCGCGCCTGCCGGAGGCAGGGAGGTCCGGCTCAGCTCCGGCTTAGTATCACCCCGGCCCAGGTTCAGCCGGCGCAAGGGGTCCGGTCGGAAGCGCAGCAGCCACCGCGTCACGGGCCACCCTGTCCTCCGGGCCGACTCCCTCATGAACGAGCGCTGGACCGCGTTCACCACAACGGGCACGTTTGCTGCGGCAGCCAACTCCGACGCGAGCCGCGCCTTGGCATTTGCCTTGATCCCGCGCGCTTCGCCCTCTCCGGAGGCTCTGGCCAGTTCCGTGGCCGCATTGGCTACATCGGCTGCGAGGCGCTGTGTCGTTGCCTCCCGCTGGACCACGACGTTCCTGATCGCATCGCGGACGGCCGCTACGCCGTCGCCCGTCAGTGCGGAGGCACTGAGCACGCGCACCTTACCCAGGCCATCGCGGGCCAGGATGCCTTCCAAGGACTGCAGGACGGCGGAGGCGTCCGTGGGGCTGAGTCTGTCCACCTGGTTCAGGACCACCAGCGTGACGGCGCCATGGGAGGCCATGGGCCTCAGGAAATCATTATGGACCGCCGCGTCTGCATACTTCTGGGGATCAAGGACCCACACCAGAACGTCCACCATGCCCACCATGCGCTGGGCGATCTCCCTGTTCTCTGCGCGGGTGGAGTCGAAGTCCGGCAGGTCGAGGAGGACCAGGCCTGTATCTTCGTCCGCAAGCCCGGCCACCGGTGGCAGAGTGTGGCGCTCCTTGACGTCCAACCAGTCCAGGAGTGGTCCGCTGCCCTCTTCTCCCCAAACCCCTGCCAAAGGCTCTGAAGTGGTGGGTCGCCGCGCCGTCGCTGTCGCCAGCTCACTGCCGGAGACTGCGTTGAACAACGAGGATTTGCCGCTGCCCGTGGCACCAAAAAAGCCCACCACCGTGTGTCCTGCTGATAACGAACGCCGGGACGCTGCCCGCTCCAGGACGTCGTACACCGATTGGAGCTCACCGTCAGGAAGTACTCCTTCGGCAAGTTCCCGGGCTTCGTTGAGCGATTCAAGCCTGCGCTGCAGGCGGGAGGATTCACGGACCTGGCTGTGGCGGCTCATGCGGCTTCCGCCAGGCGGCGAAGTGCGGTGGCGTGCCGGGCGAGGTCGTTGCCGGAACGTGGATGCGCTGCTTCAAGGCGGCCCAGGAAGCGTTGCTTTTCATCGTCCAGGAGCCGTTGACATTGTGTGTGCAGGTCTTCCCTGGCCTGTTGCGCCAAGCGCCTGACCGCGTCCTCCCCAAACACAGCTTCCAAGAGTTTCTGCCCCACTACTGCCGTTCCACCCGCGATCCCGATCTCAAGGCCTGTCAATCCGGCGGTCATCGAGAACACCACCACCATGAGCGCGGCACCCAGCCCGTTGATGCCGAAAGACAGCCAACGCGCCTGGGTCCGCTTGCCCTGTCCCTGCGTCCGGATCATCTCCATGAGGCCTTCCTGCCACGAGCGGATGGCGGCGGCGGACCTTGCATCGAATCCTTCGCTGGTGCCGGACAGGTCATCGGGGCCCAGCAGCTGGCGCCCCGCGGGATCCGAACGCCATCGCCGGTCCACGTTCTCCGCGGCGTTAGCAGCCTCGTCCAGGATCACTGCCTGCAGCCCGGTTTCGATGGCCGTCTCCACCTTCACGGCGGGGGCGGGTTCGCCCCGGAAGAAGGCCCCCATGCGGTCGCGCATGCGACCTATGTTTTGTTCGAGGGTCCGGAAGAACTCACCCGTGCCCACAAAGTCCTGCCAGCGTGCCAGGACTTCACCCCGCAGGAGCGCTCCGTCTTTGGTAGCGGCGAGAATGCGCGAAAGTGCCAGCTCATATTCCTCCACGCAACTTTCCTCCAGCTCGTGCGCCGCGGTGTCCTGCGCTGCCGCTGCGCCGGCTATGCCGTTCAGGCGGGTACTCACCGCCTTGACGGCTCCGTTGAGTGTGCGGCGGGCGACGTCAGCACGTCCTGCTGCGTTGGCAGCCAAGGCGCCCAGCCATTGACGCAACGGGACCACCGCCTCGTGGGGCAGCATGCCAAGCGCGTCCAGCTCGCTCTCCGGAACCACGAAGAGCTTCGCTTCGCCAAGGCCCTGCCGGTCAAGCATCGCCTGCAGATCGGCCCTCACCTCATCCTCGGCGGCGGCCGGTACCCGGTCCAGCACCACAGCGACGGTGATGTCCCGTGAAGCCGCATCCAGAAGCAGACGCCAGGGGACGGCGTCGGCGTATCGGTTTGCGGTGGTGACAAACACCCAAAGGTCCGCAGCGGCCAGGAGCTGCCCGGCCAGCCTGCGGTTGTCATCGGAGATGGAGTCGACGTCGGGCGCGTCCAGCAGTGCAATGCCTTGGGGCACGTTGTCATGGCCCACCAGTACCAGCGACGTGATCGCCTGGGCGTCAGGGGCAGCTCCTGCTTGGTTGGCCGGCACAGGGTTTGCCGACACCGTGCCGCGGATCCGGTGCAGGTTTGGCAGGATGCGGTTCCCTTCGAACCACTCGGCGTCCTGCGGGTGGTGCAACAGGATGGGCTGGCGCGTCGTGGGCCGGATGGCCCCGGCGCGCGTCACCGGAAAGCCGACCAGCGCGTTGACCAAGGTGGATTTACCGGCTCCGGTTGAACCGCCGACGACGGCCAGCAGCGGTGCGTCCAGGCTCCGGTATCGGGGAATGACGTAATCGTCGAGCTGGGCCAGCGACTCACGGATCCACTGGCGGGCTTCCTGCGCCTCAGGCACCGCCAGCGGCAAGGTGGTGGCCGCGAGTTCGGCGCGTGCGGCTTCCAGGGTTTCGACGGCGGCCGCCGCTCCCCTGGGAACTGGACTGGCCCCGGATGCTGATGGGTCTTGGTTTGCGATCACAGCGTCATCATGCCAGCCCGATCACTATAGAACGCTCGGGGCAGGCGCCCGGGCAAAAAGAAATCCCCCGGAACCGTGAAGTTCCGGGGGATTCGACTGTGACCCCAGCGGGATTCGAACCCGCGTTACCGCCGGAAGCGGGTTAGTGTCGTTCAGTGTCACTACTTCCCTTTTATGACACGACATGACACAATAAGGTATGCAAACTTTTGAGGGCTATAACACTGGCTTTCACTAGACAACATAAGGGATTTGCGAAAGTGATGAGTTTCAGTGGAGCAAGTCAGGATCAAAGGAGCGGGGCATGAGCGTGATCATGACGGTGGATAGCTTGAAGATGATCCGCGAGACAATGTGCCTGGCCGAACACGCCCTGCATGTATCGGCTCGAACGGGGTCAAGTCGCCCAAGCAAGGGCGACTTTGCCCGCATCCAAAGAATCCTGGACGACATCGACCGCCAACGCCCACTCGGATCTAACGGCAAACACGGCAACCTCCACACACAAACCTGCGGATGCGAGTCATGACCCCGTGCGGCAAGTACAAAACCAACCGCCTGAGCAGAGGACAACAATGAGCCGACGAATCAACTGCCGAGTCTGCACCGAACCACTCACTGAGGATGAGTTCGAGTATTGCGACCCATGCTTGTTGGAAATGGAAGATGCTGATGACAACGACGAAGACGAGGATGACTAATGAGTGACATCGAGACTCACCAGTGCGTAGATATCGACCGTTGGCAACAGTGCCCAGAGTGCGGTAAGAACTTGAGTGACGGAGCATGACCGTCCCTGACGAAGCGGTAGAAGCGGCGCTAGTGGCAGTTGAGCGTCTTCCGACGGTCTCCAACAGGAGTCGCCGCAAACTTGTCCGCGCTGTTCTAGAGGCAGGGGCGCCCGTGCTCATGGCCCGCGCATGGGACGAAGGCTACGACGAGGCCGAACACGAACCCGTCTACCAGCACTCCCCCATCAATCCATACAGGAGCAAAGATGATTAGTGATGAAGCGGCAGAGGCTGCGGCGCGGGTATATGAGCCGGAACAGTGGAACTACTTTGACGAGAACGGCGCCGGAGAAGCGGGATCGCCGGTTGCGCTCATGCGGAACAGGTCACTAAGCCTCGCCCGCCGAGTGCTTGAAGCTGCTGCCCCGTTCATCGCCGCGCAAGCACTCGATGAAGCGGAACAGTTCCATGCGCGGTTACCGGACGGGACAGGCAACGGGCGAGCATACAAATCTCACCAAGTAGCTCTGATGCTCCGCGAACAATCTGACGCCTACAGGTACGTGAGTAGGCTGTTGCCGTGACTCCTGCTGATCTTTCCCGCCGCCTTACCTTGTTGTTGGATGTGGTGGAGGTTGAGCGTGGCAGGCCGGTGACGTTCCGCGAGATACGCGACGCGCTGGCTGATCGTGGTGTTACGTTGTCTCGTGCGCGGTGGTTCTACATGAAAGACGGAACCGGGCGCCTAGTCACTGACGCGGCATTACTCGATGCTGTCAGTGACCTGCTCAGCAAACCAGGGTACCTACGCAACGGCGGCGACTTCACCGAACAGCAACTAGCAGCAGTTCGACACTTGCGCGCCCAACGAGTAAGCGACTACGCAACCAAACAACTCGCCGACATCGCACCAGAACTCCTGCAAGACATAGAGCAAGCAATTACAAACGACCGCAGGAGAAGCGAATGAACGACAGCTACTTTGAGATAACTTACTTCTCCGATGGAACAATGCCGCTCAAGAAGCGCTTCGATGACGAGCCAGCAGCTAGGGCGTTCTGGGACGACGTGAATGCCGACCCATACAAGTCTGCAAGCTCACTCGTGCGCGTGGAAGTTCTCGAAACCAGATGATGATTGCAGATTCGTAGCGCCACCACCACATATAAGTAATGGCCCCCGCGTTGACTGGTTGCGGGGGCCATACTTGTGTTCGGGGTTATGCGGCGTTGAATTTTTCGAGTGCGCTGCGTTGGTCTGAGGGTTTTCGGTCCTTCTCTATATAGTGCTTCCGCGTGATCTGGTCGGAGGTGTGGCCGAGCTGGGTAGCCGCAACCTCACTGCCGAGTTCCAGGTTAATCAACGTCGCCACCGTCTTCCGCAACGTCTTCTGCGTCACCCAATGCCACGGGAACATCTCGTCCAGAGTGCCGGCATTGATCAGCTTCTCCCGCTCGACTGGTTCAGGGGCGAACAACGACCGCCACGTCTTCCGCATATTCGACGGGTCGATCAGGTTGTTCCGCACGTTCGTGAACACCAAACCCATATCATTCGCAGGCAGTTGTTGGCGGCGCCTCAACATCTCAACAGCAAACCCAGGCAACGCAAGGTTGCGTACGTCCTTCTCCTTAGTAGGGGCTAACACCAACCCCCGCTCCTTCTCCCTTATAACCTGCTGACGGATACGAACCCACGGCACCTCATCATCTAAATGCACATCAGCCCACTGCAAACCCAGCGGTTCACTAGCGCGGCAACCTGTCCCAATGAGGAAGTCGATCACATCCAACGGTGTTTGCGCCCGGTTCGTGCCACCCATTCGTTTCAGGTCACCACCAGCACGAGCCAACCGTTCCCCACGAGTCAGCGGCCTGAGTTGTTCCTCAGCGTGCCGGCGCATCCCCAAAAACTCTTCCAACGACAACGCCCGGATCACGCCACGCTCACGCTTCGGCACACGAGTCGCCGCCACAGGATTCACAACCACAGCATCATGCCGCTGCGCCTCAGTAAACACACCCATCAACGCAGAACGAACCTGAACAGTAGTCGTCGGCCCAAGCGTTTGAAGAAGATCCCGGATAAACACATCCAAACGGGCAGTCGTCGCCTCACGAACCCTGAGCCCACCAATCCGCGGAACAATATGCCGATCAACATGACCCCGCAAACGCTCCAACGTTCGGTACTTCAAACCCTCCGTCTGCTTACCAGCCCACCAAACCTCCACCAACTCACTGATCCTGGTTTCAGAATTGATGTCACCAGTGCCCATACGCATCGCATCAAGCTTCACCTTGAGCGCCTTCAACGCAGCAGTCTTACCCGTAGACGTGACCGCCTTATCGTCACGCCCACGCCCAACACCCTGCGCAGACACCTGACGAGTCACACCATCCAAACCCCTGAACCGGCACTTAGCAACAACCACCGGCAACCTGAGCGTGTAACTCACCGCCCCAAACTCACCCACACCCAACTGAGGACGCGGACTCACGGTAAAAGCTCCACGGGCTGGCTACCTGCTACATGCACGGAACCAGCGCGGGCAAGACGGACAATTGTCGTTATACGCCCAAGCGCATAGTCGGGCACTTCCTGAAAATAGTTTGGTTCCTCAATAACATCCGCTTCGTGGGAGATGCCAGCAAGAGTGTCTTGGAAGATGGCATCGCCCTGGACGAAGCGGATGATCCGCCCGAGGTGGGTCCGGTTTAGGTTCGCCGCTTCTGTCTCGAACTTGTTTTCGCTGCTCATATCACAATCTTACACTTGATAACACTAAACAACACTAGGCGGGTTGTTTGCGGCGTTTGCGGGCCTGGATCGCGGGGCACTTGAGGCAGTCGAAACAACCCGCCGCTTTGGCTTCCTTGTCAGTCAACGTTGCGGCGCGGTCCATGAGAACCTGCTGCGTCACACCCAACTCAGTCGCCAAATCCTGAAGTGTCTTACCGTTCTTACACACCCCAACAATCCGATCCAACGGAAGGAGACGCCGAGCCACCTCATACCGGACCTGCATCTCAACAGCCTCAACCTGATGACCCGAATGGCCCAACTCAACATGCACCAACTCATGCAACAACGTGCAGAGCATCTGAGCAGCGTTCAACCGGTCATCCAACCAAATCGTGTCACCATCAGTGCAACCCGCGTAACCATTCTCCAAACGCTGCCTAACAACCTTCACCACAACAAAACCCCAGACTTGTCCATGTCGCTACCCCCAGTTGAGAGCGAATGATGTTACCGTAACCGACCCCGACGACAATTAACGCCAAAGACTGGACAGAACAGGTCACACCTCGGACACAAAACTTGACCGTTCAGGTAACAAGGCCGTTACCTACGGCTCCAAATGCTCCATATTCCGGCCCGCATCCATCGAGTTAGCAGCCAAACCAAACACACCCTTAGGCTCCGAACGGTCAGCCGCGTTCTGCTCCAACAACTCATTACGCGCCTGCAACACACCAACCCTGCGCGTCAACTCCAACACCAACTCATCCAGAGACAACTCAGACGCGCGAGCAACCGGTTTCTCCGACTCGCCAACCTGAGTCCAGTCACGCAGCTCAGACAAAACAAACTCAGAACCGGGCTTCGAATCCAGGACAGTCGCGACAGAACCACGCTTCCAACCCAACACGTCCTCCAGCACGGCCCGCTGCCCAACACCCACAGGCGCGTGGCTGCCGGCCATCCAGTGATAAACCGCGCGGCGCTTCACAGTGTCCGGGAACGACCTAGCGAACTCTTCCTTACCGAGGCCCTTATCCGCCAGGTGTTCGAGGATCAAACGCGCCAACTCTGCTCTGTTGACTTCTCTCATGTAAACCAATGTCCTTCCGGCGCCCACGTTTGCATAGGGCAACCAGTACTTGTCTTTTTAGTAGCACCCTGCTCGATGCCACTGGGTAGTACTTGATCTGCTCATCCAGTGCTACTTGGTTCTAGCTTCACCACTCTTCCATGCAAGGTCCAGAAATTTCTTGTCATTCAAACCGTGCCGAATCGTGCAATGCGACACTGAATGACATCTTTTTTTGCCTCCAAAAACCGCTAGATCACGCGGAAAAGTGCCTACCTTGCAAAATATTGCACCGTCCAACACTTGTTCATTGCACCTGATTGCACTAGTGTCTTTTTCATCAGGGAGAGCAGCCCTGAACCCCAAAATTCAGGAGGACACCATGAGCAAGATTTCCGACATCGACCACGAACGAATCGCACACCTCGTCCGACTCGGCATGAGTGTAAAGCGACTCAAAGTAGCTCCCCTCGCCAAGCACATCGGCGTAGACCAGACCACGCTGACGAACTACCGCACCGGCTACCGGCCCATCCCCGCAGACCGTATTGACCGTCTCGCGGAAGCCCTTGAACTCGATCCGCGTCTACTTGACGCGCAGGCCGCATGACCGCCGTCGTGGCTATCACCGTCCGATCCACGACGGGGACCGCTCCAATCGAGATAGAGCGGATCAGCCCAGAGAAAGTCCAGATCACCACGGAAGACGGCGCAACTCAGGAGTACTGGGTAGCCGACCTACGAGCCGCACTAGAAAACGAAGCCTACGGAGAGCAGCAATGAGCGGAACGTTCGAGCAGTGGGAGAAAGCAAAGCGCCGCCGAGACAACGCCGCCTACTTCATCGCAAGGTCCTACGCAGGCGGCAACCAAGTACGAGACGTGGACCTCGCCACATTCAAAGCAGCAGAAGAAGAGATGAAGAACCTCGAAGCCAAATTCTCGGAGGACTCATGAGCCCAGACCGCGAATTCGAACGACAAGTTGACCGCTACCTAGACCCACAGGAAGAAGAAACCAATGAGTAACCGACTCCGCAACCAGGAACTCACAGGACGGCCCCGCGTCATCGCAGACGCCGGCGAATACAAAGTCCAGTGGGTTGGCAAATACTCAGGGCAGGCTTGCGAATATTCCTACCCAAATTTCTCAGACGCATTCCGCGCAGCTCACAACATCGGCTACGCACACAGGATCAAGGCATGATCGCCCTGTTCCTGGCCGGCACCATCATGGCTGGCGTGTTCACCCGCTGGGCCGTCATCGAGGACCGGAAGCTGCCATGACGTTCACCCCTGACCGTAACCGTCACGAACGCTGCACCGCCACCCGCGAATATGTTGGCCCGTTCCCTGTCACCACAACCCACCACCACCCCACATGCACCGACCGTACCGACAAAGAAATGAGAACCCGATGAGCCGCCACCTCGCCCTCGTACCCGCCAACGACTTGGTGAACCCCGCATCAGTGTTCAACCGCGACATGCTGCTGGGTTCCGTTTCCACCACCGAACACGAACGCCGAGCAGCAGCAAAATACCTCGCCAAGAATGCCCCGGACCTGCACCAAATGATCCTCGGGGGTGTGGCCTAATGAGCGCACACGAATGGATGGCCCATCAGTACGGCGTCCTGCTAGACGAAGCAACTTACAAGCCCTTCACCACCCTTGAAGCCGCTGAAAACGAGCTTCTCTACCTTGAGTTTCGTGGAGTCCCGGCAACTCTTGCCCATCGAGAAGTCCACACAAAGGTGTCAGAGACTCCATGGGTTGAGCTTCCCCATCCTAAGAATGACGGTCAGCAATGACATCAGCAGATTTCTACTACTTGGAAGAACATCGAGACCTTCTCCGCGCGTCTAACGCCAACCTCGCAGCCACGGTACGCAACCAACACAACCCCTCCTGTCCCTGCCACCAAGACCAAGCCATCACCGAACCCATCAACCCCGAGGACGCCGAATAATGACAGTCACGGTCGAGTCAGAAGCAAGCAACCTCCACATATTCGATGACCTCATCCAGGGCGAACCGGAATGGTTACAGGCAAGGTGCGGCATTCCCACGGCCTCAGTCATCGGGCAGTTCATCACCCTAGGATCCCCGGATGCCTTAGCCGTTGATTGTTCAAGGTGCGGGGAACCAGCAGGGAGTCAGTGCATCAGCACCGCACGGAAGGTCCCCACTCCGATCAAGACCCCGCACGACGAACGCGCACACGCCGCGAACCATCTCCCACCCGTTTTCAAAGTCTCGTCAACTGACTACTCCCGTGCACTCACACTCGCTCTGGTAGCGGAACGGATCACCGGCTACGTCGAACCAGTACAAGAGAGCCGCGACATGCTGCGCGGAACCCTGGATGAGCCGTACGCCCGCGACGTGTACAGCGAACGGTACGCGCCGGCACATGAGGTCGGGTTCATGGTTCGTGACTTCGGCTGGGGACGTATCGGCTACAGCCCGGATGGGTTGGTGGGTGATGACGGGTTGATCGAAATCAAGTCACCCCGCCAGAAGAAGCACCTCGCCACGATCCTTGCCGACGAAGTTCCCGCGGAACACATGGCCCAAATTCAGACAGGCCTCTTGGTGTCAGGCCGCGAATGGCTGGACTTCATGTCCTACAACGGCGGCATGCCCCCATTCGTGAAACGCGTCCACCCTGACCCTTTGTGGCAAGCCGCGATCATCGAAGCCGCCCGTGAGTTTGAGAACACGGCAGCCGTCATGATCGGCAACTACCGACTCGCCACAGCAGGCCAAGAACCCACCGAACGCATCAACCACTTCGCAGATATGGAGTTCTAACCATGGGAATGTTCGACAGCTTCTACGACGCAGACGGCACCGAATGGCAGACCAAAGCCTTCCGCTGCAACCTTGATCGCTACACATCGAGCGACAACGTGCCTGCAAGCATCGATGACTTCCAAGTGGAAGTACTGGGCGGAAAGCGCGGGGAGACATCTCAAGATGCACTCGCCACAATCCGGGACCGCAAGCTGTCAAAGGTTCCAGACGTGCGGGACGAAAGCCTCCCCCTCATGGACTACCACGGCTACATCGACCACTACGCAGAAATCGAGTTCTAACCATGGACATGACAGCAACCATCGCCCCAAAGTCTGACCAGCTCAACGCTGACGATCTGATCAGTGGCCCGGTCACGGTGACCATCCAGGAAGTTGTTCAAGGCAACGCTGAGCAGCCCGTGGACGTTCGATTGGTCGAATACCCTGGACGCGCTTACCGGCCCTCCAAGTCCATGCGCAGGGTAATGGTCATGGCGTGGGGACCAGAAGCAGCCTCCTACGCTGGTCACCGCCTCACCCTGTACCGCAACCCGGAAATCACGTTCGGCAGGGAAAAGGTAGGCGGCATCGAAATTAGCCACCTCTCCCACATTGAGAAACCTCTCACTGTCGCACTCACAGCCACTCGTGGGAAGCGCAAGAACTTCACCGTCACACCCCTCCCGGCACCAACAACAGCCCGTGACTTCCTGGCTGAGGCACATCAAGCAGCAGGTGACATCAACAACATCAAAGCCGTCTACTACGCAGCACAGAAAGCCGGCGCACCACAGGAAACCCTGACCGCCATCTACCAGCTCGCCACCCCCGCTGATGAAAACCCTCCGGCCTGAACGCCTCCCCCGCCGCTGCGACTGCGGCAAATTGAAATGCCGCAGCATCGAACACGCCCGCCACATCCACGCCATCATCTGGGCCACGAAAGGCGGGGAAGCCGAAGTCAGATTCTACGAGTGCGAACACCACGGCTACCACTGGACCCGATGGCTCGACCCAACACCCGAACAAATCCAACAACTGAAAGCAGCAGCTTGAAAACCCGCACCATAACTGTGTACACCACCCCTGGATGCGTCCAGTGCAAACCCACCAAACGCTGGCTCGACAAGAAGCACATCCCTTATACGGAGGTCGATATAACGCTCCCCGAAAACGAAGCCGACGCCGAAGCTGTGAAGGCCCTCGGGTTCACTCAAGCGCCCGTTGTCATAGTCTCAACCGGCGACCCAGAAACCGACCTCATGTGGTCAGGATTCCACCCCGACAACCTCAGCAAGTACACACACACAACGGAAGCAGCAGCATGAGCAACCTCGACCCAGCCCGTGTAGACCGAGCACTTCGGCTCCTGATCAGTGACATCGACTACGACACCCACAAATCCTTGGAAAACGACGAAGAAACCGGCGAGGACAGCTACCCGGAACTCGTCCAAGACTTCATCATCTCCTACGAAAAGAGCAACTAGCCATGGCCGGCGAAACCACCCTGACCGTTATCGGCAATCTCACGAATGACCCGGAGCTGCGTTTTGTGCCCAGCGGATCCGCGGTCGCTAACTTCACCATCGCGTCTACGCCGAAAGTGTTCGACCGCCAATCGAACGAATGGAAGGACGGGGAGACATTGTTCCTCCGGTCCTCTGTTTGGCGGGAAATGGCTGAGAACGTAGCTGAGTCCCTGACTAAGGGTATGCGTGTCGTCGCTTCCGGGCGGCTCAAGCCCAGGCAGTACGAGGTCAATGGTGAGAAGCGAACAGCTATCGAGTTCGAGATTGACGAGATAGGCCCGTCGCTCAGGTTCGCGAATGCCAAGGTCAACCGCACCCAACGGGCCGGAAATGCCGGAGGGTTCGGCGGGCAGCAGCAGCCAGCAATGGCAGCAGCCGCACCACAAGCGGACCCTTGGGCGGCACCGCAACCCACGTTCGGATCCGAACCGCCCTTCTAGCCACCCCCGTGTTCGAGATATCGGCCATTACGCCAAGAACCCGTTTTGGTCGGTATCTCGAACATCACCCCACACCCCAAGGAGCAAACCATGACCCAGTACCGGGACACAGGCGTAGGAACCATCGGCGGACGCGGACAACAAGAACCAATCCCCGAAACAACCCCACAACACATCCTCGAACTACGCATGGTCATGACCAGCCAGCACGTCTCTTGGTTCACAACACCAGCCCAAGCCATCCAGGAACGCGCCGACCGGCTCAAAGAAAACCACACACCATTCACCCGTGACGGCATGACGCTCCACTACACCGACAACCACGGGTACGACGTAACACTCACTTACAAGGACCCGTCATGACCTTCAAAGACAGCATGGCCGACAACGTAAAAGCACTACGCATATGGCACCAGGAACACCATCACGCCAACAACTGGGCCTCCTGCCCGCACTCCCCCTGCAACGTAACCACACCAACATTCCGGCAGAACTGGGACCAGCCATGAGCATCCTCGCCCGATCCAAACCCTACCCAACCCACCAACCAAGCTCATACACCTGCGGACGATGCGGCATCCAACGCCCCAACCGCAACAAACACAAACCCACCCACTGCCCAGACTGCCGCCCATACACAAAAGGAACCAACTAATGACCCCCGTGGAACTCGCCCTCACGTTTCTCGGAATAGCAGCAACCGCTTGTGTCGCCAAAGTATGCATCGGAATGACATGGAGCAGGACCATAACCATCTTCGGGGGAGCCGTCGCGTTTGGTTCGGTTCTTGGTCTGGTGATCGCCGCAGCAACAGGCCTTTGGAGGTTCTGAGATGGCATACGTGTGGACTGGCAAACCGAAAAGCGTTCTCCGATCAGCAGAACAGACCCTCGAACAAGAGACCAAAGACCTCCTCAAAAAGCTCAGGTCACTAGAGACACGCAAGAAGACTTGGGCCGCAAAAGTGGAGGAATCCAAAGCTGACCTGGCCGAAATTAGGAAGCTCGCCGTTGAAGAACTCGCAGTCTTGGAAAACCAAAAGTACCTTGCTCGCCAAGAAATCATCGACGCCCAACGAGAAGCATCACTCATCCGAGAGATGGCAACCGAACAAGCCAGAGCCCTCGCCGAACGCGCATACCGATCAGGTTTCGAACGCGGACAGGACATCGCCAAAGCGAAGCACATAACGTTCGCCAAGGTCCAGCGCCTATCTGAGCAGAAAGCGCTGGCTACCGGACCTGACGGACGAGCAGGAGTTACGAGGATAGGAATAGCAGCATGAGGGATCCCGAAATCATCGAAGAAATCGAATGGCAATTCGCGCTAGGACAATCCAGGCACGCAGCCATGACCGCCGTCGGATACCGGCAAGAACAAACACTCGCCCGCTGGCTACGACGCCACAACCG
This sequence comes from Paenarthrobacter sp. CAP02, assembly GCF_040137855.1. Lineage (NCBI taxonomy): Bacteria > Bacillati > Actinomycetota > Actinomycetes > Micrococcales > Micrococcaceae > Paenarthrobacter > Paenarthrobacter sp. CAP02. The sequence continues at coordinate 364,478 of NZ_JBEEII010000004.1, read as the reverse complement.
CCCAGACCTCGCCATCCGATTCGAGGAAAACCATTGACCACCCACAGACACGCAAAGGACACCGCAGCATGAGGCACGTCAGGTACTTCTCGATGTTCTCAGGCATCGGCGGCTTCGAACTCGGCATCGAGAAAGCAGCCAAGACGCTTGGAATCGAAGCTGAATGCGTCGGCTATTCCGAAATTGACAAGCACGCCATCGCCACATACGAAAGGCACTTCAATCATGACAACTACGGAGACGCTACCCTCATCAACCCCGATGCCCTACCAGTCTTCGATCTTCTCGTTGGTGGATTTCCCTGCCAGGCATTCAGCATCGGAGGAAAACGGCTCGGGTTCGAAGAAGCAAGGGGAACCCTATTCTTTGACATCGCCAGAATCCTCGCCGTCCGACAGCCCCGACGCTTCATCCTCGAAAACGTCAAGGGCCTCATCAACCACAAGGGCGGGGAAACTTTCCGAACCATTCTCCGGACCCTTGATGAACTGGGGTATGACGTCCAGTGGCAGATACTCAACAGCAAGGATTACGGAGTCCCCCAGCACCGGGAACGGGTGTACCTTGTCGGAAATCTTGGAGGAACACCCCGACCCCAAGTATTTCCTGCCCCAGGAGCGCGTAATCAGAATCCTCAGGCAGGGCGCAACCAGGGGCGGTTTGGAGTAGTTCGGAACAACTACCCAGGGAAGCCTGAAATGTATGTCGAGCGTCCCAATGGATTAGCCACTACGATCGACGCCAACTACTGGAAGGGGCTCGATAACCACGGGGCTCGAACCGGAATCGCCGAGGTGTCGATTATCGAAATGACAGGCCACCGCAGCCAGTCACAACGCCTATATGACCCTGCCGGGCTCTCCCCGACCATCTCCACTGGTGGCGCCTCCACTGGCGGAGCCGAAGTGCCAAAGATTTCCCTCCAAACCACGATCCGTCGTTTGACCCCCACCGAATGCGAGCGGCTGCAAGGCTTCTCTGATGGGTGGACTGTTGGTAGTGACACGCAGCGTTACAAGCAGTGCGGTAACGCCGTAAGCGTCCCCGTGGTGGAGTACGTGGCAGAGCGAACACTCGCATGACGCACGCCTCGGATCAGGAGCGCCGGCAGCAGCGTAAGCAAGCGGACACGGCACGGAAGCAAACCATGCGGGAACAACGGGAACGCGACAAGAAAGCGGTAACCAATTGACAGTCAGCAAGCGCCTCCGCTTCGAAATCCTAAAACGAGACAACCACACATGCCGATACTGCGGGGCATCAGCCCCCGAGGTGAAACTACATGTAGACCACGTAACGCCCACAACGCTTGGCGGCACAGACACCGCTGACAACCTCGTAGCAGCATGCGTAGATTGCAACTCAGGCAAAACATCAGTAAGCCCAGAAGCAGCAACCGTAGCCGATGTAGCCCAAGACGCTATCCGGTGGGCTGCCGCAATCAAGCAAGCAGCAACGATTGAAGCCGCGGAACAGTCCAAACACTTCGAATACCGAGACAAGTTGTTCAACCATGTTGACCGTTATGACAACGACCGAGGATGGTTCCCGTTGCCGTCCAACTGGGAACAAACAGCGGTCTCATTCTACGAAGCAGGACTCCCGATCGAGACACTACTTGAGTGTGTTGACATCGCCGCTACCGCTTATGGGGTCTACAGCAATAACAAGTTCCGCTATGCCTGCGGTGTCGCGTGGAAGCGTGTTGCAAAGCTCCAAGAAATAGCCAAATCTCTCCTGGAAGCTGAGGGCGAGTGAATGGCTCTCGAAACTGGTGTGGAGTGGGTTCGGACTGAGGCTAGCATCTACCGGAACCATAAGGTGCTTGGCTTGCTTGGCCAGCCTAACGGTTGGCGCACAGCGGTTGTCTACTGGTTTTCGTACGGGTATGCCGGCGAAAACGGGGCATCAGGCATCATCCCGAAGCTAGCGCTGCCGATCATCCAGGGAACCGCTAAAGACGCTCAGAGGCTTGTTGACGCCGGTCTATGGGAGCCGTCACCCGAGGGATGGAAGATCCACGACTACGACCTCTACCAGCCTGATGCGGCTTACATCCAGCGGCGTTCCGAAGCCGGCAGGAAAGGCGCAGCCGCCAGGTGGGCTAAGCGTGGCGATGCGCCGATTAAAGCTGTGGAAGATAGCCCTGGCGAGCCCCCGATTTAGTTATGCGATTCGTATGCGATCGCATCCAAAATCGCATTACGCGGGGCATTGCGAGACCCAATGCACGTATACGTTATACGCGCACGGCGCTCGTCTCGCCTTTCGCTTTCAAAAAAGATTGGGCTTCTTTCCGCCGCCGCCGTCACTAAGTTTATACGCGAAGGTTCCGAAAAAATGACGTACAAATTCAACGAATACGACGCTAAATGCATCGCCTGGCTGGTCATCAAACGTAGGCCTGACTGGACTCTTGTGGGGACGATCCGGGTACTTGAGAAGGCTGCGATGAGTGGCGCTTCACTTGGTCAGGTGACGGCGGCGGCGGATCTTGCAACGAAGAATAAAAACGCTACGTCGCCGGGGGCGATCCTTTGGGATGAGCACATCAACGCATCAGTTACGAAGCAGACGCGTGTTGAGGGTTCGCGGGTTTGTGGTGAGTGCACCAGGAAGAAGCCTTTGGATGAGATGACCAGGAACTTGCAGGGCATCTGGGTTTGCAACGATTGCAAGGAGGATTCATGAGCCGGTCTAGGGCTAGCGCGAAGGCTGCGGGTGCGAGGCATGAGCGTTCTATCGCGGACTACCTTCAAGCACACGTGTCACGGTTCATTGATCGGATGCCGAAGTACGGTGCACATGACCGCGGGGACGTGCTGAACGTGGAGACATTCAACGAACAGCCGGTAGCGATAGAGGCAAAGGACTATGGGGGCAGGTTGGAGGCGGGTTCGTGGCTCAAGGAAGCTGAGACGGAACGCCTCAACCTTGGCGCTGTCGCTGGTGTGGTCATAGCGAAACGGCGCGGGGTCACGGATCCTGGACGCCAGATCGTTCTCATGGAAGTCGATGACCTCGTAGCTTTACTAACCGGCGCCCGCCCCCCAAAATAGTGCATGTTTCGACAGTAAAACCGTGTCTTTCAGTGTCGTTTTTGGTAGACTTAGTGGACTAGCCCCGGAGCAGTCGGGGCCACCAAACCCTTGAAAGCCGACGCATCATGACCGAGACAATCAAAACCCTGCTACAACCAATCCAGGACCGACTCAACGCCGCAACACCCGGACCATGGGACTTCGAGCCTTTCGATGGATCGTTTGGCATCTACTCGCTAGAAATGCAGGACGACGGCTCATTCCCTGCCGTCATTGGATACGCGGATGCCTCAGAGGCCGGGACCCAGGATGACGCAGCGTTCATCGCCGCCGCTCCTACGGATCAGGCCCGCCTACTCGCCGCCGTACAAGCCGTTGAACGTATGGCTCAGTACTTGGACAAACTGGCTGACGGTGACCGCCACTACGCCGACTTGTTCCGCAAAGCAGTCACAGACGCCCTGACCGAGGCCCGCTGATTGAGATGCCAACCCACCCCGAGCATCACCAACTCGCCCACTTGTTCGAGCTGATCGACGGCCTCGACGAAGGCACCCAATGGGCACTCACCCGCGAACTCAAACTCACCGCACACACCATCGCAAAAGACATGGAGAACGGACTATGAGCCCAGAAGACCGCGCCGTTGACCTGCTCAGCAGGGGCTATGTCGAGGTCACCGACATCGACGGACTCAACCAAGGCGCCCGAATCCGCCACAACAACGAGCAGTACAGCGAGGCTTACCGCAGCGGAACGGGAAATATCGAACGCCTCTTCTACCGGAACAATGCCAGCTTCGAGCGGAAGTGGGGCTGTAAGGACGTGGAACTGATCGTGAAGCGTGACAAGCCAAGGTTCGGGCCGAATGACACGCACGCCTACGTTGCCAACTACCACGTAACGGTGGTGAACCCATGAGCCCGCAGCGTGTGCAGCGGAAGCGCACCAAAGGGTGGCGGATGCCAGAGAACACCGTCTACGTCGGACGCGGTTCCAAGTGGGGTAGCCCGTTTCAGTACCGGACGCCGTCCGCCTTGGTCCGGTATCAGCCAGAGGTTCCTGGGGTATGGGAATACGAGGGCAGGATAAGCGCCGATGGGATGAACCACGCGTACTACCACCCGGACGGCACCATCACTCCGTACATGGTCCGTTACGCGACCCGCTCCGAACTCGTGGAACTTTACCGGCGGGCACTGCTGGAACCGGATCGCGGAATGCTGGGAGCGTACCCGTCCAACAAGGGCCGCCTGATCACCCACCGGACGGGAAGGCTGCAGGAGCAACTGATCACCATCACGCCTGAGCTGGTCCGAGCTGAACTGGCCGGCAAGGATCTCGCCTGCTGGTGCGCCCCGGAGCATCCATGCCATGTGGACATCCTGCTTGAAGTAGCGAACCGATGACCGCGGCGGAGCGTCTCGCCCAACTCGCCACGACTTGCCCGCACCTCGCCCGAAACCTGGGACTACTCCCACCCGAACAACTCAACCAAATCCTCACAGAGGACCACTCAGCGAAAGCGACACCATGAGCAACCGATCACGATGGGCACGCAAGCAACGCCGTGAAGTCTGGCCGCCATCTCCGTCCAGCAAAGCGGGCGCACTACATCGCAGGGTCCTTCGAATCTGGTCACAGCCGTCCTACATGAACGGTCTCGGAAAGAACACATTCATCCACAACGGGGGAAAACCATGAGCACCGAACGTGACGAACTGGCCGAGCGCATCAGGGGCGAAATCAGCCACCACATCTCTCCTGTCATCGGCTGGCTGCGCCTGGATGCCGAGAAGGGCCGATCTGACGAGGATGGCAAGCGGCATGACGCATGGCTGGAACGGTTGGATAAGGCCGCCGAAGCTGTAGCCGAACTCACGAAGCCCCGGACGATCACCACCACCGAAGAACTCGACGCGCTGCCGCACGAGTCCATCATTCTGGACGCCAAGAACGTCTGCCGTGAAGGCCTCACGAGCATTGAGGGCCGGAATTGGTGGCGGACAATGGGGCCAGCGAGGGTGCTCCCCTCACGTGAGGTCCAACTACCCGCGACGGTCCTGCACGAAGGGGCCGAATCATGACCGCCACCAGTATCCCTGCCCTGCTCGAACCCATCCAGAACCGACTGGAGGTCATCACGCCCGGCAAATGGTTCCGCGAGTACAGCGACGTCATCATCAGCGATCCTGACCCGCGAGACGTGGAGGAAGGCTACGACGATCCCCGCAGCATGCGGATCGTCCGCGCAGCACCTCACCTCAACAAGCGTGAGCCGCAGGGCATCAAGAATGCGGACTTCATCGCGAACGCTCCCACGGACACCGCCCGCCTACTCGCCGCCGTGAAAGCCGCTCTGGATGTCTGCCAAGAATTTGACGACGTTGCCGCAGCAAACTCCGGAGTACCAGAAACCAAGAGCTTCCAATCAAACCGGATCCGCGGAGTCATTGAAGCCGCACTCAGGGGTGCCGGTGTGTGAGGCTTCCCGTCAGCTCGCGAAAGCCCGGCACCTACTCGAACTCATGCACGGCAACGGCGTATACGACATCCCCCAACTCCAACAAACACTCAACCACAACTGCGAACACGAACAGGACAACGGATGAGAGACCCGAAGCGCATACCGAAGCTACTTGCTCAACTCGGCGAGCTATGGATGGAGCAACCTGATCTGCGCTTGGGGCAGATCATGGGCAACGCATCAATCACCTACTACACCGAGGATGACAAGGCCGCTCAAGCCTTGCAGCAGTGGATCGACTACTACAGGGAGAACAAGCATTGAGTTGCAAGTGCGGGAATGAGACAACCGCGGGTGTTTGGTTGTGCGGGACGTGTGGTGACGCTTTCGATGTCCGCCTTGGTGAGGTTGGCGGTGTTGTTGCGCAGGTTGAGGCTGTCATCCCCCGCCTCACACTCACCGCCACATACGGGGAACGCATGGGCGGGTCCAAAGCCCAACACGCGCCCGCACCAGTCTCAGTTGACGCCGTATCCAGCCTGGACGAACTGCAACGCTTCCTACTCAACACGGCCCTCAGCATCGCCACCACGAATAACCTGCTGCATGGGCGCGGATCCGGTGACGTAGCTGACTACCTCGCCGGGAACATGCACCGAATCAAAACCCTGCCTAACGCTCACGACCGCTACAAGCAGCTGGACGCGCTACTCCGCAACTGCGAAAACGTCGTCCGCGTCGCAGAGCAACGAGTGTTCGCCGGGAACTGCGCCGAATGCAACACAGACCTCTACGCCGCAAAAGGCGACCACGAAGCACGCTGCAAAACATGCGGCACCACCTACGAAGTCCTCAAATGGCGGGCCCACGCTATCAAAGCCGCAAAATACTATGTCGGCACCGCAACCGACCTCTCACGCAAACTCGCCGCCCCCGAATACGGGTACAACATCACCGCAGACCAAATCCGCAAATGGGGAACAAGACTCATCGGTGGTCAACCCAAACTAATCCGCCAAAACCCCACCCACGACCAACACGGCACACCACTCGCACCCACCTACCGACTCGACCACGTACACGAACTAGCCACCAACCGAAAACCACTCGACGGGACAGCAGCATGAAGATCAGCGACGAAGCAGTAGAAGCGGCGCATAAGGCGTGGCGTGAACAAGACGCGCTTAACGGCTCCATTTTCGAGTACAACCTCCGTGCTGCTCTTGAGGCTGCTGCCCCGCACATCGCAGCAGATGCGTGGGATGAGGGGCATAACCACTGCTTCCGAGTCGAGAACCCACGAAACAAAGACCGCAACCCATACCGCAGCCCGGAGAAGCCATGAACAATGACACAAACCGCCTAGCCCAGATCATCGCAAACGCAGCGGACAAGGAACTCGGCACACGAGTTCTATCAGACGGGCAACCACGCCGCCAAGACAAAGCAGCAGCCAAAGCCATTGACTCTGAGTACCTGGTTATCCGACGCGACGAACTACCCAAAACCAGTATCATTATGCGAGGCAATAGCGCCCACGTTGAAGTTGAGGGCTCCGATGCCGGTACATGGCCGCTGAACCACCAAAGGAACACCTCTGAGAGCAACCGCCAATGGGGTCTCGAATATATTGCAGCGTCCATCGCCATCCAAGAATGGCGCGACAAAGAAGCTGAACGCGCGCGCCAAAAACGCAAGATGGACCTGTGGGAGCAGATGGGCGCGGTTCCCGGCGAAGTGGATGAGCGCCTAGAGAAAGCCATCGAACGGATCATCGAACTGGAAAAAGGTGCGCCATGACCCTAGTCAAGTTCCTTGAAGCCAGGATCGCTGAGGATGAGGCTGGTGAGGCGCGGAAGTACAGGCCTCTGGAAGAGAAGCTTGTAGATCTGTTCGGCCCCTGCACTATCATCCGCCCCAGCCCGTATACGGTCATGGTCAAGTCACAAGATGGCAGTGATCGTGTCCTATTGGACGCAGTAGAGTTCCGTGAGCATTACACCGAACCAGCCCCCGATCAGAGAACGCTTGCTGAGTGCGCGGCGAAACGTGCCATCATCGAACAGTGCCGCGAAGACCACGAGGACTCACTGACGCGCAACGATGACACGGAAGAGCTTGCCAGCGGCGTGCTGTACGCGCTTGCAGGAGTCTACAAGGACCACCCGGACTACCAGCAGGAGTGGGCGCTATGAGCATCTTGGATGAGCCGACGAACGAGTACAGCATGCGTCACGCGGCGAACCTGCTGGACAACCTGGTTCGCGCCAACGAAGGCAACATCTCACCATCGGATATGGAGGTAATCGACTTCGCCTACCAGCAACTCCACCGAGGCGCGAACACACTGCGTAAGAACCAAGCGGGGAGCTGAACGCATGACCCTGACATGGTTTGAGAAGATGCCTCACACGGACGCTTACCGGGTCAACGGACACTTCGCCCCATACGCTGTTCTCGCCCGCCCGGTCAGGTTCAGTGACGCGGAACTGGCGGCAGAGTTATACAGGCAAACTGCCTGGATCTCCGCAAACGGGCGAGGGCACGCAACCGGCGAAGGACGAAACATCTTGCTCGAAGCCGGCTTCACATTCGGACCAATCACGAGAGATGAACATGAGTGGCTAACCGTCAAACACTTTGCCGACTACCCCCACTTCGATGAGGTCTGAAACGAATCTGACATGAAAAGACAGTGAAAAGTTGCACTAAACAACACTGTCCTGTATATTTTTTAGTGTGAAGCAATTAGCTCTTGGGGAGCTAAGCAGTCCGCACCACGCCAAGAGGCCACCCGCTGGGGATGGCCTCTTGTTGCGTTAACCCCACACATTGGAGGTTGGCCGTGAACGTAGTGAAAACCATGATGCTCGACTGCTCCCACCGCTGTGATCGTTGCGGAAGTCAAGCATACGTTCTCGCGGTACTCGACCTCACACCAGCCAAACAAGCAGCCGGCGCCGGGGATGAGCTCTACTTCTGCGCCCATCATTGGCGTGCCTTTGAACTCAACCTAGCCCCACAATGCGGGCTCATCGTAGACGAAACCGACCGGCTAACCGAACACGTACGCGACGACATGCACGTCAACTAAATTTTTGAATAGAACAGCACAACTGATCCTTGTGCTCTAGTGAGGCCCCGCATCCAGAGTGCGGGGGCTCACGCTTAACCTCTGGAGTAAAGATGTCAAAACCGCACAAAGGCCCACGCAAAGGCGTCAAGACGGTTGCCGAGCGCTTCTGGGCCAAGGTCGAAAAGACGGACGCCTGTTGGAATTGGCTGGGTTGCCGCAACAATGACGGCTACGGGCTGATGACATACGAAACCGGAAAAGTTCGCAGCGTGCACCGCATCTCCTGGGAGATGGCCAACGACTCCATCCCTACAGGAATGGAGATAGATCACATTTGCCACAACAGGGCCTGCGTGAACCCGGCGCACTTGAGGCTAGCAACGCGTTCAGCTAACAACCAGAACCTTGCGGGGCATCGCAGAGACAGCACCTCCGGGCACCGAGGGGTCTTCTGGTCTAAGCAGCACAAAATGTGGAGGGTCAGGGTTCAGAAGGACAAAGTTCCTTATGAGTTGGGCCTATTTCATAACCTGGAGGAAGCCGTTATGGCAGCACAAGCAAAACGCAGGGAACTGTTCGACTTCAACCCCGCGGACTATGCGCCGGTTGCCGTATGACGTATAAGCACAGCCCCTCCATCCGGCAGATAGCGGAGTCCAACGACACGCACCTACTCACCGGTTGCATCACCCACTTGAACTCGACGTTGGATCAGCTCGACACCCAACCAGCCCGCCAAGCAGTCATGCGGGCCATCCAAAACTTGAACGGCGCCCGAAAAAACATCGGACCCGTCTAAAACTTCCTGGCGTTGGTAAAGCACAGTGACGCACCCCACGGGTTTCCGCTGTGTCAAGCCACACCGCTGCTCCGGTAAAGGGGCTGCCAACGCCAGGAACAAACGTCCCCGAAACGTACAGCCCCTTGGGAGGCAGTCAGCCGGGGAACGCAACACCGGAGCACGCCCAGACACCGGAAGCACAAAACGGGGCACACTTTCAACACCCAACCTGAGCAGGGGAAAACCAATGAGCCGCAAATGCAAGTACGGTCTGGTCAAAACACCAGCACACGACACCATGCCATCACGGCAAGTCGCGCGGCTCCTTGGCATCTCCAAGTCAGCAGTCAACGACTGCCGCTCAGGTAAATGCGTTTGCGAACCAGAATCGCAAACCCGCCCTGCAACAGCGCAAGTCCTCACTGGCAAAGCTGACATGCGGCCTGATGGTGGTGAGTTCATTGACGTGCAAACCGAACAGCCCGTCACCGACTGGACCCACATCTTCCAAAGGTTCAACCTGGACCCCGCAGAGTTCGCCGTCGTCAACGACACAGTACGTTGCGCAACATGGCAGCAGTCCAAAGCTTTGGAAGACGGTACCCGTGATGTCGTGAACCTGTACTCCTACCGGGCACAGTTCACCCGCAAACAAGCACAGGACCGCATAGACCTTCCAGCCCTGTACGCAGCAGCCAAGACAGCAACACCGCAGGCCACGCCGAACCACAGCGACCGTGCAACCGTCATTGTTTGGGCTGACCCGCAGATCGGCAAGACCGGGTCCCGCGGCGGCACAGTAGAACTCATAGCACGATCAACAGTCATCCGCGAAAAGCTCGATGCTTTGTTGGCTGAGCGTGCACCCGATCAGATCATGATCGCTGATGCCGGCGACGGCATCGAAGGGTTTGAGTCAGGCGGCAACCCGATGTTCACCAACGACCTCTCACTCAGCGGTCAGTTGGACACGTACGGTACTGAGCTGTTCGAGTACATCAACCTCGCCCACTACCACGCACCCGTAACCGTTGCAGGAGTACCCAGCAACCACGCAGCATGGCGCTGCGGCAAGCAGAACCTTGGGCGCCCCAGTGATGACCTTGGCCTGTTCATGCACAAACAAGTCGCACGGGTCACCAAAGCATCCAAGATGGCCGTCAACTGGGTAACACCAGCCGAATACGACGAATCCGTTGCGGTCGACTTCTACGGAACACGCATCGGCCTCGTACACGGCAACCAGTTCGCACCCGGTCAAGCAGTCGCATGGTGGCAGAAACAAGCGTTCGGTGCACAAGCAGCAGCCAACGCCGACGTGCTAGTCCATGGTCACTACCACTCATTCAGCGCATCGGTCGCAGGACGCAACCCGATCAGCGGCAAACAACGCTACTGCCTCGGAGCACCAACGCTCGACAACGGATCAGACTGGTTCCGCCAAACACAAGGCCGAGACTCAGATCCTGGCCTGCTCGTGTTCGACGTAACACCAGACGGGTTCGACCTCGCATCACTCACCATCCTCACCGCATAGGAGGCGACCATGCGCATAGGCAACTGGCCCGACCCAATGGATGCCTAATGCGTCTCTACCGTGCACTCTGTGAGTACTTCGAAGCCCTAGCAGCACAAGCCCGAACAGACACGCTGGAGCGCGAGTTTGAACAAGCGGACTGGTCAGAGCACCAAGGCGCATGCTGGGACGAAGACTAAAAGCCTAGACAGTCGAAGCACGCTGAAAGGTTGGTGGCACTGTCTGCCGCGCCAGGCTCACGGCGCACGCACTAAACCATGCGACTGTAGGGAATAGTGCACGCCCATGCTGAGAAGCACGGCACCCCACAAAAGAATAGCCCGCGAACATGAGCGCGGGAGGTGGGTCCGCGCCCTGCTGAGGGACGGATTAAACGACCAAGAACTTGGCGCCCACCACACCCCAACACTTCCTTGCCGCCTACCAACAGGCACGTGACAGGTCGCACCTGGCTTCACGATGGAGACTCGCAAGCTCTAGACGGCAAGGGAACAACGTAAGAGGTAGAGCATGCCACGCGCCAAGAAGATCTGCGCCAAGCCCGGATGCCCCGCCATTGCTGACGGTGGTAGCTACTGCCCAACACACAGACGTGAAGCAGACGCGGCACGAGGAACGCGCGATCAACGAGGCTATGGTTCCGAGCACGTCAAGCTACGTAAGCAGTGGGCTCCCATTGTTGCAAGCGGCGCTGCCACATGCGCCAGATGCAAGCAACCCATCTACATCGGGCAAGCATGGGCACTAGACCACGACGACGCTAACCGGTCCCAGTACTTAGGGCCAAGCCATTCAAGCTGCAACAACCAAGCAGGCGGAAAGCGCCGGCACCAATAACTGAACACAAAAGAACCACGGACTAATTACCCGTGACAGTAAGGCCCGCACTCTCCCAGGTGCGGGCCTTACGCATTCCTGGGAGAACCAATGCAGAACAGAAGTAGATCCGATTCCCCGTCGAAGAACTGCACCGTCGAAGGATGCAGCCGACCACTCCGAGCTAAGGGTAAGTGCGCCACCTGCTACAACAGAACTGTTGGGCGTAACCCGCAGAGGCATGAACGCACCAAGGTCATGCAGTGTTTCATCTGCGATAAGGACGTGATCAAGGCCGCGTCGCGTGGCAACCGGCACGCTGTCACCTGCTCCAACGAATGCAAGAAGACGCTGACGTTCGGCACGCCACTACCCGATGATCACTGGGCAAGATGGTGGGGCAAGACAAGTAAGTGGACTGCACCCAAGGCGAAGAAGCCAGAGGCCGCAAGGTTCATCTCCAACAACTGTAACGATTGCGGCTACACGTTCGTGGAACGCAACACGAACAACACCAGCAAGTACTGTTCAGATCGTTGCAGCAAACGTGTAGCAAGACGAACCCGCAAGGCACGAGAGCACAACTCGCCCGGCAACTACCGCTGGTCCGACGTGATCAAGCTATGGATAGCAGCAGGCAAGCGATGCTCCTACTGCGACCAGACCATGACAGGTCAACCCGATCCCGACCACGTTGTTCCGATCAGCCGCAACGGACGCAACGACTTGGGTAACATCGTTCCTTGCTGTCGCCAATGCAACGGTGACAAGGGAGACCAGACACTAGACGAGTGGGCAGACGAGCGAGCCAGGCTTGGTAAGCCAGAGCTTCGCTACTCACTGACCTTCGATGACCCGAGGTTCAAACACTTGACACTCGGAGAAGCAAAAGGCATTTCACATCGAAGAGCACTTGCTCTCGCGGCCTGATATACCAGGGGGCTAACCTCTCCCCCACCCCCACTAAGCGACACCGCTGGTGAGGTCGCTCGGAGGTTTTCCAGAATCAAAGCCTTTTCGAAAGTGGTTCTCAACAACCTGATTGGTGGTGTTTCCTATGGGCTCTGGTGGAGCTAGGGGGAATGCTGGGCGGGTTGCCGATCCGAATGCGTTGCGGCGTGATCGGTCTGGGGACTCTGCTACTTGGACGGTTCTGGTTCCCTTTGATGGGGATGCTCCTGCTTGGCCTTTGTCTGAGAACGAGATGCTTGGTCACCGTGAAATGGCTATTTGGGAGCGGCTGTGGAAGCGCCCGCAGGCTTCGGAGTGGTTGCGTCTTGGTCTTGAGGATGAGGTTGCGCTGTATTGCCGTTACATGGCGGAGGCTGAGCTTCCTGAGGCTAAGGCTGCGGTGAGAACGCTTGTGAAGCAGCACCAGGAGTTGCTGGGGTTGTCTACTGCCGGACTGAACCGGCTGCGCTGGCAAATGCCGGCTGGTGAACCTGAGAAAGTCGATGCACCGAACGGCAGGCGTAAGTCTTCGTCTCGTGCCCGGCTAAAGGTTGTGGGGAATGACGGATGATTTCAGCATCAATTTCCTTTCGAGCCAGACTCTAGGGTTTCTTGGCGCCGATTGGATTGAGGCTCACTGTTCGGTACCGGATGGGTTCGATAAGGGGACTCCTTTTATTCCCTCCGACTGGCAGTTGCAGATCATCGCCAATCACTATCGTGTCAAGCAGGCTGCTAAGTGGGTTCCGGAGCGTCCTGTGCTGGCTCCTGCGTTCACGTATAGGCGTTCGCAGGTTGTTGCGCCTCAGAAGACTGGTAAGGGGCCTCTTGCTGCCGCGGTGACGTTGCTTGAGGCGGCTGGGCCTGTCGTGTTCGGAGGTTGGGCTGAGGGTGGCGAGGTCTACTCTTGCCACGCTAATGGCTGTGACTGTGACTTTTGGTTTGAGTATGAACCTGGTGACGCCATGGGTATTCCGCGGAAGACCTCGCTGATTCAGTTGGTGGCTACGTCTGAGGAACAGGTAGACAACGTTTATAGGCCTTTGCAGTCGATGGTTCGTTCTGGACCGTTGGATTCGTTTATGAAAACTGGCGAGCAGTTCGTTCGGTTGCCGCATGACGGGAAGATCGAGGCTGTTACTAGCTCGGCCCAGTCCAGGCTTGGTAACCCGATCAACTTCGCTAACTTTGACGAGTCCGGTATTTACACGGTGCAGAACAAGATGGTCCGTGTGGCAGAGACTATGCGTCGTGGTTTGGCTGGTATGGGTGGTCGCTCGATTGAGTGGACGAACCCGTGGGATCCGGCTGAGAACTCGGCTGCGCAGCGGACTTACGAGTCTAAGAGCACTGACATTTACCGGTTTTACCGTAAGCCTCCTGCTGAGTGGAGCTACAAGAACAAAGCTGACCGTCACAAGATCCACAAGTACGTGTATCAGGGCTCGCCGTGGGTTGATTTGGCTGCGATTGAGGCTGAGGCTGCGGAGCTGATGGAAACGGACCCGGCGCAGGCTGAGCGTTTCTACGGTAACCGGATCGTTCATGGTCTTGGTACGTGGCTCAAGGATGGTGTTTGGGATGGTGCTTATGCCGGAAATGTTGTGGCTCCCGAATCCTGAGAAGGGCACTCAAGTGTGCATCGGCATGGACGGTTCAGAGAATGACGACTGGACTGCTTTGCAGTGCGAAACAATCACTGGTTTGTCTTTCACTCCCAGGTATGGGCCGGATAAGCGCCCCGCGATCTGGGATCCGGCTGAATGGGGCGGAGAAATTCCGCGCAGTGAAGTTCATGCGGCTGTCGATGAGGTGTTTACGAACTTCCGGGTGAAGCGCATGTACGCAGATCCACATGGTTGGTACACGGAAATCGGTGACTGGTCGTTGGAATACGGCGAAGACCGCGTTTTTGAGTGGCCTACGAACAAGATCGACCGGATGTACTCCGAGATTAAGCGTTTTGAGATTGACCTCGCGCAGGGCCGCATCACTCATGATGGGTGCCCTGTTGCTGCGGTTCACGTCGCCAACGCGAAGAAGAAAGCCAAGCCGGGACAGAAATATGTCCTGGATAAGCCAACGAACCACCAGAAGATCGACGTAACCATGTCGAAGATCCTTGCTCACGCAGCGGTTTCAGACGCTTTGAAAGCGGGCTGGGCTGTTGAACCGCCACGACGGCGAATAGTTGTTTCCTAGACGATGGAGGGCCTGATGGCTGTTGTTCCTAAGGCCCTTTCCCGGCTGGATGTGAAGCTTGCTCAGGCTATTCCGACGTTGGACAGGTATGACAAGTACTTTGAGGGTGAGCAGCCTTTGAAGTACATGGCGAAAGCTATGCAGGCTGAGCTTGGGGACAGGGTTTCTCAGTTGGTTTTGAACTGGCTACGGCTTGGCGCCGAGGCTTACGAGAACCGTTTGGATGTTGAAGGGTTCCGGTATCGGGGGCAGTCGTCCAGCGATGAGGAACTGTGGCGCATTTGGCAGGCAAACGACCTTGACGAGCAGTCCCAGCAAGCGCATCTTGACGCTTTGGCGCTTGGTAGGTCGTATGTGATTGTCGGTAGCGCCGATGATGATAGCGCTGACCCGATTGTGTCTGTTGAGTCGCCCTTCCAGGTTTTTGCTGAGCGGGATCCTCGTACTCGTCGCGTGTCGGCGGCTATCAAGCGGTGGCAGGAGGGTGAGGGTGCGGATGTGGTGCAGCGGGCGACGCTGTATCAGCCTAACTCCACAGAATCGTTCGCTTTTTATAAGGGTGAGTGGTGGTCTACTGGCCCCGCTGATGAGCATGAGCTTGGCGCCGTCCCTGTCGTCCCTTTGGTCAACAAGCCTCGCTTGCTGCGGCCTGATGGCATCTCTGAGTTCCATGATGTGATTCCGGTTGCTGATGCAGCAAACAAGATGGCTACGGACATGATGATTTCGGCTGAGTATCACGCGATGCCGCGACGTTGGGTTGTAGGTCTTTCTGAGAAGGACTTCGTTGACAAGAGTGGCAACCCTATCGGGGTCTGGTCGCGTGACGCCGGCAGGTTGTGGGCTAGCGAGAACAAAGACACGAAGATGGGCCAGTTCCAAGAGTCTGATCTTGTGGTGTTCCACAACTCGATCAAGATCTTGGCGCAGTTGTCTACGCAGCTTTTGGCTTTGCCGCCTGACTACATGGGCTTTGGTGGGGATAATCCGCCATCTGCTGAGGCGCGTAAGGCGTCTGAGGCTCAGCTTGTGAAGCGTGCTGAGCGGAAGCACACCTATTTGGGTGGTTCTTGGGAGGACGTGCAGCGGCTTGTGCTTCGTTTCAAGAATGGAGTGTGGGACGAGGGCGCGAAGTCGTTGGAAACGATCTGGCGTGATCCTTCGACCCCGACTCGTGCTGCTGTGGCTGATGCTGCGGTCAAGTTGTCTTCTGGTGATCGTCCGATTGTTCCTGTTGAGCAGACGCGTGAGGATCTGGGTTACAGCCCGGAGCAGCGTGAACGGATGCTTGAGATGGACGCCCGTGCACGCTCGAATCCGGACATCGCTAACTTGGCTAGGGCTGTGAACGGGGAGTAACCGATGGTTCCGGATGCTGCCGTGAAGCACTACAAGGCGATGCAGCGGTTCCAAGCGTTGGTTGTGTTGCAGGCTGCTGATTTGTGGTCTGAGGTTAGCCTGTCTTCTTTGGATGGTTCGTGGGCGGCGCAGGTGCCTTTGCTGGTGCCGGCGCTCACGGACGTTCAGGGTAGGGCTGCTGCTGCTGGCGCATCCTACGGGGCGTTGACGCTGGCTGACCAAGGCCTGTATGAGGCACCGGAGCATTTCGTGGACCCGTCAGGGTTCGCTGGTAGGGCATCTGATGGTCGCACCCTTGAGGGGCTTCTGTGGGGGCCTGCCCCGCATGTGAAGACGCTGATTGCGGGCGGGATGGCCCCGAACCAGGCTTTAAAGGCTGGCGGGAAGTACTTGACGACGCTGGTTCGGACTCAGGTTGCTGATGCTGGCCGCGCTGCGGCGGGTGTTGATGCTGCTACTCGCCGGAATGTTGGTTATGTGCGGATGCTGAACCCGCCGTCATGCTCGCGGTGTTCGATTCTTGCGGGCAGGTTTTATCGCTGGAACAACGGTTTCAACCGTCATCCGAAGTGCGATTGCGTGCATGTGCAGACAACTTCTCGTGCGGCTGCTGAGACTGAGGGTCTAATCCATGACCCTTACGAGTATTTCAAGTCCTTATCCCCCGCGGAGCAGGACAAGAACTACACGAAGGCTGGGGCTCAGGCCATCCGTGACGGTGGTGACATCTTCCAGGTTGTGAATAGCCGGCGCGGGATGAAGCCGGGCGGTTTGACAACTACTGAGGGCACTTCTAAGCGCGGAAACTTCGGGCGGAGTGGTCCGCGTCTGACTCCTGAGGCTATTTATGGCAAGGGTTTGAGCCGTGAGGCGACCCTGAAGGAGCTTGAGCGGTATGGGTACATCCTGCCGGGCGGTCAGGATCCTACTGGCGTGAATCGTGGTCAGGTTGAGGGTTTCGGTCAGCTTGGGCGTGGTGGTACGCGGGTTGGTGCTCGTGAGGCTGTTCTTCGGGCTCGCGAGACTGGTGTTCGTGACCCGAAGGCGCGGGCTACGATGACCGCTGCTGAGCGCAGGGTATTTGATGCTCAAGCTAACTGGGATGCCGTCCGCGCTGGCCGCAACCCGTTCACGAATGCGAAGAACGCGAAGGTCACCCCTGAAGTCGCTGCCCGCGTGGAACGCGAGTACCGCAAACACATTCTCGGCTACTAAGCCGCGGCTTGCGCCCGTCATAGCGCCCATTCGGAGTTGGTGCAGTGGTAGCACGGCGGTCTCCAAAACCGCAGACCGGGGTTCGATTCCCCGACGCCGGGCTTTCCTTTCCGGGATGGACAAGGAACAACAAAACGATCAGATCAGGAGGCCGTGATGGCTGACGATACAACCACCACCGAGACTGTTGAGGAAGCCACTGAGGCTACCGAAGCAGCTAACGAATCAACCACCACGGAGACAGCGGCAACTGAGGGCACAAGCTCTGAGGAAGTCGCCCGGATCCGTGCCGCTCTTGCTAAGGCAAACAAGGAAGCGGAACGGCTGCGCCTCAAGGAGAAAGAACGTGAGGACGCGCAGCTCTCAGAAATCGAGAAGGCCAAGCGTGATGCTGATGAGGCCAAGATCGAGCTTGAGAAGCTTCGTTCCGCTAAGGTCCGCGCTGATATCGCGTTGGAGCTTGGTTTGCCTGCTAAGTGGATGGGGCGCCTCCAGGGCGACACTGAGGATGAATTGCGTGCGGATGCCGCTGAGATCCTCGCTGATCTGAACAAACCGAAGAAGCCTGCGCCGGATGCATCGCAAGGTGCCCGCACTTCGGCTCTTTCGGAAGAAGACCAATTCTTTGAATCCATTTACGGAAAGCAGGCCTGATCATGGCTGAATACCTGCCTATTCGGACCCCTGGTGACGCTCTTGTCGCTACGGCGTCCGCGACTATCACTGGCGGCACTCTTGTCGCTGTTTCTGGCAACGGGACCGTTGCTACTGCTGGCGCTAACGCCCTGAACTGGGTCGGCGTGGCCGCATTTGATGCGGTCAGCGGCGACTCGGTGACGGTTTACGCGTCTGGCGTTCAGGAGCTTACTGCTACTGGCGCGATTACCGCTGGCGATCTTGTTGTTGCTGCTGCTACGGGCACCGTTTCGACGCTGGCCGCTGTGACTACCCCGACTGCCGGCGATGTTACCGGTACCCGCGCTGTGGTGGGTGTCGCTCTGACAACTGCCGCTAACGGCGCCAAAGTCCGCGTCAAGTTCGAGCGCTGAGAAGAGAAATAGACTATGCCTAACGCATTCCCTCCCGCATCGCCCACTATTGCCGGCGATTACATGACCGTTTCGCGGTTCCTTAACACGCCGAGCCTTGTTGCCCGTCGTATGCGGACCCTCGCGGAGCAGCGTCTTATCGCTACTTCCATCCTGACCGGTCGTGAGACTGTTTCGGGTGGCGCTATTTCCTTCGAGCAGAACGAAGGGCTCTACACTGACCGTGCTGTTGAGGCTGTCTCTCCCGGTGGAGAGTACCCCATCACGACTGTTGGCGATGGCACTGCCCAGCTCGCCAAGACGGTCAAGTGGGGTCAGGACACCTTTGTCACGGATGAGGCTGCTAAGCGCAAGGCCATGTCTGCTGTTGATAAGGCACTACTCAAGCTCATCAACACCGCCGCGAAGAACGTGGACACGGTTGCCCTGGCTGCTATCGCTTCGCAGGTAAGCCAGTCTCAGGCCGCTGCCGCTGCTTGGGGGGCCGCTTCTGGCGTGCAGATCCTCCGGGACATCCTCACTGCTAAGGCTTCCCTGTCGGCCCTGAACCAGGGCTACGAGGCTGACACTCTGATTGTCAATGACGCATCCTGGGCGCTGCTCGCATCGGATCAGGTGCTTATCAACGCTATTGCACGCGAAACCCAGTCGAACGCTGTCGTTACCGGCAATTTCGAGCTGATCGCTGGCTTGCGGATCATGCGTACGCCGAACCTGCCGGCTTCTGGCGCTTGGGTTCTGGACTCTGCCCAGCTTGGCGGTATCGCGACTGAGGATCTTGGCGGCAACTACGACAAGGTTGACGGCATCCTTGAGTCGAAGTCCATGCGTGACGATGACAACGATCAGTGGCGCCTGCGTGCTCGTGCTGTGTGCGTTCCGTACATCAACGAGCCGAACGCTGCTATCCGCATCACCGGCATCTAGGAGGGCTCAAGATGGCTGTTCGCAATGATTCAAAGGACTCCAAGAAGTCCTACACCGTCGTTGGCGCTCTTGCGATTGTCAAGGGTACTGACGGCAAGGTCAAGTACCTGTACCGGGGCTCTGTGGTCCCGGAGGGTGTCTCTGATGAAGAGATCGCCCGCCTTGAGGAACTTGGGCTTGTTTCCACCGACGCCACTGATGTGGTGCCGGGCCTCGCTGTAAAGCCTGCGTAGTTAGGGAGGGGACGTTATGGCTGTTGTTGTGACTCCTGATGATGTTGCCGCGGGATGGCGTCCCCTTACCCTTGCTGAGGTTTCGGCTGCTGAGGGTTTGATTACCGAGGCCGGCGTTCTTTTGGCTGCGCTGGTCCCTGATCTTGATTCCAAGGATGAGGGGCTGGTGCGGTTGGTGGTCGCCCGCATGGTTCGACGGGTTTTGAAGAACCCTGACGGCTGGCGGATCGCTCCGGGCCTGAGCATTGATGATTATACGGAGAGCGGTGGCACAAGGGACAACACCTTGTCCACGGGTGAGATGTACATCTCTGATCTTGAGCTGTCATGGCTTGGGGTCGAGGCGGATTCCCCTGGCGCGTTTGAGATTGTGCTGGGTGGCTCATGAGCGTCGTCGATCTTGTCCTGCGCGGGCGTACCGCTGCTGAGTCCCTGATGTTGGATACGTGTACGGTGCATCGTCCTGGTGAGCTGGTGACTGATGGTGATGGCAACGTAACCCCCTCGCTCACGCTGCTTTATACGGGTCCGTGCAAGATTCAGCAGACCCTAGCTCAGTCAAGCAACCCTGAGGCTGGCGGGCACCAATACACGGTGCAGGATACGCGGTGGGATACGCCGGTTGCTGCTGGGGTGTTTGCTGTGGATGACGTGGTGACTGTCACTGAAGCCATTTTGGATCCTCAGTTGACGGGGCGTGTGTTCCGGGTGACTGAGCCTTTCCATAAGACGGGTGCGACTGCTCAGCGGACACGGGTTGAGGAAGTGGTTGCGTGAGTGATGGCTTGGAGGAAGTTCGCCGGCTCGCCCAGAATCTCGGGCGTATCGCGGGGTCTGCGGTTGAGGATGTTGATGCTGTCCTTAAGAAGGGTGTGCAGAGCATCAAGACTGAGATGCAGGCGGATGTTAGCTCGTCGGAGCATTTCAAGGGTATGGCTGGTTCGATTAGTTACGAGTCGCGTTATTTGCCGGGTCGTCCGCGGTATGTGGTTGGCCCGGATAAGGGGCGTCGTGGTGGTTCGTTGGGCAACATCTATTATTTCGGTACGTCGCGTGGTGGTGGCAGCGGTGATATTGATAAGCCGTTGCGTAACGAGGAACCACGGACTGTTAGTGCGCTTGAGGCGTTGGCTGCGCGTTGGGCGGGCCGGTTATGACTGGTGATGCTCTGGCTAACGGGTTTGAGGCGCTGCTTACTGGGTTCACGGTTTATAAGGACAAAGTCCCCAAGGAGCCGTCGTTTCCGTATGTGTTTGTGTTGACGAATTTCCCTGCTGTGGCTGGTCGTTCTCATGCTCGCACGGTTCATTCTAGGCAGTTGCGTTCGAGGACGTTGGTGGTTGGGTTGACTGCCGTGTCGGTTCGGATTGTTGCGCAGAAGCTCACGAATTGTCTTGAGGCTAAACGTCCGGTGGTGGCTGGCTGGGTGTTGGGAACTATCGAGAACGTCCCGAATGAGCAACCTATCCAACCTGACCTTGACGTGACGATCCCTGGAACTGCTGAGAACCCGTTGTATCAGCCGTTCGATTGGATCCTTACAGGCTCCCAGGTCCCGTAATTTACGCCCCCTGGTGGGGCGTTTTTCTTTGCCCTGAAAGGGGTTCCCATGTTTGTCCGCGTGAAGGATTCAACGTCAGGCCACGAGTTTGACGTGCCTGAGTCTGATTGGCGGATAGCGGAGGGGTCGTTGGTGCCGGTCAAGTCTGATCGGTACCCGGCATGGCATGCTCCGCGTCCGCCGAAGTTCAATGTTCAGCCCATTCGGGCGCCTAAGAAAGAGGAAAGCTAAATGGCTGAAATTCCAGCACAACCAGCGGATGGTATGACCCTTGTGAAGGTTGTCACTGCCATCGCTGATACGTCCGCGCCGAAGGTTGCGACGGAGCTTAATGCTGTGTCTTCGGTGGATATTTCTTGTTACTTGACTGCTGGTGGTTGGAAGCCGTCGCTGTCTGAGCAGGTCATTACGGATGAGCGTCTTTGCACGACTCAGACGTATGAGCAGAAGGGCCGTTCGCAGCGTGGTCTTGAGGTCGAGTACATCGACAACACCAACACGGCGAACGAGACCTTGTACAACAAGGCGAAGGACACTCTGCTTCCTGGCACGAATCTGTTCATTGTTGTTCGTACTGGCCTTCCGTATACGACTGCTTTGGCGGCTGGGCAGAAGGTCACAATTTATCCGGTTACTCCTGGTGAGTACAACGAGATGCCGCCTGAGGCGAACTCGGTTTTCAAGATCGGTCAGAAGTTGTTTGTTCGTGCCGGTGTGAAGATCAGCGCGACTACTGTCGCGTAGCTTAGTCCACCTGCCTGCCCCTGTGTTGTGGGACCGGGGGCAGGCAGGTTCCACGTCCCACTCGTCCCGCTAAAAGACTTTGGAGTAGTAATGACTTTGACGGTGAAGCGTCCCGAAACGCGTGTGAGTTTTTGCTTGGACGGCGATTTGAAGGCTGCGCATGAGGCGGCTGATGCCGAGTACACGGCTGCTCGTGCCCGGTCTGTGGTTGATGCCCGTTTGAATGATCCGACGAAGGACCTGGCGCAGAAGGTCATTGACCTTGAGGATCAGATGAAAGCGGCGTCGGTGACGTTCCTGATCCGTGGGTTGCCGCGTGGTGATTGGTCTGGGTTGAAAGCTGCTCACGCTCCCCGCCCCGAGAACACGACGGATAAGGCTTATGGGTTCAATGTTGAGGCGTTGATGGTTGAGGCTTTGCCGAAGTCAATTGTCAGCGTGGAGAACCACTCTGGCGAGGCGCTGCCGTTTGATCCTGCTAAGGAGTGGGATGCGCTCGCTGATGACATGACTGATTCCCAGTATGAGGATTTCGTGTTGGCGGTTTTGCGTGTGAATGCGGGGCGAAATGATGTCCCTTTTTCGCTCAGCGCATTCAGGATGATCCAGGACTCAGAGCAGAAGTAGAGGCTGCGGCGTCTCTTGGTATTTCGTTGAAACGGTTTCATGGGTGGGAGCCCGAGACTGTTTACGAGTACCGGGCTGGCGTGCTGGTGTCGTCGCGTGCTGAGCCTGAGTGGGACGAAGCTGAGCAGACGGTGATGCTTGGCTTGCAAATGTACCGGTCAGGGTTGTGCCCGAAGTGTGGCGGCCCGATTTCGGTGTGCACGGATCCGGCTAACGAGATGCGATTTGACGCGGGTTTGCCTATCCGGTGCCATGCGACGACTGCGCGTGGGCGTGCTGCTGAGCCGTACCGTGACCAGCCTGGTTCTGAGGCGTTGATGTTTGTCCCGCGGTTGAGGGATTAGCGGACGGTGGGCGGGATGAGCCGGCCTACGACGATCAGCACAAGCGCGATGAGCCCTAAGAGCTGGTTCAGAACTGAATGTGTTCCTCCGGCGACTGCTGTTGCCGCTGATATGAGCACGGCGATTCCTAGCAGGACGAATCCTGCCCGCATGAGTGGGCGCGTTTGTTTCCCTGCTTTGGTCGCTTCTGTCATGCCCCTAGTGTAGCGGGCGCAACATCCTAATTGCATAGGGGGCCTCATGGCTGACCGGTCCATAAGCATTGCCCTTGAAGCTAAGGTTTCCGGTTTTGTTGCTGGGATGAAGACGGCTCAGCAGTCTGCTTCTGATTTTGCTTCTCGTGTTGGGCAGTTCGCTAAGAATAACGCTGAGGATTTGGATCGTGTTGGTAAGGCTGGCATGGTCATGGGCGGCACCCTGTTGGCGGGTGTTGGCTTGGCGATTAAGTCTTATGCGGAGTTCGATAAGCAGATGTCGGCGGTTGAGGCTAGCACTCATGCGACTTCGAGTGAGATGGAGTCTTTGCGTCAGGCTGCTATTGAGGCTGGTGCTGATACGGCGTTTTCTGCGACTGAGGCTGCTCAGGCTATTGATGAGATGGCTAAGGCTGGTGTTTCTACGGCTGACATCCTTGGTGGCGGTTTGAAGGGTGCTTTGTCTCTGGCGGCTGCTGGGTCGTTGGATGTTGGGCAGGCTGCGGAGATTGCGGCGTCGGCTATGACTCAGTTCAAATTGTCTGGTCAGGATTTGCCGCATATAGCTGATTTGCTGGCGGCTGGTGCTGGTAAGGCTCAGGGGTCTGTTCAGGACATGGGCATGGCGTTGAATCAGACTGGCCTGATCGCTAACCAGACTGGTTTGTCAATTGAGGAAACCACTGGTGGTCTGGCTGCTTTTGCTTCTGCTGGTTTGACTGGTTCGGATGCTGGTACGTCGTTCAAGACGATGCTGCAACGGCTCACGCCGCAGTCGAAAGAGGCCTCTGAGAAGATGGCTGAGCTTGGCATCAGCGCGTATGACGCTCAGGGTAATTTCATTGGGCTGTCAAAGTTTTCGCAAAACTTGAAGACTTCGATGCAGGATTTGACCCCGGAGGCGCGTAACGCGGCGATGGGTGTGATTTTCGGTTCGGATGCTGTGCGTGCCGCGAACGTTTTGTATGAGCAGGGTGCGGCTGGTATTGAGGCGTGGACTGAGAAGGTCAACGATGCGGGGTACGCGGCTGAGACAGCCGCGTTGAAGCAGAACAACCTTGCGGGGGACTTTGAGAAGCTGACTGGTTCCATTGATTCCGTGTTCCTCAAGTCCGGGTCTGGCGTGAATGAGGTTCTGCGGAACATTGTTCAGGGTGCTGAGGACCTGGTGGATGCTATCGGCAAAATCCCGGCACCGTTGCTTTCTGCTGGTTTGGGTATTGCTGCTGTCACTGGTGGTGCGCTGCTTCTGGGTGGGGCTTTTCTGACTGCTTTGCCGAAGATTCAGGAAGGCGTTTCGTCGTTCCGGGCTCTTGCTGATGCCTCTCCTAAGGCTGGTACGGCTATGAAAGCGGCTGGTATTGCCAGCGCTGCCGTGACGATTGCTTTGGCTTTGCAGGGTATCGCTAATGCGGTCAAGGACTCAGAGATTGAACGCTCCGTTGGGCGGACAACTAAAGCGCTGGTCGAGATGGCTAATCAGCGTAAGAACATTCAGACGACTGCTGAGGCGCTTGACCACTTGTTCCAGACGAAGGACGGCGGCGAGCTGGTTTCGGGCGTTACGGATCTGGATAGTGCTCTGACCAGGTTGTTCAAGAAGGACTTTTTGCAGTCAGCTAATGACTGGGGAAACGATATTGCCAAGTCCATCTCTGGCGGGCTGATCGATATTGGTACTGAGAAGACCATCATGGATTCTTTCAAGACCATTGATGATCAGCTCGCATCTTTTGTGAGTAATGGCAATGCGGATACTGCGGCGGCTGCTTTCCGGAAAATTGAGGAAGCGGCGAAGGCGCAGGGCATCAGCACTGATGATTTGAAGTCTAAGTTCCCTGGTTATGCGGAGGCTTTGAAGCAGGCTGAGGCGGAGGCGACGGCTACGGCTGCTGGTCAGGATCGTTTGACGACATCCATGGGTCAGAGCGTCCCGGTTACTGATGAGGTTAAGCAGGCTCTTGAGGATCTGGGGTTGACGGCTTCGGGGGCTGTTGCTGAGTTGGATAAGTATGCGGCTGCTTTGGTGAGGGCTGGGTTGTCGAACCTTTCGACTGCTGATGCGGCCCGGAATTACAACGCTGCGTTGGATGCTGTGACAGCTTCCATTCAGTCGAATGGCACCACGATGGATACGCACACGGAGAAGGGGCGTGCTAACGAGGCTGCTCTGCTGGGTGTCGCGTCTGCTGGTTTGGCTGAGGTTCAGGCTCTTGCTGCTGCTACTGACGCTTACGGCAATCACATCAATTCGTCTGACACGTTGCACGCGAAGATGATGACCACCTACACGGACTTGGTTGCTGCTGCTGGCCAGTTCGGTATCACGGGTAACGCGGCTGACACTTTGGCGCGTAAGGCACTGGGCATCCCTGACAACGTTGACATCTCCGCTTACCTCAAGGATTTTGCGTCTAATCAGTTGGACGCCATTGGGGTTAAGGCGAACGCGTTGAATGGCAAGGTTTCGACTCTGACTATCCGCACTATTCAGGAAACTTACGAGCGTGTCATTAAGGGCGGTCCGGATCCTAACCGCCCCGGCGAGATAGCTCCTATGGCTGTTGGTGGTGCTGTTATTGGTCGGGGGCCTAAGGGTATCGACTCTGAGCCTCGTTTGCTTGCCCCTGGTGAACATGTCCTGTCTGACAGTGATGTGGATGCTATGGGCGGTCAGGCTGCGGTTTATGACTTCCGCAAGCAGTTGCACTCTGGCTCTAACGCTATGGGTTATCAGTACGCGCCGGCTGGGGCTCCTGCCCGGACGGTTGTTGCTGCGGCGCCTGTCGCCTCGCAGCCGCCTGCCCCTGTCTATGTTCAGAACCCGTTCACTGGTGATTACTTGCTGGCTCAAGTGGGTTCTGTCGCTAACGGCGCTATAAAAGCCGCTGATTCTGGTTCTAAGTTCACGAGGGTTGGTGGTCGCTGATGGCTGTTGTTGTGACGGTTGAGGCGATCATGGATGCCCCGTGTGACAGGGCTGGGATCACGATTACCGGCCTTGGTATTGGCGAGTCCGTTGTGAGTGTGTGGCAGCTCGCGGATGGGGAGCGTAACGCGGTCCCAGGTTATCGGCGTGTGCGGATGAATGACGCATCATATTTGGTGGACTATTACGCGCCGTTGCAACGCCCAGTCTCTTATGAGGTTGAGGTTATCAGCGGTCCTGGCGGGGCGTCCCGTACTACGTCGGCGCCGGTCACGATCCCGTCTACTACTGGGTTCCTGATGGACGCGCTTGTCCCGCAGACCGCTGTGCCTGTTGTTGGCGATGAGGGCAGGGCCGGGGATTTCTTTTTGAGGTCTTCGGCCCTGTCCGAGTTGGAGTACCGGGCGGATGTTTCCATTTTCAATGTGATGGGCTCTGATAAGCCGTTGGCATTGTTTGGTCAGCGCATGGCTGAGATGGGTTTGGATACGTCGTTGGGTATCAACTCGGCTGAGGAAAACGCGAGGCTCAAGAAGCTCCTGCGTGGTACTGGGCAGTTGTTGTTCAAGCCGTTGCCGTCGTGGGGTGATGTGGGCTTGTCTGGTGCGATGTCGTTGGCGAATGCGACGGCTAAGCAGATCCCGGTGAATGTTGCGTGGGGTGGTGATTTGACTTGGTGGGAGTTGAAGTCTGATGTTGTGGCTGCTC
This sequence comes from Paenarthrobacter sp. CAP02, assembly GCF_040137855.1. NCBI lineage: Bacteria > Bacillati > Actinomycetota > Actinomycetes > Micrococcales > Micrococcaceae > Paenarthrobacter > Paenarthrobacter sp. CAP02. Next base: position 337,717 of record NZ_JBEEII010000004.1, on the reverse strand, counting down.
CAACGATCAAGGTGTTGTCTGCGACGTTCACGTACGGGGATGTGGCGCTTCTGTTTTCGACGTATCAGGCGAAGCAGGATGCGGTGGCCGCTTTGGCTGCTGCGGCGGGCGAGTCGCCTACGTATTTGTTTGATTTGAAACGCCCACTTGGTTAGGAGTCTCCTTTGCGTCTGATTGATGATGTGTCGTTGGACGCGTTGGAGGGTTCTAGGCCTGCCGATAGTTTGACGGTGTGGGCGTGGCGTGGTGATTCGCTGGTCGTGCCTGAGCCGTTGGAAGTTATTGATTGGTCGTTTGAGGACCAGGCCGGCGATTCCGTGAAGGTTGGTCAACGTATTTCCGTTACGGTCGCTGACCCGGATGGGAGCCTCGGGGCTTGGCGTTTGGATGATCCTCTTTCGGTGGCGGGCGCTAGGTTGCAGATCATTTACCGGGTTGGTGGTGCGGGCGCCGTTAATTACGGGACGTTCCGTGTAACTGGTAACGAACCGGACGAGGTAACGGAGTCACGCGTCATTGACGAGTACGGCTACGTGGAGCCTGACGGTTTGCTGGAGCCCCATAAGCGCCGCGTGTATATGACTCGTTCGGTGGTGAAACTTGAGGCCGTTGACCTGACGGTGGAACCGGACCGGGACAGGTTCGAAGCGCCGCAGTCCCCTGGTCTTGGTGCGACTGTTTTGGGTGAGGTTCGCCGTCTGCTTTCAAGGTATTTCCCGGTTGTGGTTGACCCTGGCGTTGGTGATGTTGCGGTGTCACGGCAGTTGGTGTTCGACCGTGAACGTTTGGAAGCTGTGCAGGATTTGTTGGGCCGCGTGTCAGCTCGTTATCGGATGGGCGGCGACGGGGAACTGCACGTTTACCCGCGGGCTGCTGTACCGGTTTGGCGGGTCGGGCCGAATGAGGGTCTTGTCAGGGTGCAACGCAAGCAATCCTTCGATGGGTTGTATAACCGGTGGGTTGTTGAGGGTAAAGAGGACGGTTCGGGCAATCCTGTTCGCGCTGCGGTGAGTATCGACGCGGGGCCTTTGAAGTACGGTGGCCCGCATGGCAGGGTGCCGTCGTTTTACTCATCGGAAATGATCACTTCGACCGCGGCTGCCGTGTTGTACGCGATTGATCTGCGGGACCAGTTCCTTGCGTCCCTCGCGCTTGAGTTGAATGTTGAGTGTGTGCCCCGGCCTGAGTTGCAGGCTGGTGACCGGATCGAGGTTGGGTGCCCGTTCGAGGGCCGCGTGGTGTGGATCCCTGGCGAGATAACTTCCATCAAGCGCGCCGGTTCGACCGTCCCTAAGGGGACCAGCTTGACGGTTGTGTGCGCGTACGGGGACGTTACCGCCGCGTTGGATACAACGGATTGGGCGCAGCATCTCACCGGGCAGCTACCGCCGCTCACTTGGGATCGTATGCCAGCGACGTGGGGAACGATCCCCGCAGTTATTTGGGACAGTCTTTGATAGGGGCGGGCAATGGTTTTAGATAACACGCTCGCGGCGATCCAGCCGGGGGCGTTCACGCTCAGGTTCGGGACAGCCTATTATGACGGTTCTAAGTGGTTCGCTGAGGTTGGTGGGAACCTTCTGTCGGCTCGGTGGGCTGACCCTACACAGGCTGTGCAGGGCGCGAAGATCATGGTTGGGATTGTGAACGAGGGGCGCGGTCAGTCGTCGGCTTACGTCCTGTCTGGTTTTTCTGATCAGCCTCGCCCGTCGTCCGGGCAGATAACGGCTGTTGGTGTTGATGAGCTGTTGTTCGCTGGTGATGACGGCGGGATTTACGCGACTAAGCGGTTCATTGGCCCGACCAGTGATTATGCGTTGGGTAACCCTGTTCAGCTGATTTGGACGATGGGTTACCCGACTGTGTTGGGTGTTATTGCTGCGTTGGCTACCCCACCTCCTGCCGCGCCGCCCGCGCCTCCCCCTGTTGTGGCTGCTGGCACTGAGGTGCTGACGGCTACAGCGTCTGACACGTTCGGTGTTGGTGGTTGGGGTCGTTGGGCTGGTGGTGGAGAGAAAGTTTATTCGGGCACGTATGGCGGTTACACGCTGACGGGCTCGTTTTTTTATGGCGCACCGAGGCCTGCGTTGGCTGGTAAAACGATCACGGCTATCAGGTTCCGTGTACCGCAAAGGCTGACTGTTGGTAATTACAACAGTGGCGCGACGATCCATTTGTACGCGCACACTTCCGGTGCACGGCCTGGCGGGGATGTTGCCCGTGTTGCGGGTCCGTTCGATATTGCTGTTTCGGCTGGCCAGCCGCCCGCTTGGGTGACGATCCCTATAGGTAACGCGGCTTTCGCGGGTATCGCTGCTGCGCTCGTCAATGGTGGCGGCATTAGTTTCGCGGGCGACCCATACACCGGCTGGACAAGCCGCCTCACAGATCCGCTAGCGGGTCAACTCGAACTTGATTGGAGCGCCTAGTGCAGACTCTCGAAAACGGTGTTGTTGTTCCAACGAACAGTGACCCGTACAACCTGACCGATGATCTTGCTAACGCGTTCAAGAAAACGAACGGGGCGGTCCGGGTTTCCTCGCAGGCGCAGCGTGACGCGTTGACGAAGTACACGGGTTTGAAGGTGCAGCGCCTTGATCTTCCTGGGCAGCCTGAGGACACGTGGGACGGCACGAACTGGTTGCCGTTGGCGCCGGTTACGTTGTCGTTCACGTCAACTTACCGTCAGGCTGGGACGTGGTTCACGGATGCTTTGCGGCCCGCGTCGGTGTCTCGTATCGGCAGGCGCGTGTATCTTGCTGGTGCTCTCGCGAATGACGTTCCTGTGAATTACACGGCGAACACTGCTTACACGCTGGCGACGTTCCCGGTTGCTTATGCGCCGAAGACGTATAGCGAACCGTTTGTGATCCTGACGAACGCGTATCAGGCGAATGTGTGGGTTACGCCGGCTGGTGAGGTCAAGATTTATTTCTTGGTCACGGTCCCGTCTCAGGCGGTTGGGACGATGGTGTTCCCGTTGTCGGGGATGTCCTGGAACTCCTAAGTCTTAAGAGCGTGCGGCCCCTTGCTCGTCATAGCGTGGGGCCGCACTTCCCGAACCGTTCAAGCCTGTTAAGGAGGCTCGCCCGGATGGGTGAAATAAACAATACGCCCATTGGGGGGCCGCCGGTGAAACCCGTAAAACCGTACAAGCGTGTCGTGATCGGCAGGAACATCACTCTAACTGCGGGGGCGGTGTACGCGCTGACCCGTGCCCTGTATTACGCCACAGCCACACCGGAGTCACTCTCGCAAGCACAGAACATTATTGTCGCTGACGGGCGGGCGCTGGGTGCGTGGGCCGCTGTTTGGGGTATAACTGCTGTGCTGTGTGTCGCTGACATGATCAACCGCCACACCCGCCATGGGCTGTCTGCTGTTGTTGGTCTCGCGTTCGCGTGGGGCATCGGTTACGCGATCATGTGGGCTGCGACGGGCTACACCCAGTTCACGCTCATATCCGCGGCGATTGGTTGGCTGACACCAGCGGGCCTTGTGTTCGGGTTCCTCATCAAAGTTACCGCCCTCCAAGACATGCTCAGGCAGCGGGATCCGGGCGGCACGAATGGGTGAATTCAACTGGGCCATCGCATCGCCGTGGATTGTTGGTGTTATCGGCCTCGCTGGAATGTGGTTGACCGCGAAAATCCAGCACAAAGGCCGACCCGAGAACGCTTTGATTGATCAACTCCAAGAGGAAATGACTTCCATGCGGGGCGACATCGCTGCTTTGAAGACTGAGCAGAACAAAGCCCGCCGCCGCGAAATGATCCGCGACAACTACATCAACCGGCTCCGCGATCACATCAACGCTGGCAACCCTCCCCCGCCACCCGAATGGCCTGAGGGCCTATACGAATAGGACACCCCATGACTTATCCAGTCAAGGCCAACATCTCGCAGAACTTCGGGGATAACCCCACAGCTAACATCCGCCCCGGCTCTCCGGATTACTGGATCATCCAACAGTTCGGCAACTACCAACCAGACGGGCATACTGGCGTTGACTTCGCGTGCGCTGCGGGCACTGAGGTCAGGGCCGTTGCTGACGGCACGGTGCTGCATATCGGCTGGATGGGCGGCACATACGCTGACAACCCTTGGTGGATTGCGCCTGGATTCGCCGGGTACTGCGCGGTGATCGACCACGGCAGCTTCATCGGCATCTACGGGCACTGCACGGACGGGTCCGCGAAGGTCGGCAAGGGTGCCCGTGTTCGTGAGGGACAGGTGTTCATCCTGTCTGGCAACACTGGGGGATCCACTGGCGATCACCTGCACTTTGAGGTGCTGCCTGACGGTTACGTGCTCAACTCCCGCTTCTATGGGCGCGTGAACCCACTCCCCTACCTCGACTCAGCCTCCATCGAGTACGCCGGCGACATCACCGAAACAACGGAAGAAGACGACTTCATGACCTCCATGCACGAGTTCCTGCAAACACCCGCGTTCACGGGTGGCCCTACTATCTCCGAGATGTTCGTGAAGGTGAACGCAGTCCATGACGCGATCTTCAAGAATGACGGGTCTAACAAGTCGATTATTGGCGGCGAGTCGCTGCCAAGCCTGACAAACAAGAATGACCTCAAGATTCTGGAAGCTTTGGAAGAGCTGAGCGCCGAGGTGGCCGCACTGAAGGAAGGTGACAACTGATGTTGACGGTTGAGTTTTGGTTGGCTGCTGGTGAGCGTGCGGTTAAGACGTTCGCTCAGGTGTTGCTTGGGTTCATGACGACGGGCGCTATCGGTATCACTCATTTGCCGTGGGGCGAGATGTTGTCTGTTGCTGCTACTGCTGCTCTTGCTTCGGTGCTGACTTCGGTTGTGTCTGGTTATCGGGATGGGAACCCGTCAGCTACGAATGTTGAGACGACTGACGCGCCCGGTAAGCACGTCGCTGACTGACCCCACCATCTTTTGCGAGGCCGCACCAGTTCCGGTGCGGCCTCACCGTTCTTAAGGAGGCCTCGTGCCTGAACTCACCCCACTAGGCTTCCAGAAACCCAGCGGCGCGGAGCTGGTAAGGAACGGCGATAACGTCATTTCCGCTAACGCCCAAAAAGCCGATGACATCCTGCAAACGCAGAAAGCGCAGCTTGACGATCTGGACCAAAGAACAACGGCCCAGTTCGCGGCATGGGACCTACGCACTACGGCCCATATCGACGGCGGCGCCCCGGCAACCCTTTACACACCTGAACAGCTCATCGACGGAGGTACGGTCTGATGGCCAACCGCATTCAACTACGGCGCGGCACGGCAGCCGAATGGGCCACCGCTAACCCCGTCCTCGCCCAAGGAGAACCAGGGATCGAGTCTGACACTGGGAAGCAGAAGTTCGGTAACGGCTTAAACGTCTGGTCTGCGCTGCCTTACGCATCACAAGGCCCTGCTGGCCCACCAGGGCCAGCAGACGACTCAACGGTAGCCCCCCTAGTGTCCAACCCAGCATCGGCAACGAGGGCGGCGCTAGACGCAGCATACTCACCAACTTCCGCTGTTACAGAGAACATCCCTCGCCACGCGGCGTACCTAGCCCATGAGGACAAACTATCTGGTTGGCGGCAAGCACTAGCCGGGCAGGCGTCCGCGGCGGCGCAGGTCGTTGTGTTCGGGGACTCCATCAGTGAAGGAACCGGTAACACAACCGTAGCTAACCGTTGGATCAACCGGGCTCAGGCGAAACTCCGCTACCGTTACGGAGTCACTAGCGGCGCCGAGTTCCCGTTCATCCCGGCGATACCCAAAACAACCGCGCCAGGATTCCCGGTAACCCGATCAGGGTCGATCAGTGTTGACTCAACCTATGGGTTGGGCTGGCGGACAGCAGTTCTGACTGACGCCACAAGCACCGTAACGTTCACTTTCACTGGTACGAGCGCTAAGCTGATGTATTTCAAAGCCTCAGGCACAGGCGTGATGAGTATTGTCATCGACAGCGGCGCACCTACCGTCGTTGATACAAACTCGACTCGAAACCCCCCTGCCGGTAATGGGACGAACACGTGGAGCACTGGCGTGCTGGCGGCTGGTATCCACACCGTTCAGATTAAGTGGGACGCAACGTCAACACAGAACGTGTACGTAATGGGTTTGCTGACCTACAACGGCGACGAAACCAGCGGCATCCGTTTCCTTGATGCCTCCTACCATGGCGTAAGTTCTCCGTTCCTCACATCAACCCGAAACACCACAGCGTCTAACGCTCTCCTAGCAGCCGGTAATGTCAGCCTCGTCGTTATCGCCATCGAAACAAACGACTACGGGAACGCGACCCCGCTGGCAACGTACAAAGCCAACATCCAAGCGTTCATCGATGCCCTGCGGACGGGCAACGCCCTGTATAAAGGGAGCATTGCTCTAGTGAACATGTACAAGTCGGATGGCCGGGATGAGGCGACTTGGAATGGTTACGCACAGCAGTTGAAGGACATCGCCGCCGCGGATCCGAGGACGTCATTCTTTGATATCCGATTGAGGATGCCTGACATTCCGCTCCCTTACAACCTTCCTCCGGCTCTCGGGTTGTTTGCTGACTCGCTGCACCCAAATGACCGCGGATCAGAATGGCTTGGAACTGTCATGGCTGACTATCTGTCGTTGCGGACAACTCCTGTGCTGACAACCACGAAGACCAGCTCATACACCATAGCCGCGACGGACATGACCACTTATTGGGTGTTCAATGGGTCTTCGATCACCGCGACGTTGCCTGACCCGACAACGGTCGCCGGAAACGCGAGACTGGTTGTAAAGAACACCAACGCCAGCGCTTTGACAGTCAACAGCGCCGGCACTTCAAAAACCATTGATGGTTCTGCTTCCCAGTCCCTTGTGCAGTGGGCTAAGGCCACCTACATCAGCGACGGCACTAACTGGATCACCGTCTAACCGTAAGCCCCCTGCCCCATTTCCGGATGGGGCAGGGGCTAACGTCGTTTACTCAGACTGGTTCGTCTGCCAGTCCTTCGTGGTCGTAGTAGTAGTCCTTGAGATGCCGGGCGGCCTCGCGTTCGTTCTGGGCGTCTTCTTCGGCGTCCCGGGCTGCTGCTTCGAGGTTCGCAGCCTCAAGTCCTTCAATGGGCTCGTTGGTTGTCATCATGTGTCCTTTAGTTGGCAACTTTTTGGAGGTGTTCGTGCACGAGGATGTCAGAGACAGCGATCCTCGTTTCGTGGCGGCGGAACCGTTGAATACCGAAAGCCCGCAGACGCACACCTTCGGGAAGTTTGATGCTCACCCGCTGCTCCGTGGACCCCGGCGCTGTTGGAATGTAGGCGTAGTGCCCGATAGCCGGGTCCGTTGAGAGGGAAACCTTCGACGCCCGGGGGTCCAAGGCGAGCTCAGCGGGGCCATCCGCGAACTCGAACGTCATGACGGCGTTGTTCTCTGTCGCCCCTTCTGAGCAGTTGAGATGAAGCGCGAAAGTAATCGCACCTTCAAGGTCGGCAACCTCAAACCGGATCGGGTCCCGGGACAGTACAAGCTCCCGCTGGAACCTCTCTACCCGCCCGTTCAACGGCTCCGGCTGGTAGAACAGCTTGTCCGCGATCACCGGGAATGCGTCCCCGAAACCATTATCCGGGGACGCCGCAGGGTACTTATCCATGTATCGGCGGATAACATCATGCATGTCATCGTTGTCCCGTTCGCCCCAGCCGAGGGAAGTGTCCTGGCTGGCGTGCCGGGTCCAAAGAAAACCGGGCTTGCGGGAATCGAGAATGACCGGGTTCTTACGGTCAGAGAAGTTGTGCGCGTGCCCACGGGGCTGGATCAGATCACCGTTCGCTTGGAACTGGCAGATGCTGAGTAGACCGATGGCGATCATTGGCGCGTAGCACTGGCGGACGTTGTAATAGGCGCCGTTGATGTATAGCGCGGTTGCCCCTTCCCCAAGGGAGACCATCATGCCGGCGTTCTCTGGACGCACATACGGCGTCATCTGTTCAAAGAAGTCCACTGGCAGCAAGTCGTCATCGTCTAGCCGGTAGATTGCGAACGCTGGGCTTGCGCCAGCAGGTTGCTCACCCGAACGGAACTCGTTCCGTGCGATCGTAAGAGGCGTTATCGTCGGGGTCCCGCCCTCGCAACGGTCCAGCACTAAGAACGGGAAGCTCTGCCCTGCCTCTTCCAGAATGCGCTGGTGCTTCTCCGGCAGGTGCGCGGAATACGACACCACATGCGCCACATCGAAGTTCTCCGCAGCCAAAGCAAGCTGCGGCAGGGAGTGGTTCACGAATATCTCGCAACGAGGATCAAGCCGCTCATCAGCGAATAGGTACGCCTGGTATTCCTCGACGGTGGAGAACCGTGATCCGTTGGATGCCCTCCACCCTCCGGAGTTGGGATCGAACAGACTGAACCGTGTGTGGCCGATAAACAAGTGACAGACCCCGCTTTAGATTAAGGACAAACCTCACAGAGTCTACCAACTCTTTAGACATCGGTCCTGATGACAATGGCCCTGCATCCGTCTGGGATGAGTGCTGTTGCTTTGGTGCAGGCGTCTGTGTAGTTGGCTCCGAGGGCTGTGACGTGCCCTGTTCCGCCGTCAGCGTCTTCTACTGTCAAGGTTACTTCCACGCGTCTTAGTGTAGTGAACAAAACGAAAGCCCCCACCTCGCTCCGAGGGTGGGGGCTTTTTGTTGTTGGCGTTGGTTTTGTGTTGCTCGTTCGTTCAGGGGTGAACGTGCTAGTCGAGTTCTTCCCACGTGACAGCACAAACCACGTCACCGGGTTCGGGTGGTGGTGGTGCGCCGTCACCTTCTACGATCTGGATGCCTTCTGGTATGAGCAAAGGCAGTTCGGCTAGTGATCGTCCCCCAGGAATGTTCTCATTCATGGGCCTTAGTCTACGCCCGCCGTCAAGTCAACCACGGCACGCGTCAGAAACGCGCCGATAACGATTACTGGCGGGTAGGTTATAGGGTTCGTGTCAGTAAGTGTCATCTGTTCCCAAAAAAGACACTAGATGACATAATAGAAGGAACAACAACCTGAGCAGAGGACAATTAGGCTATGAGCAACGAACGCGACGAACAGACCGGACTAACCGAGCGACACGAAGCCTTGTGTGAAGAGGCGATAGAAGCTGCGGCCCGTGGCATGTTCGCTGAGGAACAGTGCTACGGCGTGCAAAAGCTGGATGTCGAATCAATTTGGTTGGACCGGCTGGACGACCAGGACCGAGATGAATACCGAACCCTCGCGCGCGCCCACCTCGCCGCCGCTGACATGTCACGCGCGATCCGCCTTGCAAGGAGGGAACGGTGAGTGCCAGTGGAGAACTCGTCGAGTCAGTAGCAAAGGCAATGGCGTTGGCTGACGGCTATACGGAGCAGGATTGGAATACAGTCCCGAAACGTTTCTGGCGGAGCTACCTTGACATGGCTCAAGCTGCGTCAGCTTCCATCGAAGGGGCACGCCGATGCGCTGGGCCTTAATGATCATCGCCCTCGTCCGCGAGGATCGTCGGCTGACTAAGGAAATCAACGCCTACATCAGATCCCGCAGGAGGAATCCGTGAAGTGGTTGCGCCGGTTGTTCTGCCCGCATAGTTCGAAGTCATGGACGACTGTCCACTTGTCAGATTCCGCGTCTAGGACGACTGGCGGCTGTGTCCGATGCGGCAAACCCATACCGCCCGGATGCGAACGATGCGGAAAGTAGCGAGGCCCTCACTTCGGTGGGGGCCTTTTTCGTAACCGTTGCGCAGTCCTTGCGAAAGTGCTGAGTAACCGTTGAGTAGCAGGGTGGGGTGTTAAACAGTTAGGGCCGGAAACCCTTGAGTTTCCGGCCCTGCTCGTGACCCCAGCGGGATTCGAACCCGCGTTACCGCCGTGAGAGGGCGGCGTACTAGGCCGCTATACGATGGGGCCTTGCACTTTTTATCACCGTTTCCGGCGATCAAGCTGAATGAGTATTTCATACTTTCAGCTCCGCTCCAAATCGCTTCAGCGAAGTGGAAGGTTCCGATTTTCCGCGTATTCACGCGGATTTTCAGAGCTGGGATACCAGGACTCGAACCTAGAATGACGGTACCAGAAACCGTAGTGTTGCCAATTACACCATATCCCAAAGTGACTTTTGGACCGGAGTTCCTCACCGCGGTTTCCCTTGGCTTTTCCCTCCGTGCCCCTCAGCACGAGTAATGACTCTACCGGAGTCTCGCCACCTGCACAAATCGTAAAGCCGTTACCTGCATCACACGGATCTCAGGCTGCCGTCGGAGCCGTCATCAGCAGGCGGGTCAGGGAATCCACCTGTCGTCCGGTGAACTCCTCCACCACTTCCCCGGTCCTGTTCAACCACACGCCTACCAGCCCCGCCGCGGTTGCTCCGTCCGCATCGAGAAGTCGGTTATCGCCAACGTAGAGGGTCTCCGCCGGCGAAGTCCCCAGTAGGCGTACACCTTCGAGGTATATGGCAGGGTCCGGCTTGGGCACGCCAACGGTGTCCGTTCCCACCAGTGTCGCGATCCTGGCCAAACCGGCACTGTCCAGCTTCGCGCGCTGGTAGTCGTGGACGTTGTTACTGACCGCACCGTAGGGAATCCCCGCTGCATCCAGGGCGTCCAGGACTTCTTCAACGTCGTCGAAAGCCCGCACGTATGACGTCTGGCGCTGGTGATACTCGGCCACCCAAGCCTGTGACTCCTCGCCGTCCTCCAGTTCCACGCCAAAGTGGCCCAGGGCAGCCCTGCCGCGGAGCAGCCGCTGCTCGTTGAACGTCAGCTCCCCTGCCAGGTAGCGGTCATAGAAGTGCGTGGTTTCGTGCGTGAAGATGCGTCCGAACTTCGCCCACCCGGCCTGGTCCAGGCCGGGCAGGAGATGTTCGCTGACATCGCGCAACGCCGTCGTCATGGCGTACTCAAGGTCCACCAGGGTGTCATCAATATCGAACAGGACACCACGGATAGTGCCAAAAGTGCTTGCTATCGCCATGACGTCCGCCGTTACTGGCCGCGGAAAGCGCGGACGCGGGCCAGTGAGGAATCCTTCCCCAGGATCACCATGGACTCGAACAGCGGCGGGGAAATACGACGACCGGAGATGGCCGTGCGCACCGGGCCGAACGCGGAGCGGGGCTTGATGCCCAGGTCCTCGACAAGGGCCTGCTTGAGCGCAGCCTGGATGTTCTCGGCAGTCCAGTCGGTAATGGGCTCCAGTGCCGCCAGGGCCGCATCAAGGACTTCCTCCAGGTTCTGGGGCAGACCCTTCCGGGCGTCGTCCGCGACGTCGATCGCGTCATCAGCCTTGAACAGGAAGGCCAGCATTTCCGGAGCCTCGCCCAGGAGGGTGATCCGTTCCTGGACCAAGGGAGCTGCCTCTGCGAGGATCTCCTCCTGCCGGGGGGTGAGGATCTCACCGACGAAACCGGCAGCGCGGAGGTAGGGAACCAGCCGCTGCTTGAAGTCTTCCGGAGCGAGCATGCGCACGTGGGTTCCGTTGATGGCTTCGGCCTTCTTGATGTCGAAGCGGGCCGGGTTGCCCAGGACATCATGGATGTCGAAGTTGGCAACGAGCTGCTCCACGGTGAAGATGTCCTCATCCGCGCTCAGGGACCAACCCAGCAGCGACAAGTAGTTGAGCAACCCTTCGGGGATGAAGCCACGCTCGCGGTGCAGGAACAGGCTCGACTCGGGATCGCGCTTGGAGAGCTTCTTGTTGCCCTGGCCCATAACGTACGGAAGGTGCCCGAACTCCGGCATGTACTCGGCAACCCCAATGGCGTAGAGCGCCCGGTACAGCGCAATCTGGCGCGGAGTAGAGCTCAGCAGGTCCTCTCCGCGCAGGACGTGGGTGATCCCCATCAGGGCATCGTCCACCGGGTTGACCAAGGTGTAGAGCGGGGCTCCGTTGGCGCGGACCACTGCAAAGTCAGGGACCGAGCCGGCCTTGAAAGTAATTTCCCCCCTGACCAGGTCGTTGAAAGTCAGGTCCTCGTCCGGCATGCGCAGGCGCAGGACAGCCTCCCGGCCTTCAGCCTTGAACTGGGCGAGCTGCTCCTCCGTCAGGTGGCGGTCAAAGCCGTCGTAGCCGAGCTTGGGGTCGCGGCCGGCTGCCTTGTGGCGGGCTTCGATCTCCTCCGGGGTGGAGTAGGACTCATATACGTGTCCCCCGGCCTTGAGCTTGGCGATGACGTCCTGGTAGATGTCGCCGCGCTGGGACTGCCGGTACGGTTCGTGCGGTCCGCCGACCTCGACGCCTTCATCCCAGTTGATGCCGAGCCACTTGAGGGCATCCAGCAACTGGTGGTAGCTCTCTTCGCTGTCGCGGGCAGAGTCGGTGTCCTCGATGCGGAAGATCAGCTTGCCGCCGGTGTGGCGTGCGTAGGCCCAGTTGAACAGGGCCGTCCGAATCAAGCCAACATGCGGAGTTCCGGTCGGTGACGGGCAGAAGCGGACGCGGACCGGAGTCTCGGCATTGACGGCAGGGATGACGCTGGGGGCAGCGTTGGACGCAGAAGCAGTAGTCATAGTGGTTCCAACTTTACCGCTTGGCGCAGCCTGGGTTTCCCGGCCCTAAAGGCTCGACGGCGGCACCCGCCTTTCGTGCGAAAGGCGGGTGCCGCCGTCGTGGTATGGCTTTGACTGAATGCCTAGCGGCGGACCACCGGGTTGGAGAGGCGGCCGATGCCTTCGATCTCCACTTCGAAACGGTCGCCTTCACTGACCAGGCCGACGCCGGCCGGGGTGCCGGTCATGATGACGTCGCCCGGAAGCAGGGTGAAGGCGTGCGAGACGATGGAGACGAGCTCGCGTACGCCGCGGATCATCTGGTTGGTGCTGCCGTCCTGGCGGAGTTCACCATTGAGGCGGCCCTGGATGGACAGGTCTTCGTGATCCAGCTCTGTCTCGATCCACGGCCCAAGCGGCGCAGAGGTGTCAAAGCCCTTGGCGCGTGCCCACTGAAGGTCCGTCTTCTGGACGTCGCGGGCAGTGAGGTCGTTGCCGCAGGTGTAGCCGAAGATCACGTCATCCGCACGCTCTTCGGGAACGTCCTTGCAGATGCGGCCGATGACAACGCACAGCTCAGCTTCGAAGGAAACTTCCTCCGAGAACTCAGGAAGGATGATGGGGTCATTCGGGCCGATCACGGACGTGTTGGGCTTGAGGAACAGCAGCGGCTGCTGGGGAACTTCGTTGCCAAGTTCCGCGGCATGCTCAGCGAAGTTCCGGCCAACACCGATCACTTTGCTGCGCGGAATGATCGGGGCGAGGAGCCGCACGTCCTCAAGCTTGTGCTTTACGTGGGTACGTTCGACGCCATTAAAGAAGGGGTCGCCGTTGATGACAGTGATTTCCTCACTGCCGGCCTCGCCTTCAACAACGCCGTAAAGGGGATCAGAATCAACTACAAACCGGGCGATACGCATGGGCCCAAGCCTACCGTCCCGGCTCAGCTTCGCAGGTAATCCAACTGGGCAGCCACGGACGTCTCGGCCGCCCACCTGACTGAGGGGTCGACGTCTGGATACACGGCGTCGGTGACTGCCGCGATGGACGCGTCTTGGCCAAGGCGGTCAAGGGCTGTCCTGATCTGGTCCAGCCGCTGCTCACGGTGATTGCGATACTCCCGGCACTTCTCGTCCAGGGCAGGGAGCACGGGGCCATGTGCCGGGAGGAGTGTCGCGGGCCCGAGCGCCTCCAGCCGATCCAAACTGGCCAGGTAGTCCCCCAGCCTGCCGTCCGGATAGTCCAGCACAGTGGTGCCACGGCCCAGGATGGTGTCGCCAGTGAGGACCGAACCATGAGGGCCATCAGCGGGGAGATGGAAGCACACCGAGTCGGAGGTGTGGCCGGGCGTAGCGATGACGCGGATTTCGACGCCGCCAATTGTCAGCACTTCGCCGTCGGCGAGCGGTTCTCCACCATGGCAATACTCGGGCAGGAAGGCACGCACAGGTGCGCCGGTCAGTTGGTGGAATCGCGCTGAAGCTTCAGTATGGTCCGCGTGCCGGTGCGTGATGAGTACGACGTCGACACCTCCTGCCGCCGCCAGCTCGGCCAGGTGCTGCTCGTCCTCGGGTCCCGGGTCCACCACGGCAACACGGGCGGAACCGGATGCACCGATGACGTAGGAGTTGGTGCCATCCAAGCTCATCGGACCCGGGTTGGGGGCCAGCCGGAATCGCGTCAATCCGCTGCTGCGCTGCAGAGAAGACGAGCCGCCGCCCTGGGGTGCGCTGCCTGGTGTGGGGTCGTCGGTTGTCGAGCTGCTGGAGGGTGAGTTGCCGGAAGGTGAGTTGCCGGATGGTGAGTTGCCGGAAGTCGCCATTGATTCAGAAGTCACCAGTCCATCTTGGCACTTCCCAACCCTCACTCACATCCCACCCCCTTCCGCCCGACCCTCACTCACATCCCACCCCCGTCACCCCAACCCTCACTCACTTCCCACCCCCTTCCGCCCGACCCTCACTCACATCCCACCCCCTTCAACCCAACCCTCACTCACTTTCAGGACAGCCGAAGTATGCTCGACGGCGATATTCGACGCCTACGGTTTGTGGCAACTTTGGCCCCTTGCACACTGAAGGTAAGAGAGCTTCCCGGGAAGCAGGCGGGACCTGAGAGAGCGTCCACCGCAAACAGGCGGGACGTGAGAGAAGCAGGCGGGACGTGAGAGAGCGTTCCGGGGAAGCGGGTGGGACGTGAGAGAGCGTCCACGGGAATCGGGTGGGATGTGCCCGAGCGTTTGGATCAAGCGTGCGGAAAGCAGGACGGCGGCCCTTCCGCCTGTTTACCAGAGGAAGGGCCGCCGTCGTGCGGTGGTGTTTCGGGACGTCCGGAAGGCTAGACCAGGCGGGTGAGCCAGCCGTGGGTGTCCTCAACGGTTCCGGTCTGGATGCCGAGGAGCTGCTCGCGGATGGCCATGGTGGTCTCGCCGGCCTTGGCGTCCTCGGCACCGATGAACTCGGTGGCGTCCTTGAGGACACCGATGGGGGTGATCACCGCAGCGGTACCGCAGGCGAACACCTCGATGATCTCGCCGGAGGCAACGCCATCGCGCCATTCATCCAGCGTGATCTTGCGCTCGCTGACTTCGCGGCCCATGTCCTTCGCCACCTGGATGACGGACATGCGGGTGACGCCTTCAAGGATGGTTCCGCTCAGTGCCGGGGTGACAAGTGAGCCGTCCTTCATCACGAAGAAGACGTTCATGCCGCCGAGTTCTTCCACGGCGTCGTCGTTGAAGTGGTCCAGGAAGAGGACCTGCTTGCAACCGTTCGCTTCGGCTTCCTGCTGGGCGATCAAGGACGCTGCATAGTTACCGCCGCACTTGGCCGCTCCGGTCCCGCCGCGGCCCGCACGGGCGTATTCACGGGAGATCCAGATGGAGACCGGCTTGAGTTCGCCACCGAAGTAGTTACCGGCGGGAGAAGCAATGACGCGGAAGGAGACCTCGCGCGCAGCACGGACGCCAAGGAAAGCCTCGGTGGCGATCATGAACGGACGCAGGTACAGGGCCTCGCCGTCGCCGGAGGGAACCCATTCCTGGTCCGCCTGGACGAGTTCACGGATCGCTCCGAGGAAGTACTCTTCCGGCAATTCGGGAAGGGCGAGCCGGCGGGCCGACTTGTTGAGGCGGGCGGCGTTGGCTTCCGGACGGAAGGTCCAGACCGAGCCGTCAGCGTGGCGGTATGCCTTGAGGCCCTCGAAGATTTCCTGGCCGTAGTGCAGGACCGCAGCCGACGGATCAAGGGAAATCGGTCCGTAGGGCTCGATCCGGGCGTTCTGCCAACCGCCATTGCCATCGGCGTCGACTTTGTAGTCGACGACGGCGGTGTGGTCGGTGAAGTAGTCGCCGAATCCCGGGTTCGCCAGGATGGCTGCACGCTCCTCAGCAGACTTCGGTGTTTCCGAAAGCTGCTGGCTGAATTCGACGCCATGGGCAGTCTGAGTCATGTTTCCTCCACAGTCAGCTACCTGGCAGGGCGAACGCGGCCCCGAAGGGTGTGGTTCAGCGATGGACCAGGGAAGCAGGTAAATAATTCAAGACAAGCTTACGCCTGAGATTTGGGCCTAAAGTGCGGCCGCAATGGCGTCGCCAACGGCAGCTGTGCTGCGCGGCTCGCCGGTGCGGCTTTCGACGTCGGCGACTACTGCCGCTTCAATCTTGCGGGCCGCCGTGGTGTAGCCAAGGTGGTCCAGGAGGAGCACTGCGGAGAGGATGGCCGCGGTGGGGTCGGCTTTCTGCTGTCCGGCGATATCCGGAGCGGAGCCGTGGACGGGTTCGAACATGGACGGTGCTGTGCGGTCCATGTTGATGTTGCCCGATGCCGCCAGGCCAATGCCGCCGGTAACGGCTGCCGCGAGGTCGGTGAGGATGTCGCCGAAGAGGTTGTCAGTGACGATGACGTCGAAGCGGGAGGGCTCGGTCACCATGAAGATGGTGGCGGCGTCGATGTGCAGGTAGTCGTGGGTGACCTCGGGGAATTCCTTGGCCACTGCCTCGACGGTCCGCTTCCACAGGTGCCCGGCGAAGACGAGCACGTTGTGCTTGTGGACGAGAGTGACGTGCTTGCGCGGACGCTCGCTGGCGCGGCGGAAGGCGTCGCGGACAACACGCTCCACGCCGTGTGCTGTGTTCAGGGAAACCTCGGTAGCAACTTCGTGCGGAGTGCCGCCACGCAAGGTTCCACCGTTGCCCACGTAGGGACCCTCGGTACCCTCACGGACCACGATGAAGTCAATGGTGCCTGGGTTTGCCAGGGGGCTACCGACGGTTCCGTACAGCCGGGACGGGCGCAGGTTCACGTAGTGGTCAAGGCTGAAGCGGAGCTTGAGCAGCATCTCCCTTTCGATGATGCCCGACGGGATACGGGTATCGCCGGGAGCAGCTCCGACGGCGCCGAATAGAATGGCGTCACGGGTGCGCAGGTCCGCCAGGACCTCCTCCGGGAGGGTCTCGCCGGTCTCAAGCCAGTGCTGTGCACCAAGCTTGTAGTGGGTCTGTTCGAGGGTGACGCCTTCGGCGGCGACGGCCTTTTCGAGGACCTTGACGGCTTCGGCGATGACCTCGGGGCCAATGCCGTCTCCAGGGATGACAGCGAGATTGATGGACGTTGCACTCATACGTCTATCTAGCCAAGCAATCCACATGCTGGTCAAAATCGTCTCACTCTTCGAACACCCCGTAGCGCTGGGTTCAGACCACGGCATGATGCCCCGACACTCCGGCTCCGCATAGAGTCGTATGCGTGGATAGACGGCATGCAATATACGACTGGTTCCGGGTCAACCGCTTCAAAGTGGACCTGACGGCCACGTCCCTCCTGATCCTCCTCTTTGGGCCGGTCTATCTCCTGGCCGGCCACCCCTGGCTCGCCCTGCTTTCCTGCAGCCTCCTGTTGCCCCTCGCGTGGCGACGCACCCGCCCCGCCACGGCGGCCGTCGTCGTCATCCTTGTGTGCCTGGTCCAGTGGGCCGTGGGCGCGGAACCCGTGGCGGGCCAAATCGCGGTTCCGCTCGTCATTTACGCCACCGCCGCTTACGGACCTGCCTGGGCAAGTCGGACAGTGCTGCTCGCAGGGATGGTCGGCGGCATCATGCTGACCACACGCGAGTTCTCCAGCACTGCGGAGTCGGGCATCATGGGCCTCACCATCGGCGCCCTCTATACGGTCCTGATTTGGATGCTGGTGCTGGTGAGTTGGACGCTGGGTGATCTCACCCGCGTTCGACGGCTCCAACTACAGGCACTGGAGGACCGCACACGGCGCCTTGAAGTTGAACAGCAGCAGGAACGCCAGCTGGCGGCAGCTGACGAACGATCCCACATCGCACGGGAAATGCACGACATCGTGGCCCACTCGTTGTCCGTGATCATCACCCAGGCGGACGGAGCACGCTACGCGGCCGCTGCGAAACCCGAGCTCGCCACCGAAGCGCTGGCCACCATCGCCGCCACAGGCAGAGATTCCCTGGGCGAAATGCGACGCCTGCTGGGAGTCCTCCGTTCCGACGACGACTCCCCCACCCGCCCGCAGCCCCGGCTTTCGGACCTTGACGAGCTCCTCCTGGGTTTCCGCGCCGCGACACTGCAGGTGTCCTTCGACCAAAGCGGTGTTCCCCGCAGGGCGCTTCCCGCAGGAGCGGAGCTGACCGCCTACCGCATCATTCAGGAGGCCCTCACCAACGTCATGAAGCACGCCGGGCCGAAAGCAACGGCGGGAGTCACCTTGACGTGGCAGGCCAGGGGCCTGCAGCTGGACATCCTCGACGACGGCCGTGGCGCCGCCGCTGATCCGCCGACGGCAGGTGGCGGCAACGGGCTCCGTGGCATGGGCGAGCGCGTGTCCCTCTACGATGGTTCCTTGACTGCAGGCCCGGAACAGGGCGGCGGTTTCCGCGTATCCGCATTCATCCCCTATTCGGAGGCCTAAAACCATGTCCGATGTTCCTGCGCCCATCCGGGTTGCCCTGGTTGATGACCAACACCTGGTCCGCTCCGGATTTGGCATGCTGATCAACTCCCAGCCGGATCTGGAAGTCGTGGCCGAAGCGGCGAACGGCATCGAAGCCGTGCAGGCTCTAGGGGCCACAGCGGCCGACGTCGTCCTCATGGATGTCCGCATGCCCGGGATGGACGGCATTGAAGCAACCCGGCGCATCCTTGAGCAGGCAGCAGCCCAACCCGCGGGATCGCAGCGCGCAGAGGTCAAGATCGTGGTGCTCACCACCTTCGATCTTGATGAGTACGCCTTGGCTGCCATCCAGGCCGGCGCGAGCGGGTTCCTGCTCAAGGATGCCCCGCCCGAAGAGCTCCTGGAGGCGATCCGCACCGTGTACCGTGGTGACGCCGTGATCGCACCGTCCACCACCCGTCGATTGCTGGACCATGTGGCGCCCCTTTTGAGAACGCAGACGCCTGAGCAGAGCGAGCACGCCGCGGGCGTCGAGAGCCTCACCGCCCGCGAGCGCGAAGTGTTCCAGCTGATCGCCCAGGGGCAGTCGAATCCGGAGATCGCGGCGGGCTTGTTCTTATCCGAGGCCACTGTGAAAACGCATGTTGGGCACATCCTGGCAAAGCTCGGCGCCAGGGACCGCGTCCAGGTTGTGGTCATCGCGTATGAGACCGGTGTGGTTGCGCCTGGGGCCTAGCCTCATCCCGGGTTCCTGCCAGGCTCAGACCACGGTATGAGTTGGTGTCCCCGGGAATCGGTCCCCGGCCCGATCCGGCAAGGGTGCACCGAAACCTAGCGTGGAACCATGACAACATTCACGCCTCTCCCCCACCCTTCAGGAACGAACCCGCCGCAGGGATCGGATGCCGCACAAGCCCGTCCCGCCGTCGAAGCATTTGAGCTGACCAAAAGCTACGGACACGCCGATACAAGCGTTACGGCCCTGAACAAGGTGTCGGTGAGTTTCGACGCCGGGAAGTTCACGGCCATCATGGGCCCCTCCGGATCCGGCAAGTCCACCCTCATGCATTGCCTGGCGGGCCTGGACTCGGCGGATTCCGGGCGCATTGTCCTGGGTGGCACGGAGCTGACCGGCCTCAACGACCGCCAACTCACGGCACTGAGGCGCGAACGGATCGGCTTTGTCTTCCAGGCTTTCAACCTGGTGCCTACTTTGACAGCCGAGCAGAACATCACGCTTCCGCTTGCGTTGGCGGGCACAACGGCCGACGCCGGATGGCTGGATACCGTTGTCAGCACACTTGGACTGAAGGATCGCCTGAAACACCGTCCACATGAGCTCTCCGGGGGCCAGCAGCAACGCGTGGCAGTAGCCCGGGCACTGTTGACCCGTCCCGACGTCGTGTTCGGTGACGAACCTACTGGCAACCTGGACTCGAAGGCCGGCGGCGAAGTTCTTGCTCTGCTTCGCCGGAGCAGCCAGGAAATGGGCCAGACCATCATCATGGTGACCCATGATCCGGTGGCCGCAAGCTACGCGGACCGTGTGGTGCTGATGAGCGACGGCGGCCTGGTGGGGGAAATCCACGATCCCACGGCAGATTCTGTCCTGGCGGCCCTTGGCAAGCTGGGGGCGTAAGGCATGTTGCGCGTTGCACTGTCCCAACTGACTACGCATTACCGGCGCTTCGTGGCGATCGGCCTTGCCGTGATGTTGTCGGTGATGTTCCTCGCTGCCACCCTCATGGTGGGCGCAAGCACCAACGCGTCCTTGGGTGCGAGTATTGGCGAGGCCTACCGTAAAGCGGACCTCGTGGCGACGTCCAAGAACGGCGAACCTTTCACCCAGGCCGCCGTGGACGCTGCTGCTTCTTCGCCCGCTGTGGCTGAGAGCTACGCGGAACGGTCGACGTATGTGACCTTCCAGGCCGGCGGGGGTGAGCAATTCGGCCGGCTCCGGAATGCTGCCCCTGCTTCCTTGGAGGGCGCTGTCCTTTCATCGGGGTCCATGCCCTCGCAGCCTTTGGAAGCGGCCGTGGATGTCAAGACCGCAGAGCACCTGGGTCTTACCGTCGGCAGCACCCTGGAATTGCACGGGGCCGGTCCGGTCAAGAACGCCAAGGTGACCATTACCGGGCTGACGCAGGCCACAAATGACCCCTTCTCTTCTTCGGCAGCCCAACTGCTTGCCTCCGAGTCGGTACTCAACGCGGTGCAAGACGCCGGAGCCGGGTATACGGGCTTGCAGTTCGCACTGAAACCGGGCGAGGACGTGTCCGCGGCGAAGGATTACATCTCCCGCCGAATGGACGCTGCCGGGGTGGTGTCGCCCGTCGTTGAAACGGCCCAGGAGAAGGTCACCTCAACGGTCGCGATGCTCAGCGCCGGGCAGGACCAGTTGACGGTGGTCCTGCTCGCCTTCGCCGGGGTGGCCATCCTCGTTTCAACCTTGGTGGTAGCCAATACGTTCTCTGTGCTGGTGGCCCAACGGACCCGGGAATTGGCCCTGCTGCGTTGTCTGGGCGCCGGGCGTTCCCAGATCCGCGGCTCTGTCATGCTTGAGGCCCTCGTGGTCGGGTTCGTTTCCTCAGTGCTGGGTGTCGTTGCCGCCACTGGCCTGATGTCGGCGCTGATCGCCTGGGCCAAGTCCCAACCGGAGCAGGCTTTCGCGACCTTGGCAGTCCCGCCGTCGGCCATTGTTGCCGGACTGGTGGCAGGCACCTTGTTGACCGTCGTTGCGGCGCTGGTTCCGGCCAAGGCGGCAACCGCCGTCGCGCCTCTTGCCGCCTTGCGTCCCGCCGATGACGCGTCCGTCCGGAACCGGCGTGGCAAGCTCCGGCTCCTCATCGGGCTGCTGGCTTTTCTGGGTGGTGCCGGCCTGCTGGCCTACGGCAGCGTGAACGTGTCGTTGCCCGTTGCCTTGCTGGGTGGTGCCGTGTCGTTCGTGGGCATCCTGCTCTGCTCCTCCCTTTTCATCCCCTCTGTGGTCGCCTTGGCAGGCCGGCTCGCGGCACCGGCCGGCGTGCCCGGCAAGCTTGCCGCCGTCAATGCCACCCGCAACCCGGCGCGTACGTCCGCGACGGCCGCGGCGCTGCTGATTGGCGTGACCTTGGTGTCCCTCATGATGACAGGCGCTGCAACGTCCCGGCAGGCGTTCAACGACACCCTGGCAGAGAACTACCCTGTTGACCTCTCTGCCCCAACGTCCGTGGACGGCACAGCAGACCCTTCCCAGGCGGTGGCCCGGATCAAAACCCTCGACGGCGTCAGCGCGGCGGTCCTGCTGCAGGCCGTGGGAACCTTGAAGGACGCGTCCACCCCCGATGGCGGACAGACCGTGTACGCCCTCCCGGGAGCTGACGCAGGATCGGTAGTGCGGGATGCCAACCTGAAGCCGGCCCCAGGCGTGCTGTACCTGCCCGAAGACTCCGCCGCCGGGCGCGCAAGTATCGGCACGACCTCCGGCGATGTTTCACTCGACGCAAAGGTCCTGCGCACCCGGAACGTCCCTGCCTTCGTCAACGCAAGCAGCATCACCTCAGCGGCGCTCCCGGAGACCCCTGGCATG
Organism: Paenarthrobacter sp. CAP02; assembly: GCF_040137855.1. Taxonomy (NCBI): domain Bacteria; kingdom Bacillati; phylum Actinomycetota; class Actinomycetes; order Micrococcales; family Micrococcaceae; genus Paenarthrobacter; species Paenarthrobacter sp. CAP02. Next base: position 315,780 of record NZ_JBEEII010000004.1, on the reverse strand, counting down.
GTTTGGGTGAAGTTGAACGACTCAGTCCCGGCGGACCGGGTCCAGGCCATCCAGAAGGAGATCGCCTCGGCCCTCGGCGTGCAGGAACGCACTGTCAGCGGCGCAGCGATCGAACGTGTGACGTTCAACAGCATCATCGATGTCCTGCTGCTCGTGGTCACAGGGCTGCTGGGCGTGGCCGTGGTCATTGCCTTGATCGGCGTGGCCAATACCCTGTCGCTCTCGGTTCTTGAACGGACCCGCGAAAACTCGCTGCTCCGTGCCCTGGGGCTGACCAAAGGCCAACTTCGCGGGATGCTGGCCATCGAAGCTGTGCTGGTGGCGGGAGTGTCAGCCCTCCTGGGCGCAGGCATGGGCATTGTCTATGGCTGGCTCGGCGCGCAGGCTACCCTCGGCGGCATGGCGACGGTGGTTCCCGCCGTGCCATGGCTCCAGCTGCTGGCAGTCTTTGGCGTGGCTGTGGTGGCCGGTCTCCTCGCGTCGGTGATTCCGGCCCGTCGAGCCGCGCGTCTGTCGCCGGTGGAAGGACTCGCCACTGCCTGACGCTCCATCACCAACTGGCGCTTAAAGCCGAACGCTCCCGCATTTCCTCCGGTCCTGCCGGGTGGAAATGCGGGAGCGTTCGCTGATGGGGATGGTTCGTGGAAGAGCGCTAGGCTTCGGCGGGTTCCTCGAAGCGCGGGAAGACAGGGGCAGGTGCCGGCAGTTCAGTGCCAGCGACAATCGGTGTGGCGATCGCAGCGAACTGGCGCGCGTCACCTTCCGGCTGCCCGAGGACCTCAAGGAGCTTGGCCGACGACGACGGCATCACGGGTTGGGCGAGGATCGCCACGATTCGGACCACTTCCAACGTGACGTAAAGGACCGTGTTCATCCGTTCCACGTCTGTTTTGCGCAGCACCCAGGGGGCCTGTTCTGCGAAGTAGGCGTTGGTATCACCGAGCACAGCCCAAATGGCCTCAAGGGCGCGGCTGAATTCCTGCTTTTCGAACGCAGAACGCGCGATGTCCAACAGTCCACCGGCCCGGGCCAGCAGGGCGTTGTCCTCGTCTGTGAACGCACCGGGCGTGGGTACCTTGCCTTCGCAGTTCTTTGCCACCATGGACAACGAACGCTGGGCCAGGTTTCCGAAGTTGTTGGCGAGGTCGGAGTTCATCCGGCCCACGATCGCTTCGTGGTTGTAATTGCCGTCAGCGCCGAACGGAACTTCGCGCAGGAAGAAGTAACGGCACTGGTCAAGGCCGTACTGCGCCACGAAATCCTGCGGTGCCACAACGTTGCCCAAGGACTTGGACATCTTGACACCGTTGTTGGTCAGGAAGCCGTGGATCATGACGCGCTTGGGCAATTCAAGCCCTGCGCTCATCAGGAAAGCCGGCCAGTAAATGGCGTGGAACCGCGAAATGTCCTTGCCGATCACGTGGACATCGGCCGGCCAGAACTTCCGGAATTGTTCGGACTCGACGTCGGGGTACCCCACACCCGTGAGGTAGTTGGTCAGGGCGTCCACCCAGACATACATGACGTGCTTCTCGTCGCCCGGGACCGGAACACCCCAGTCGAAGGTGGTGCGGCTGATGGACAGGTCTTCGAGGCCGCGCTTGACGAAGCTGATGACCTCGTTGAAACGGGACTGGGGAGCACCGAACTCCGGCTGCTCGCCGTAGAGCTCCAGGAGCTTGTCCTGGTAGTTGGAGAGCCGGAAGAAGTAGCTCTCCTCAGCCGTCCAGGTCACAAGCGTGTCTGTCTCCTTGGAGTAACGGAGGCCGTCCTCCTTGACCACGGTGTCGTCCTCGACGTAGTACGCCTCGTCGCGGACCGAATACCAGCCCTCGTACTTGGACAGGTAGATGTCGCCGTTGGCTTCCATCTTCTTCCAGATGGCCTGCGATGCGGCGTAGTGGTCCTGGTCTGTGGTGCGGATGAAGCGGTCATGGGAGATGCCCAGGTCCTGGCTCATCTGCTTGAACGCCGCCGAGTTCCGGTCCGCGAGCTGCTTGGCAGTGATGCCTTCCTTCTCCGCGGACTGCTGCATTTTGAGCCCGTGCTCGTCCGTTCCGGTCATGAAGAAGACTTCATGGCCATCAAGCCGCTTGAAGCGCGCCATGGCATCGGTCGCAATGACCTCATAGGCGTGGCCGATGTGCGGCACGCCGTTGGGGTAGCTGATTGCGGTGGTGATGTAGAACGGGGATTTCTCTGGAGACGTCACTCTAAAAAGTTACCTTTATTTCGGATGAAAGAGCTTAGTTAAGTTCGGTCAGCGTATCGCTGAGGCGTACCAACTCGTGGTCGTGGGAAGCCACCATGACAGCGATACCGTCGCTGGTGGTGTCCTTCAGGATTCCGATAATGCGGTTGGCCGCGGCACGGTCGAGGCTGGCTGTGGGCTCGTCCACTACCAGGACCCGGGTGCCCAGGATCAGTGCGCGTGCAATGGCCACGCGCTGGCGCTCACCACCCGAGAGCTGGGCGGGACGGTGCCGCATTCGGCGGCCAAGTCCCACCAGGTCCAAAAGGTCCTTGGCCATTTCCGTGCGCTGTTCCACCTCGCCGTCGGGAACGGCAGGAAGCAGGACGTTCTCCAATGCGCTCATGCCATCGATCAGGGCACCTCCCTGGTCCACGTAACCGATGAGGGCACGACGACGGTCGGCAATTTCGTCGTCGCCCATCGTGTCCAGGGGGACGCCTTCCCAGAAGACCTTGCCCGACGTCGGCAGCGTCAGTCCGGCGCTGACCGTCAGGATGCTGGTCTTGCCGGAACCGCTTCGGCCGGCGATGCAGTGCATCTCACCGGCGTGCAGCGTCAGGTTGAAGTCGTCGACGACGTCGACTTCCTCGGCTCCGCCTTTGTCGCCACCGTAGTGGATGGTGACGCGGCTCAGTTCCAGGGGCGTGGCGTGGTCCGCTGCCCGCACGATCGTGTTGGCGCGGGTCTGCAGCGACTCTTCGGGGGATTCCGGGGTGGCCGCCAGCTCGGGGTTGGGAGTCTCGGTCATTTGACTACTTTCGTTGCGATCGGAATCCAGCAAATAACGGCCAGCAACCCGGCCAGGCCGGCCCAAAGGGCCGCGTAGGGGGCAAGGAGCAGACCCAATCCCAGTGCGCCAAGGACGCCCAAAGGAAGAGCCACGGTGCCCACCAGTGCATTTTCGAAGAAGCGGACCTGTCCCAGCATGTCCGGGTTCCAGCCCATGGCACGCAGTGTGCCCAGGTACTCACGCTTGGCATGGAGCTCAAAGCGGCCGGTGACAAGTGTCAGGAGAAGCCCAACCACCACGCCAAAGACGGCGAGGATCACGCTGGGAGCCGCAATGCTGGCAGCCGCAAGGCCACTCAGCGCGCTGGCGCCTGCCGCACGGGGAATGTCGATCAGCAGGGCGATCAAGGCACCTACTGCGGCACCGAAAACGCCAACGGCGACAGCCAGCGAGATGGAGTTGAACCTGTTGGTGGTGAGCTGCCTGTTGGCGAACGTCAACGGGGAGTCCACGGTGACCAGGCGTTCATCATGCTGCGGTTCCTGGTCAACCACGACGCGGTGGCGCAGCTGCTGGGCGGCCAACAAAGCCGCTCCGATGTAGATGACCAGCATGGTCGCCGAGACGATCACGGTGGCAATGTTCCAGCTGAGGAGACTGAGGACCACTCCGGCAACCGTCAGTGCAGCGGCACCCACGGCGAACTCTTCAAGGACCCAGGACCGGATCCGCTTCTGGGTCCAACCCATGGCCCGCAGGATGCCGGCCTCACTTCTCCGCTGGCGTATGTAGCTCACCGTCGAGGCGCCGGTCAGGAGCGTGGCGCCCAACAGGGTCAGGAACAGGAGGGTGATGTTGGTTCCTGTCAGGGACCCGGAGACTGCATCTGCAGCATCCTGGCGTACCCACGACTGCTGGACGGTGCCCAGGGGCGACTCCTTGCCGGCGTCGTCCTTGCTGTAGCCGGGAACAAAGATATTGGCGTCTTCGCGGGCGGATCCAGCCACCACGGTGGCTTCGAGGCCGAGTTCGCGGATCTGGGTGGCCAGCTTCTCAACCTCGGGCTGAGCTGTCTTCCAGTTGCCCGCGGCGTTGGCACGGACGCGGACGGCGTCGATCACGTTGGCGTTGGAATCGTAACCGCGGGCAGCGGCCAGGCCGTAGTAGTCAGTGATGGCGCCGGCGGACTGGCTGACGAGGCCCGTGGCACTCAAGGAAGGCTTCAGGGCCGTGCTTTGGACGTCCTTGCCGTTGGCGTCCTTGCTCAGTGTCATCGGCGCGGGGTCGTAGCCACCCAAAGGCAGCTTGTTGACGTCACCGGCTGCGGCTTGAACGGCGGCCGGATCAAAGGTGCCGTAAACCATGGGCAAGGGGGCAGCGGGCTTCTTGCCCGTTTCGAGGTCTTCGCGGTACGACCGTTCGTCGACCGGCTTGCGCTGGGTCTGGTCCACAGGCGCACCGAAGGAGGACTTCTCCGGCAAGCGGTTCACAGTGACCCAGTCCCCCGGCGTGGCGCTCTTGTCCGAAGCGCCGTTGGCGGCGTCCTCGCCGTCCTTGTACTTCGGCGCAGCTGCGAAAGCGGTGCTCCACGTGGCCGGGTTGTACAAACCCTGACTGAACGACGCCGTGCTGCCAAGCAGTTGGCTGTGGTCGGTGGAACCGGGCCACTCCAGGGCAAACGGGGACTTGGAAACGAACGGGAGGTAGTCCTTGTCCAAAGAACGGGTGACCGTGCCGACGTCCTTGACGACCTTGCCGCTTGCGTCAATTTCCTCGATCTTGACCGAGTACTGCAGGTCCAAGGAAGTACCCGTGCGCACGATCAGCGGGATCGCCTTGGAGTCGTTCGTCAGCAGGCCATCACGCTTGGCTTGCTGGTACTGCGTCATGAGCGGTGCCCAGTACTTGAGCTTGACGCCCAGGAAATCGGGGCCCTCCTCGAGCTGTTGCATGCTCAGGCCTGTGGTGAAGAGGCTCTCAAAGTGGCGTCCGATGGCTCCCGCGTCGCGGGCGTCCGCCGGGGGCGCCTTTTCAAGCGGCGCCAGGAAGTCGCCCGCTGAGCCCAGCAGGGCCCTTTCGGCAGCAGGATCGACGGCGACGACGGACTCAGTCACCTCAGGCGCCAGGGGAAGCGCGACAGAAAGGTTGAACAGGTTGTGCTCGGACCCGAGGGCCGGAGCCGGGAACTTTACGCCGGTCTCCCCCTCAGGACCGGCGATCCGGACGTTGTTGCCACCGGCTGCCTGCTCCTGCACCAAGCGGCCCTTACCCAAGGTGCCCTCGGCACTGGTCTTGAAAAGAGTCTGCTGGTTGACTCCGTCAGAGCTGGTTGCCGATGCTGTCAGGCGGTACTTCTTCGGTGAATCGGACAACACGGACTCGGCCGCAGGCCACTTGCTTGAATCCATGGCAGAGGGGTCGCCCGCAGTGATAGCGCCGGCAAGGCCGGCGTTATATCCCAGGTAGTCCATGGCATTAAGCCGGGGGGCTTCCAGGTTCTGGGATACGCGCGAGACCAGGCTGATGGGAGCCGCTACGGCCGTCTGGCCCATGCCGCGGATCTTGTCCAGTTGATCAAAGCTGATGCCACCCTGACCATTGGCAATCTCCGGCTGGATCAATGCACCGCCGTCGCCGTTCCGGGACTGATCAGGCTTTGCCTGGACCAGAATGTCGTAGAGTCCCCGCGAGTTCTCGTCCACAGTACGGTTCAGGGCTGCCTGTGACTGGCTCTGAACTAGGACGGACAAACACATGGCGACGATCAAAATGGCCGCGGTCAGCAGCAGCACACGGCTTCTGATGAACCTTTGGACGGCGTTCATTGGGCTCCCTGAGACCTTGATTGCGGGCGCGCACACATGGTCCGGCATTTTGCGAAAAAAGCGGGAAACACCGGGCTGTATGTGCAAAAAGTTTGTGGCCGGCCTGCTGCCGGGTCCGAATCCCGGACCCAGCCATTGTAAGCAGACCGGCCACTCCTGCGTGCCTTAGGGTGTGTCGCAGGCACGCGAACATCAGCTGATACGGATCAGTCCTAGTCCTCCAGGTCCACTTCCCGGACCATGTCTGCACCGATACCGGCCTTGATGGCTTCCAGGACCTGCTGCGGAACGGAGCTGTCGATGGTCAGGAGGGCAAGGACCTGCCCGCCCTCGGTCTGGCGGGCAACCTGCATGCCGCCGATGTTGATGTTATTCATGCCCAGGATGTGCCCAATGGTGCCGATAACGCCCGGGCGGTCGGCATACGCCACTACCACCAGGTGTTCGCTGATGGGAATTTCAACGTCGTATCCGTTGACGCCCACGAGCTTCTCCACCTGCTTGGGGCCCGTCAGGGTTCCGGCAACAGAGATCTGCGACCCATCGCTGAGGGCTCCGCGGATCGTCAGGACATTGCGGTAGTCCTCAGCGTCCGGTGTGGTGATGAGGCGGGTGTTGATGCCGCGCTGCTCCGCGATGACAGGAGCGTTGACGTAGGAAACCTGCTCGGTGACCACATCAGCAAAAACGCCCTTCAGGGCAGCGAGTTCAAGGACCTTGACGTCAAGCGCAGCGATCTCGCCTGCCACTTCAACGTCGATCTGCGTGAGGGAAGCATGGGTCAGGGCTGTGAAAATGCGGCCCAGCTTTTCGATCAGCGGAATGCCCGGACGGACATCCGGTGCAATGACTCCCCCGGCGACGTTCACGGCGTCCGGCACGAGCTCGCCGGCCAGGGCAAGGCGCACGGACTTGGCCACGGAAACGCCGGCCTTTTCCTGTGCCTCATCCGTTGATGCTCCAAGGTGCGGAGTAACCACCACGTTGTCGAGCTCGAAGAACGGCAGGTCGGTGCTCGGCTCCTTGACGAAGACGTCCACGCCGGCACCAGCGATCTGGCCTTCCTTCAGTGCGGTGTAGAGGGCTTCCTCATCCACCAAGCCACCGCGGGCAACGTTGATGACGTATGCCGATTCCTTCATCTTCGCGAACGCATCCGCTCCCAGCATCCCCACCGTCTCGGGTGTCTTGGGCATGTGGATGGTGATGAAGTCGGCGTTTTCCAAAAGTTCATCCAGGGTGACCAGCTTGACGCCGAGCTGGGCTGCGCGCGCCGAGGTGATGTAGGGGTCGTACGCGAGGATCTCGGTCTCGAAGCCCTGAAGACGTGCCGCGACCAAGGCACCAATACGTCCGAGGCCAATGATGCCGATCTTCTTCTCGAAGAGTTCGATCCCGGTGTACTTGGAACGCTTCCACTCGCCGTTCTTCAACGCCGCGCTGGCCTGCGGAATGTGGCGGGCCAGGCTGAGGATGTGGCCCACAGTAAGCTCAGCGGCCGAGACGATGTTCGACGTCGGGGCATTAACCACCATGACGCCGGCCTGTGTTGCGGACTTGATGTCCACGTTATCCAGTCCAACGCCGGCACGGGCGATGATCTTGAGGTTCTTGGCAGCGGCGATCGCTTCGGCATCCACCTGGGTGGCCGAGCGAACCAGGATGGCGTCGACGTCGGCGATTGCGGACAGCAGCTGGGAACGGTCGGCGCCGTCGGTCTGGCGGATTTCAAAGTCCGGGCCCAATGCCTCGACGGTGGCGGGCGAAAGTTCCTCGGCGAGGAGGACGACGGGTTTGCTGGCTGACACGGGGTGGCACCTTACTTTGGACAACTTTGGGACAGAACTGGACAAGGAGCGGATGCGTGGCCCGGGCACGGCACCGGGACCAGCCCAGAATATCGAATCCGGGCTCTGTTTCCGGTGCCGGGGAGGGATGTTACGGCCGGCCGGACCGTTGCTGTGAAGAAGTTCACAGCCAAGGCTGCTGAGTATCTGGAAGGAAAAAGTGTGAGGAAACAACGACGCCCGCCCGGTTGTGTAGGCCGGACGGGCGTCTGCTGCAGTTCTTGGGCCCTAGGGTCCAATCAACCGGAAATCAGCGGGCTGCGGAACCTTCGACGTAGTCGGCGTCCTGCTGCTGCCAGGAGAAGAGCGAACGCAGTTCACGTCCAACTTCCTCGATCGGGTGCTGCTCGGCCTTGGCACGCAGTTCCTTGAACTCGACACCGCCGTTGTCCTGGTCATCGATGAAGCGCTTGGCGAAAGCGCCGCTCTGGATGTCGGCGAGGACAGCCTTCATGTTTTCCTTCACCTCTGGGGTGATGACGCGCGGGCCGGAGACGTAGTCGCCGTACTCAGCGGTGTCGGAAACGCTCCAGCGCTGCTTGGCGATGCCGCCTTCCCACATGAGGTCCACGATGAGCTTGAGCTCGTGAAGTACCTCGAAGTAGGCGATCTGCGGCTGGTAGCCGGCTTCGGTCAGGGTTTCGAAGCCGTACTGGACGAGCTGGGAAACACCACCGCAAAGAACGGACTGCTCACCGAACAGGTCGGTTTCGGTTTCTTCGGTGAAGGTGGTCTTGATGACGCCGGCGCGGGTGCCGCCGATGGCCTTGGCGTAGGACTTGGCCAAGTCCCAAGCGGCACCTGAAGCGTCCTGCTCGACAGCGATGATGTCCGGGATACCGCGGCCGGCTTCGAATTCGCGGCGGACGGTGTGGCCCGGAGCCTTCGGGGCGATCAGGATGACGTCGACGCCGGCAGGAGCCTCAATGTAGCCGAAGCGGATGTTGAAACCGTGTGCGAAGGCAAGCGCCTTGCCTTCGGTCAGCTTGTCCTTGATGGAGTCGTTGAAGATCGAACGCTGGTGCTGGTCCGGAGCCAGGATCATGATGACGTCTGCCCATTCGGCGGCGTCGGCAACGTTCTTGACCGTGAAGCCGGCGTCCTCTGCCTTGGCGGCCGACTTTGAGCCGTCCTTGAGTGCGATGACTACCTCGACGCCGGAATCGCGCAGGTTGAGGGCGTGGGCGTGGCCCTGGGAACCGTAGCCGACGATGGCTACCTTGCGGCCCTGGATGATCGACAGGTCTGCGTCGTCGTCGTAGAACATTTCAGTCACTTGCGTAACTCCTCTTGAGTGGTTTCTTGGATATTGATGGTGGTGCTGCGGTACTGGGCGCGTGCTCACGCGGAGCGGAGCGCCCTGTCACTCATGGAGCGGGATCCCCGTCCAACGGCCAAGGTGCCGGACTGCACTATTTCACGGATGCCGAACGGCTCCAGCACTGAAAGCAGCGCTGCGAGCTTCTCGGGGGTACCGGTTGCCTCAATCACCAACGAGTCTGTGGACACGTCGACGACGGCGGCACGGAACAGGTCTGCAGCCTGGGTAACCTGCAGACGTGTCGCGGCATCCGCACGTACCTTAACCAGGATGTGGTCGCGTTGTACGGAAGATTCAGAAGTGAGCTCCACAATCTTGATCACGTTGACCAACTTGTTGAGCTGCTTGGTGACCTGCTCGATCAGGTCGCCGTCGGCGTCGACGACGACAGTCATGCGGGACATGCCGGGAACCTCAGTGGGTCCCACAGCAAGGGAGTTGATGTTGAACGCGCGCCGGGCGAACAGGCTGGCCACGCGGGTCAGCACGCCGGGCTTGTCTTCTACCAGAACCGACAGTGTGTGGCGGGTCATGCCTAGTCCTCCTCTTCCCATTCGGGGGTCATGTTGCGGGCAACCTGGATCTGGTCATTGCTGACCCCCGAGGGCACCATGGGCCAGACCATCGAGTTGGGGCTGACGACGAAATCGATCACCACTGGGCGGTCATTGATTTCGAGGGCCTTCTGGATGGTGGCGTCGATGTCCTCGTCACGCTCACAGCGCAGGGCTGCGCAGCCGTAAGCGTCGGCCAGCTTGACGAAGTCCGGAATCCGGATGGTGTCGTGGCCTGTGTTCAGGTCCGTGTTTGAGTAGCGGCCTTCGTAGAACAGTGTCTGCCATTGGCGGACCATGCCCAGCGAGGAGTTGTTGATAATGGCGACCTTGATGGGGATGTTGTTGATGGCGCAGGTGGCCAGTTCCTGATTGGTCATCTGGAAGCAGCCGTCACCGTCGATGGCCCAGACCACGCGGTCAGGCTCACCAACCTTGGCGCCCATCGCAGCCGGAACCGAGTATCCCATGGTTCCTGCACCGCCGGAATTCAGCCAGGCGTGGGGGCGCTCATACTTGATGAACTGTGCCGCCCACATCTGGTGCTGGCCGACGCCTGCGACGTAGATGCCGTCCGGACCGGTGAGCTCGCCAATGCGCTTGATCACGCGCTGGGGTGCAGTCAGGCCGTCCTCGGGCTCGGTCCAGCCCAGCGGGTAAGTGTCCCGGAGGTTGCCCAGGAAAGCCCACCAGGAATCCAGGTCGGGGGTTCCGCTCAGCTCGAACTGCGTCTTCACGGCCTCGGTCAGTTCCGGAATGATCTCCTTGACCGATCCCACAATCGGCACGTCGGCGGTGCGGTTCTTGGAGATTTCCGCAGGGTCGATGTCGGCGTGGATGACCTTGGCGAACGGCGCGAACGTCTTCAGCACGCCGGTCACCCGGTCATCAAACCTGGCACCGAGCGTGATCAGCAGATCGGCCTGCTGGAGCGCGGTAACCGCGGACACGGATCCGTGCATGCCTGGCATGCCCACGTGCTGCGGGTGCGAGTCCGGGAATGCACCGCGTGCCATGAGAGTGGTGACGACGGGAGCGCCAGTTGCCAGGGCAAGCTCCATGAGCTCCGCCGAGGCGTGGCCCTTGACGACGCCGCCACCGACGTAGAGGACAGGCTTGCGTGCTGCGGCGATCAGCTTGGCAGCTTCGCGAACCTGCTTGTTGTGTCCGCGGACCACCGGACGGTAGCCCGGCAGGTCCACCTTCGGCGGCCAGGAGAACGTCATCTGGCCAACTTGGGCGTCCTTGGCGATGTCCACCAGCACAGGGCCGGGACGGCCCGTGGAAGCGAGGTGGAACGCCTCGGCCATGACATGGGGAATGTCGTTGGGGTCGGTGACCAGGAACGAGTGTTTGGTAATGGGCATCGTGATGCCCACGATGTCCGCTTCCTGGAAGGCATCGGTGCCGATGACTCCACTGGAGACCTGGCCGGTGATGGCCACCATCGGCACGGAGTCCATGTGGGCATCCATGATGGCGGTAACGAGGTTGGTGGCGCCCGGGCCTGAGGTGGCGATGCAAACGCCAACCCGTCCGGTAACCATGGCGTAGCCTTGCGCGGCGTGGCCGGCTCCCTGTTCGTGACGGACCAGGATGTGGTTCATGCTGGAGGCCATCAAGGGGTCATAGGTGGGCAGGATCGCGCCACCGGGCAAACCGAAAATATCATCCACGCCGAGTTCTTCGAGCGAACGGACAATTGCTTGCGAGCCGGTCATCACCGTTGGGGGTACAACGTTGTTCGGCCCAAGTACAGGAGAGAGAGGTGCAGCAGCGTCGACGACGACGGCCTCAGCCGTGCGGTCGACCTTTTCCGGAGCTTTGTGGGCTCCAGCGGACTTTGCAGCCATCAGCGAGGGGCTGATCGGCGATCCTTTGCTCATCGGACTCTTCCTTAGTGGATCTTCATTGGTGGGACTTGGGAATAAAAAAACCCCTCAGCCTTCCGGCTCTTCGAGGGGTTTGCGCGTGACGGTTCGTTACCAGTCGGGCTATGCCACGCGCTTGGTAAGGACGACGACGCCGACGGTAACGAATGTGATCATGCGTTCAGTGTTCCCTCTTAGGGAGATACGTGTCAATTGACGACTATCGTATCTCACTATTTGGACAGCGATGTCCGCCTGCCGGACTCCGACTGTCTCAAAACAATCGGAGCCCCCGGCAGGATTCAGCCGCAGTAGGCCCCAGTGGAGGCACTGTGGACCAGCTTGGCGTACTTGGCGAGGACACCCTTGGTGAACTTGGCCGGCATGGGCTCCCAGCCGACCTTGCGGGCTTCGAGCTCGGCTTCGTCGACCAAAAGGTCGAAGGAACGGGCCGCGATATCGACCCGGATCCTGTCCCCGTCACGGACAAAGGCGATGGGACCGCCGTCGACCGCTTCCGGTGCGACATGGCCGATGCACAGGCCGGTGGTACCGCCCGAGAAGCGACCATCGGTGAGCAGCAGGACATCCTTGCCCAAGCCGGCGCCCTTGATGGCTCCCGTAATGGCCAGCATCTCGCGCATGCCCGGACCACCCTTGGGACCCTCGTAACGGATGACCACAACGTCGCCCTTGTTGATTTCGCCGTTGTCCAAGGCATTCAAGGCACCCTGTTCGCGCTCGAACACGCGGGCCGTGCCTTCAAAGACATCCGCGTCGAAGCCTGCGCTTTTCACGACGGCACCTTCCGGGGCCATCGAACCGTGGAGGATGGTGATGCCACCGGTCTTGTGGATCGGGTTGTCCAGGGCGCGGAGGATCTTGCCGTCGAGGTCCGGGGGGTTGATCGAGGCGAGGTTTTCGGCCAGCGTCTTGCCCGTGACCGTGAGGCAGTCACCGTGCAGCAGCCCGGCGTCGAGCAGTGCCTTCATGATGACCGGCACGCCACCGATCTTGTCCACATCGGTCATCACGTAGCGGCCGAAGGGCTTGAGGTCACCCAGGTGCGGGATTTTGTCGCCGATGCGGTTGAAATCGTCCAGTGTCAGCTCGACCTCGGCCTCGCGGGCGATGGCCAGCAGGTGCAACACCGCGTTGGTGGAACCGCCAAAGGCCATGGTCACCGCAATCGCATTTTCGAAGGCCTTCTTGGTCATGATGTCGCGGGCGGTAATGCCCAGGCGCAACAGGTTGACCACAGCCTCGCCTGATTTACGGGCAAAGTCGTCACGACGGCGGTCTGCCGAGGGCGGCGCTGCGGAACCCGGGAGTGACATGCCGAGGGCTTCGCCGATGCAAGCCATGGTGTTGGCTGTGTACATGCCGCCACACGCACCCTCGCCGGGACAGATGGCCTTTTCGATGCGGGTGAGGTCTTCCATGCTCATCTTGCCGGCCGCGCAGGCACCCACCGCTTCGAAAGCATCGATGAGGGTGACCTCCTTTTCGGAGCCGTCCTCCAGCTTCACCCAGCCGGGCATGATGGACCCGGCGTAAAGGAAGACCGAGGCGAGGTCCAGGCGGGCGGCAGCCATGAGCATTCCCGGAAGGGACTTGTCGCAGCCGGCCAGCAGCACGGAGCCGTCAATGCGCTCGGCCTGCATGACGGTCTCCACGGAGTCGGCAATGACTTCGCGGGAGACGAGGGAGAAGTGCATGCCTTCATGCCCCATCGAAATGCCGTCGGAAACGGAGATGGTGCCGAACTGCATGGGGAATCCGCCACCTGCGTGGACGCCTTCCTTGGCGCCCTGCGCCAGGCGGTTCAGCGAGAGGTTGCAGGGGGTGATTTCGTTCCAGGAACTGGCGACACCAATTTGCGGTTTGGCGAAGTCGTCGTCGCCCATGCCGACCGCGCGGAACATGCCGCGGGCGGGCGCCGCATGGATGCCGTCGGTGACGACCCTGCTACGGGGCTTGATGTCCGGAGTGCTGTCTGTCGCGTTGTGGGTGGTGTCACTCATGGAGCAAAGTCTATGTGCACCCGGTGCCGCAGCACGCCGTTCGCTCCCGGGTTAAGCGCCACCGTCCAATTGTTGCGGACGTCCGCCGTCAGGCCCCACCCGCTCCCGGGGCGACGGGACCGGACCCGTCGAGTTCCCTGGCAAGAGCGGCCGCTTCACTTTCGAGCATGTCGAGGACGCCCCTGATGGTGGTGCGGGCAGCAACTTCCTGGCGCGCCAACGCCACAATGCTCCTGCTCGCCTTAACATCCGCGAGCGGGCGGAGCACCAGGCCCCTACGGGCGCTCGCCCTGGCCGTGTACCGCGGCAGCAGGCAGATTCCGTGGCCTGCGCCCACCAACGCCTCCAACACCCGAAGGTCAGGATAGCGTTGACCCCTTTGGGCAGGTCGCCCCGCATGCAGCTCGATCTGGCGAAGGACCGTATCGAAGGGAAATCCTTCAGGTACGCCTATCCAGGGAAAATCGATGACGTCTTCCGGGCGCAGTTCGTTCCGGGCAGCCAAGGGATGCCCGGCAGGCATGGCCACATCCAAGGCCTCTTCCAGGAGCGGCACTACCGTGAGCCCGCTCCGGGCAAACACGTCCGGCCCATCCACGCTGTGGGCAAGCACAATATCGTAGTCAGCCACCAAGGGGGCGAAGTGGGCCGTCCCGGGGTCCTCGAAGTGCGCATCGAAAGCCAGCCCTTCCACCGCCGCCACACGGTGAAGCACACCAGGCAGCAGCATCTCGGCAGCACTGGGGAAGAAGGCAACGGACACCCGCGCCTGCCAGCCCTTCCTGTAACTGTCCACGGTGGACTCCGCCCTGGCCATGGCCGTGGCTATATCAGCGGCAGCGGCAGCCATGGCTTGTCCCGCTTCGGTCAGTTGCACACCGCGCCCGACTTTCTCCACCAGGACAACCCCGATTTCGGCCTGCAATGTCTTCAACTGCTGCGAGACCGCCGAAGCCGTGACATTCATGGCGTCCGCAGTGGCGCCAACACTTTGCCGGTCCGCCAATTCACGCAAAATCTGCAGCCTTTTGAAGTCCATGCAGCCAGACTAGGCGACCTGCGGAAATTCGGAGACCGTGAACATAAAAGCCATAACCACTAAGCAGACTGACAAATTTGGGTAAACCAGCAGGTCAAACGCTGGACAGCCCAGAGGCGGACACGTAACGTCGGAAATACCACGAGCTGCACCCCTGTGAGCAGAAGGGCACCCGCCATGGATTGGTTAATTTGGGTCATTGTCATTGTTTTGGTCGTCGCGATTATTTGGTGGCTCATGAGCCGCAACAAGGCGCCGGATTCAACCCCCACCCGGACCGGGGCAACAACAGCCCCAGCGGCCATGGAGCCGGGAAACCGGGGGGCCATCCCCGATACCACAGCAGCAGCCGCGGGCGTGGCAGGTTTGGCAGGCGTAACGAACCTGGGCACCACAGCTGCCGAGGGCAGCGGGCCTACCCGCGAGGAACCTACGGCCGAGGAACCTGACATCATGGCGGAACCTGAGGTCATGGCGGAACCTGAGGTGGCCGAGGAAGCTGTGGTCATCGAGGATTCGTCCTCCGCCGGTTCGTCGGACATCCAGCAGGACCAGACTCCCGGCCTCACGGTGGAGGAGCCGGTTGTTGCCGCGCCTGTTGTGGATGAGCCCACGGTGAGCGAACCGAGGGTGGACATCGAACCGGTGGTGGATACGGACGTTCAAGTGGATACGGACGCCGTAGTTGATACAGACGCAGCGGTGAATACGGACCCGGCAGTCGATCCTTCCGTGGCCGGCGGCAGCCACGCCGACAAAGAAGCCGACAACGCCGAGTGGGAATCATCGTGGACGGATGAGAGCGGGGCGCCCGTGCATCACCACGAATACACGGACTCCCACTCCCCCACCCTGCCGGGCGCCGAAAGTGCAGCAGCCGAAGAAGCGGTTCCTTCAGGGCACCTGGCAGTTGAGCATCCCTACGGTACGGGTTCCTCGAGCTCGCCGAACGACGGCTACCCCGTGAAGGCGAGCGCTTCTGCCATGACCTATCACGATGAAGATACGGCTGGCTACGAAGACGTTGCCGCGGATGTCTGGTTCGAATCCGCGGCACATGCAGAAGCGGCAGGCTTCCGGCCTCCCCGGCGAAGCCGGCAATAGCGGGCGCTCCCGGCCTTGTTCCGGCGGCAGCGGGCAGGACAGGACCGTCCACCAGCAGGCGGGCGGGCGGGACTGGCGTGTGCCATCGCCACGGTCCTTGTCCTGACCGCCTGCACCGGCAACCCGTCGTCGCCCGGTTCGGCTGCGACTCCCGGTGGCAGCGGCGGCCCGGTGTCGCACGAAGCTCCAAGGGGCCTCCGGGTGGAGCAAAAGCTCGACGTCGGGTTGCAGCTGCCGTGGTCGGTCATCCTCCTGCCGGACGGCACAGCTCTGGTCTCCGAACGCGATTCGGGCATGATCAAGAGCATCCGCCAAGGCAAAGCAGCCACCATTGGCCAGTTACCGGGCGTGGTCCCCGGCGGGGAGGGCGGACTTCTGGGCCTTGCGTTGTCCCCGACGTTCGCATCCGATCACTGGCTGTACGCCTACCTGACAGCCGCCAGCGACAACCGGATTGTCCGGGTCCGGCTCAACATCGATGCGGACGGCAGCCTGGCCCTGGGCGAAACAGAGGTGATTTTCTCCGGGATCCCCAAGGCATCCACACATAACGGCGGCCGTATCCGGTTCGGCCCGGACGGGCTCCTGTACGTGGGCACCGGTGACTCCCAGCGACGTGACCAGCCACAGGATCCCAGCACCCTCGGGGGAAAGATCCTTCGCCTGACACCGGATGGCCGGCCGGCACACGGAAACCCTTTCGGCGATGACAACCCCGTCTACAGCTACGGACACAGAAACGTCCAGGGCCTGGCGTGGGACAGCGGAGGGCGGCTCTGGGCCAGCGAGTTTGGGCCCGATGTGGACGACGAGCTAAACCTGATTACCCCTGGCGGCAACTACGGGTGGCCGACAGTAACCGGAGCACCAGGACGGAAAGGCTTCATCGACGCCAAGGTGGTCTGGCCGTCAACGTCGGATGCCTCACCCAGCGGGTTGGAGATACTGGACGACGTCGCGTACACGGGCGCACTCCGCGGGCAGCGGTTATGGGCCATTCCCCTCGAAGGCGAAGCGACGGGCGCGCCTGTGGCCTATTTCACAGGCGAATACGGGCGCTTGAGGGACGTCGCCGGCGCTCCGGATGGGACATTGTGGGTCATCAGCAACAACAAGAACCCCGATTTTGCGCTGATTTTGAGGCCTTGACCCCGGGACAAACCTCCACGTGGGCCTCGATTTCACACTGACGGGCAAGTCGTGTAGAGTTACTTGTCGTTGCGGAGATCGCCGGGGAAAACAAAGCCCAGTGCGATCGAAGACAACAGATGCACCTCTAGCTCAACTGGCAGAGCAATTGACTCTTAATCAATGGGTTCCGGGTTCGAGTCCCGGGGGGTGCACCATTGGAAAAGGCCTTGGAGATCAAAGATCTCCAAGGCCTTTTCTTTTTAAGTATTGCGGTAAGAATAGCCATCCCCAAAGTGGGACAGGCCACCAGGCCGATGGTCATTAGCGCTCAAAAAGTAGTGTAGAGTTATTTGTCGTTGCGGAGGTCAACGAGGAATGCGAATTCTTCGAATTGATCTTTGTAATTGCTGCACCTCTAGCTCAACTGGCAGAGCAATTGACTCTTAATCAATGGGTTCCGGGTTCGAGTCCCGGGGGGTGCACCACAAGGAAAGGCTCCGGATCGTTATGACGATCCGGAGCCTTTCTGTTTCCCGCACAGGCTGAACCCGGCGGGGGGCGTGTTGTTACAAGGGGCCGTACGGGCTCAGCCTTGGGACGGCTCGGCGTCGTCGTCATGGACCTGCTGCTCAGGCGCCGGGATACCGGCAAGTCCCCGGACCACAATCCTGAGTTCTTCACGCAACCTGGCGGTGTCCACTGCCACGGGCGACAGGACATCCTGTTCAAGCTTCACGGCTTCCGCAAGGGCTGCCGTGCCGGCCTCCGTCAGTGTCACCACGTGGCTCCTGCGGTCGGAGTCACTGCGGTGGCGCGTGACGTGACCGTGCAGCTCGAGCCTCGCGAGGGTAGTTCCCATGGTCTGGGCCTTAACCCTTGCAACCTCGGCAAGTGCGGCCTGGGTTATGGCGCCCTTGGCGGCAAGCACCTGCATGGCAATGACGCCGGCGTGGGTAAGGCCGATGGACTTCAATTTTTCGTTCCACGAGATTTCCACCAGGCGCGCAGCCGTTGAAAGCAATCGGGTAGTGGGCCATCTCTCCATATCTGGCATGCCGACAGTATATGCGCGCAAGAGCCCAGGACGTGCCTTTTCCCCACTAAACTGGTAAATCGCGATCGTTAGCAAGGAGATTATTGTGGCTGAACGACTTATGCCGGGCGACACCGCACCGGACTTCACCCTTCAGGACCAAACCGGCAATAACGTGGGATTGTCGGACTTCCGTGGGCGAAAGACCATCGTCTATTTCTACCCGGCGGCCTCCACGCCCGGGTGCACCAAGGAGGCCTGTGATTTCCGCGACACGCTGGCTTCACTGCAGGCCGCCGGCTACGGGGTTGTTGGCATCTCCCCCGACACGGTCAAGGACCTGGCCACGTTCGCTGAAGCGGAGGCCCTGACATTTCCGCTGCTCTCGGATGCTGACCACGCGGTGGCAGATGCGTACGCTGCCTGGGGAGAGAAGAAGAACTATGGCAAGACTTACATGGGGCTGATCCGTTCCACCGTCGTGGTCGACGAGGACGGAAAAGTGTCGCTGGCGCAGTACAACGTACGGGCCACAGGGCATGTTGCCAAGCTCCGGCGCGATCTGAAGCTGGATAAGTAGCGGGTACACTGGAGGCCGGTAGACGGCAGCCCAGTGCTGCCAGGCTGCCGCCGGCGCGAGTGGTGAAATTGGCAGACACGCAGGATTTAGGTTCCTGTGCCTTCGGGCGTGGGGGTTCAAGTCCCCCCTTGCGCACAGATGCAGTGAAACAGATGCAGTAAAGAAGCACAGCGGCTTCTGGCCGCAGGAGTGCCCCCTGGCGAGACATCCGGGGGCACTCTCCTCCAGCAGCCGGGGAGCTTCCTGAAGACGCGCTGGGGAGCGCGCTCAGGACGTTCATTTACACTGGAATGCGGTCTGGCCGAAGCCGGCCACAGCACTTCCAACCGGCTTGAGGGGACAACAGTGGCAAGCAGCAAAAGGCGGCGCCTGACCGTACAGTTCGGAGCCGTGGTTGTGGCACTGGGGCTCTCAGCATGTACTGGACTAACGGGCCCCTCGCCTACCCCCAGCAGCACCACCACCGCTGAGCCCACCGCCACGTTCAACTTCGGAACATCCTCCATGCCGTTGGGCCTCGATCCGGCCTTGACCTCCGATTCCGAGTCCTACCGCATCACGCGCCAGGTCCTCGAAGGCCTGGTAGGCGTCGACGGCGAGACCGGGCAGACCACCCCGTTGCTGGCGACGGAATGGAAAGACAGCAACAATGGCCTCAGTTACGATTTCACGCTCCGATCCCAGGTCACCTTTCACGATGGCACCCCGCTGGATGCGGCCGCTGTCTGCGCCAACTTCGACCGCTGGTTCACCTTCTCCCCGGACCTCCGGAAACAAGCCCCGGGGATTTCCTTCCAGAGCGTCTTCAAGGCGTACTCGGACTCCCCGGTCTTCTCCATCTTCAAGGACTGCAAGGCAGTTTCAGCCAACAACGTCCAGATCAACCTGACGCGTCCCTTCACCGGATTCCTGAAGGCCCTCACGCTGCCGGCATTCGCGATCTCCTCTCCGGCAGCTTTGGCAGCCCAAAAAGCAAACGTCCTGGACCAGGTCCGCAACGGCGAAGCAATCTCCACGTACGCAAGCCATCCTGTAGGAACCGGCCCTTACGAATTCAGCGCCTGGGACGACAAGCACGTCACCCTCAAGAGTTACAGGAACTACTGGGGTAACCGGGGCCAGATAGCCACCATCAACTTCATCCCTTACGACCGCGCCGAGACCCGCCAGCAGGCTTTGCTGGATGGAAAAATCGACGCCTACGACCTCGTGACGTCCGGGACCTTCGACCAATTGGTCAAGAAGGGTGTCCAGATCATCCAGCGGGACCCCTTCTCGGTGATGTACCTCGGTATCAACCAAGCCGTCGCGCCCTTGGACAAGCCGGAGATCCGCCAGGCGATCGAAATGGCCATCGACAAGGAATCGCTGATCCGGAAGTTCTTCATCGACAACACCACGCAGGCGTCACAGTTCGTTCCGCCCAAGCTCAGCGGCTTCAACAACAATGCCCCATCTTTGGGGTACAACCCGGACAAAGCCAAGGACCTGTTGTCGAAGGCGGGCT
This sequence comes from Paenarthrobacter sp. CAP02, assembly GCF_040137855.1. Lineage (NCBI taxonomy): Bacteria > Bacillati > Actinomycetota > Actinomycetes > Micrococcales > Micrococcaceae > Paenarthrobacter > Paenarthrobacter sp. CAP02. Next base: position 295,960 of record NZ_JBEEII010000004.1, on the reverse strand, counting down.
ATAAAGGCGAAGAGTTGAAGTTCTACTATCCGTTGAACGCCACCAGGGCCTATATGCCCACGCCGGAGAAGATCTACGCCGAAATCAGCCGTCAACTGGTTGCCGTGGGCTTCAACATCAAGCCTGTGCCCGTGGACTGGGAGGATGGCTACCTCCAGAAGGTGCAGTCACCCGGAGACCGCGCCCTGCACCTGCTCGGCTGGAACGGCTCCTATGCCGATGCCGACAACTTCCTTGGGCCCCTGTTTGGGGAAACCCGCGCCGAGTTCGGATACAGCGATTCGGACGTCTTCCACAGGATCGAGCGGGCACGCGCACTGCCCGACGGCGATGAGCGCAACGCGCAGTACCAGGCCATCAACGCTGCCATCGCTGCGTCCGTGCCGGCTGTCCCGATCGCTTTCCCCATCTCGGCGCTGGCTTTGTCCGACAAGGTCGAAAGCTACCCGGCCTCCCCGGTACTCAACGAAGTTTTCACGAACGTCCGGCTAAAGCCTTGACGAGCGGCCGTAATTTCAGTATTGGGACTTCGCGGGGATATTCTGTAGCAGCCAGTGCCGCCGCTAACGGAGATTGATTGTGACCTTCATTTCCAAGACTCAACATGCCGACGTCGTCCTTATTGGCGGCGGAATCATGAGTGCCACCCTGGGTGCGTTCATCAAGCAGCTTGAACCCTCCTGGACCATCTCCATGTTCGAACGACTCGACGAAGTGGGGCTTGAGAGTTCCGGACCATGGAACAACGCAGGCACCGGACACGCCGCGCTGTGTGAGCTCAACTACTCCCCGGCAGCCAAGGACGGCTCCGTGGACCCGTCCAAGGCGCTGCACATCAACGAGCAGTTCCAGCTGTCCCGGCAGTTCTGGTCCCACTTGGTGGACAGCAACGTCATTGGCTCCCCCAAGGGCTTCATCAACACCGTTCCGCACATGAGCTTCGTCATCGGCGATGACCACGCGAACTTCCTGAAGACCCGTTACGAGGCCCTTAAGCCCAACACGCTGTTCCGCAGCATGGAGTACACCGAGGACCAGGCCCAGATCGCCAAGTGGGCGCCCTTGATCGTCAAGGGACGTGACCCCAAGCAGCGCGTCGCCGCCACCCGCGCGGCTGAAGGCACCGACGTCGACTTCGGTGCCCTGACTCGCGAACTGACCGGCTACCTGCAAGCCACCGGCGCTGAAGTCAACTACGGGCACGATGTCACCAACATCAACCGGGCAGCCGACGGCGGCTGGGACCTTTCCCTCAAGCACGCCAAGTCGGGCGAGCACGGGCGTATCCACGCGAACTTCGTCTTTGTTGGCGCCGGCGGCGGTGCGCTCCACCTGCTCCAGGCCTCCGGCATTCCGGAAAGCAAGGGCTACGGTGGATTCCCGGTCTCGGGCCAGTTCTTCCGCTGCACGGATGACGCCATCACCTCCCAGCACAGCGCGAAGGTCTACGGCCAGGCATCCGTTGGCGCCCCTCCGATGTCCGTCCCCCACCTGGACACCCGGTTCGTGGATGGGAAGCGCTCCCTCCTGTTCGGCCCGTACGCTGGTTTCTCCACGAACTTCCTGAAGACCTCCAGCTACCTGGACCTTCCGCTGTCCATCCGCCCCGGGAACATCATTCCGATGCTGGCAGTGGCCAAGGACAACATGGACCTCACGGCCTACCTCATCAAGGAAGTTGCCAAGCGGCACGAAGCCAAGGTCGAGTCCCTGCGCGAATACTATCCGGAGGCTTCCGGCGGCAATTGGGAACTGATTACTGCCGGCCAGCGTGTGCAGATCATCAAGAAGCACCCGCAAAAGGGCGGCGTGCTCCAGTTCGGCACCGAAGTCATCGCCTCCCGCGATGGATCGATCGGCGCCCTCCTTGGCGCATCCCCGGGAGCTTCCACTGCCGTGCCGATCATGATCGAACTGCTGCAGAAGTCCTTCCCCAAGAACTTCAAGGGCTGGCAGTCCAAGCTCAAGGACATGATGCCGGGTTACGGTGTCAAGCTCAACGAGAACCCTGAATTGGCTGCCGAGCTGGAAGCAAGCACCGCACGTTCCTTGCAGCTGGAAGTGGCCAACGCCATCCAAAGCTAGGCCATACCCGGGGCTGCGGCCGGTTCCCGTCAGACGAATCGTTACGTAGACCCTGGGAGTCAATGCAATGTTCCGCCTGGCCAAGCTTTCTCTGGGAAACCGGGCCCTGATCGCGCTGATCACCGTCTTTGCGGCGGTGTTCGGCGTGATCACCATGGGATCGTTGAAACAGGAACTCATTCCTTCGATCGAGTTCCCGCAGATCACTGTGGTGACCTCCATGCCGGGCGCCTCCCCGGAAGTAGTGGACAAGCAGCTCAGCCAGCCGCTTGAGACTGCGCTGAACAGCGTCGAGGGCCTTGAGTCCACTACCTCAACGTCCCGCAACGGCGTTTCCCAGATCACCATGGTGTTCACCTACGGTTCGAATCTGGACCGGGCCAGGAACCAGATTGACCGGGCAATTTCCAACACCAAGCGGGCGTTGCCCGCCAATGTGGAACCCCAGTCCATCGCCGGGAACATCAGCGATTTCCCGATCGTCTTCCTGGCGGTTTCCTCGGACAAGCCGCTCAGCGAACTCAATGCCGACCTGCTGCGGCTCAGCGTTCCCAGGCTCCAAAAGATCGACGGCGTACGCGGCGCCGATGTGACCGGTGGCGCGAGCCAGCACATCCTGATCCAGCCCCGGCCGGCCGATCTTGCCAGCACAGGGGCGTCGGTCCAGTCCATCAGCAGCGCGCTGAAGAACAACGGCACCCTTGTCCCCGTGGGCACCATCGAGGACCAGGGCAAGACGTTGTCACTGCAGTTGGGCAGCCCGGTGGACTCCCTGGAGATCATCAAGGGACTTCCCTTGGCTGGCGCCAAGAACGCCGCAACGATTGGCGCTGTGGCCGATGTCAGCATCCAGGATGATGCCGCGACGTCCATCACCCGCACCAACGGTAAACCCACGCTGGCGTTGTCGGTCACCAAGAAACCCGACGGCGATACCGTGGCCATCTCCCATGCCGTGCGGGATGCCATCGGACCCATGCAGGACGAGCTGGGCAACAATGCGGCGTTCACCCCGGTCTTTGACCAGGCTCCGTTCATCGAGAAATCCATCAAGGACCTCACTACTGAGGGCCTCCTTGGCTTGGGCTTTGCTGTGGCCGTCATCCTGGTGTTCCTGATGTCCGTGCGGTCCACGCTGGTCACGGCCGTGTCGATCCCGTTGTCGCTGTTGATTACGTTCATCGGCATTTCCGCCACCGGCTACTCGCTGAACATCCTGACGCTTGGCGCACTCACCATCGCGATCGGGCGCGTCGTGGACGATTCCATCGTGGTGATCGAGAACATCAAACGGCACCTCAGCTATGGCGAAGACAAGCTGACGGCAATCCTGACATCCATTCGGGAGGTGGCCGGGGCTATCACCGCGTCCACGCTCACCACTGTTGCAGTGTTCCTGCCCATAGCGTTCGTCGGGGACCTTGCCGGAGAGTTGTTCCGCCCCTTCGCTTTGACGGTGACCATCGCCTTGTTGTCGTCGCTGCTGGTCTCGTTGACCATTGTCCCCGTCCTGGCTTACTGGTTCCTGTCTTCCAAAGGCAAGGGAGTGGAGGATCGTTCTTCTGCCAGGGAATCCGCGGAAAAGGCTCGGGAAGCGGAGCAGCGAAGCCGCCTCCAACGCGGGTACTTGCCCATTCTTGAAAAGACGCAGAGGCACCCGGTCCTGACGTTGTCCGCGGCGGCAGTCGTCCTCGTTGCTACCATCGCGGTTTCACCGCTGCTGTCCACGGACCTGCTGGGCCGCTCAGGCGAAAACAGCATGACGGTGCGGCAGGTCCTGCCCGCCGGAACGAGCCTCCAAGCCACCAGCGATGAAGCGGCGAAGATCGAGGACGCCCTCAAGGGCATGGACGGCATCAAGGACGTGCAGGTTACGTCGGGGAATGCCCAGACTGGCTTTGCAGCACTGACGTCCACGGGATCCTCGAATTCCACGTTCACGATCGTCACAGACGAAAAGGTGAACCAGGCCAAGCTCCAGGACGCAGTCCGCGCCAAGCTCGAAGGGGCAGCCGGCAAGGTCACCGTCGGATCCCAGCAGGGCGGCTTCGGTACTTCCTCCACGGTGGACATCACCATCAAGGCCGCAAACTCCGCGGACCTTCGGACAGCCAGCGACGCCATGGTCCAGGCAATGACGGGCGTCCCGGGAAGCACCGAGGTGGCTACCAACCTTGCCTCTACCCAGGCGGTCGTCCAGGTCCGCGTGGACCGCGCCAAGGCCGTAGCTGCCGGGCTGACGGAGGAGCAGGTAGGTGCTTTCCTTGCTTCCACCGTCAGCCCCATCCCCGCCGGCACGGTACGCATAGCCACCAATGACTATCCGGTGCAGATCGGCGAGGGAACCCGCTCTACCAGCATCGCGGCCGTGCGCTCCCTGCAATTGCCGACGGCGCGTGGTCCCGTGGCGCTGGAAAGTATCGCCGCCGTCGAACAGGTGGACACGCCAGTGTCCGTTACCAGCAGCAACGGTCAACGGACCGCGAAAGTGACCGTGACGCCGTCGGGTTCCAACCTGGGCAGCGTCAGCAGCGCAGTCCAGCAGCGGCTGGCTTCTGTCGAATTGCCCGCGGGCGTCACAGCCACGATCGGTGGTGCCACCACGCAGCAGGCTGAATCCTTCCGGCAACTCGGCCTGGCGTTGCTTGCTGCGATCGCGATTGTCTACGTCATCATGGTGGCGGCCTTCAAGTCCCTGATCCAGCCGTTGATTCTGCTGGTTTCGGTCCCCTTCGCCGCCACCGGAGCCGTGGGCCTGCTGCTCCTGACCGGCGTTCCCCTGGGCCTGCCCTCACTGATCGGTATGTTGATGCTGGTAGGCATCGTGGTCACCAACGCGATCGTGCTCATCGACCTCATCAACCAGTACCGCAAGCCACAGGATGGCCGTGCCGGCATGAACGTGGCCGACGCCATCACGCACGGTGCACGCCAACGCCTGCGCCCGATCCTGATGACTGCCCTTGCCACCGTGTTTGCGTTGACTCCCATGGCGCTGGGCCTGACCGGAGGCGGCGGCTTCATCTCACAGCCCCTGGCCATTGTGGTCATCGGTGGCTTGGTCTCCTCTACCGCACTGACCTTGATCCTGGTTCCGGTGCTCTACAAGCTGGTCGAAGGGCGGCGTGAGAAAAAGCAACTCCTGAAGGACCTTCAGGATAAGCCAACTCCGCATCCCCAAGAGGGCGCGGGCGGAACCGAGGAATTCCAGGACTGGACCACGGGCATGATTCCCCGGGTGAAGGGCCGCCGCGCGGCCCACAATCCCGCGGAGTAACCGCAGACAACCCATCAGGCAGGGCCGGGAACATTTCCCGGCCCTGCCCTGTTACAGACAGCGATACATGCAAATGCATCTAGTTTGAGGTACACTGTTTACAACGCCCGGGACTACGGGCAGGGAGAAAGGCACATCATGCAGATCGGTGTATTCAGCGTCAGCGACATCACGACTGACCCCACCACGGGCCGCACGCCCACGGAAAACGAGCGCATCAAAGCCTCGGTGGCCATCGCCAAGAAGGTCGAAGAAATCGGCATGGATGTCTACGCCTTGGGCGAGCACCACAACCGCCCCTTCTTCTCCTCCTCCCCCACCACCACCTTGGCCTACATTGCGGCACAGACTGAGCGCATTACGCTCTCAACTGCCACCACCCTGATCACCACCAACGATCCGGTCAAGATCGCTGAAGACTTCGCCATGCTCCAGCACCTCTCCGATGGCCGCGTAGACCTGGTTCTCGGGCGGGGCAACACCGCGCCGGTCTACCCGTGGTTCGGGAAGAACATCCAGGACGGCATTGAGCTGGCCATCGAAAACTACAGCCTGCTGCGCAAGCTGTGGGACGAAGATACTGTGAACTGGTCGGGCAAGTTCCGCACCCCGCTGCAGAACTTCACCTCCACGCCGCGGCCGCTGGATGACGTCGCTCCCTTTGTGTGGCACGGTTCCATCAGGACTCCCCAGATCGCAGAAGTTGCCGCCTACTACGGTGACGGATTCTTCGCCAACAACATCTTCTGGCCGAAGGAGCACTACCAGCAGCTGATCGGCTTGTACCGCGAACGCTACGCACACTACGGCCACGGGACTCCGGAGCAGGCGATCGTGGGCCTGGGCGGTCAGTTCTTCATGAGGAAGAACTCGCAGGATGCGGTCAAGGAATTCCGGCCGTACTTCGACAACGCACCGGTCTACGGCCACGGACCGTCCTTGGAGGACTTCACCTCCCAGACGCCGCTGACCGTGGGCAGCCCGCAGGAAGTGATCGAAAAGACGCTGACGTTCCGCGAAGCATTCGGGGACTACCAGCGCCAGCTGTTCCTGATCGACCACGCCGGCCTTCCGCTGAAGACCGTACTGGAGCAGTTGGACCTCTTCGGTGAAGAGGTGCTGCCGGTCCTCCGCAAGGAGTACGCGGCCATGAAGCCGGCCAATGTACCCGACGCACCCACGCACGCTTCCCGTGTTGCGGCAGCGCTGGAGGCCAAGGTCAGCGAGTCCGCTGCTGCCGGGGCCGCGGGTCAGGACGCCTGATGTCCGCCCCAGCAGGCACTGCGTCTTCCGCTGTTCGCCTCGCCGCCGAAACCTGGGAGTCGTTGTTCCGCTCCCAGGTGGCGGTGATGCGGAAGCTTCAGTCCGGACCGGCCTTCAAGACGCTCCCCGTCAAGGAGTACGACGTCCTGTTCACGCTGTCCAGGTGCCCGTCAGGGCAGCTTCGCCTCAACGAGATCAACGACAAGGTCCTGCTGAGCCAATCCAGCTTGAGCCGTTTGGTTGACCGTTTGGAGAAGCGTGGTTTGGTGGAGCGGACCGCAGCGCCCGACGACGGCCGTGGAGTCCTGCTCTCACTCACCGAATCAGGGCGCGAGTTACAGAAAACCATCGGCCGGGAGCATGTGCGCGACATAGCCCACTTGGTGGCTCCCGCGCTAACGCCGGAGGAGCAACGCGAGTTGTTGCGGCTGACCGAAAAGCTCAGGGCTTCGGTAGCGGGCCACTAGCGCAGGCTGACAAGCTCCCGGGGGTTCTCCTCCGGGAGCGTCCCGTTAACGGATGCGCTGACTTTGAGTGTCTTCAAGGACAGGCTGCCGCCCACCGTGGACAGGAACGCCGTGTCCGAGGAGTCGCGTCCCGCGGTAATGCGCAGCATGGATCCGCGCGGTGCCAGGCCAGTGGGGTCGATGACGTGCCAGGCACCGTCGATGAAGGCCTCAGCCACCGCATGGAAATCCATGGGGCTCAGGCCGGGTGCGTAGACAGCTGCCAAGCGCGCCGGAACATCCTTGGATCGCAGCAGTGCGATGGCCAGATGGGCAAAGTCCCGGCAAACACCCTTGCGGTGGAGCAGGGTCTCCACTGCCCCGTCGGTTCCCCGTGATGAGCCACTGACGTAGCGCAGCTCACCGTTGACCCAATCGCGGACGGCCTGGAGCAGCTCTACACCCTGCCGTCCGCCGAACTCGGCGTAGGAGGTCGGCAGCAACCTGTCGGACTCCGCGTAACGGCTGGGCCTGACGTACCTGATCAGTTCCATGGGATCCGAGGTAGTGGGCTGCCCTACCCCGAGGACAGTGGCCCGGTAATCCACCGTGACTTCCGTGGGTTCAGCGAATTCCAGGTAGTGGAAGCGGCCCCCGTGGTGGTCGCTGAGTTCGGCATACGGAACCTCGTTGCCGGCGACGGTAATGGAGAGGCTCTCCGTGACCGAGTCGTAGCCTGCGTTGCTGGCCACGGCAATGGCCATGGCCACTTTCGTGCTGGCTGTGGTCTTGAAAACGAGCGTGGCAGCTACGTTGCGTTCCATTAATCTCCGGAGTGGGTTGCGGCAGGCAGGCCCGTGCCGCCGTTTGCGTGAATCAGCCAAATCGCTGGGCTACAAATTGACCTTCAGTGACAGTAGCATCCGCTGGACGTTCGCAAAATCGGAGCCGTGGACTGCGTATTTGGCGGCCAGGTCCAAGGTATCGAATGCCTTGGCGGGAGCCACTTTCTCGTCTGCGGCATACGCATGGATGGCTGGAACGTCCGCGAAGGAATAATCGCCCTTGCCGGCCGGCCCCTGGACCCGGTTCCGGAGTTCGCAGGACTGCCCGTCACTTCCTGCCACCACATTGGTGACGCCATAGGATCCAAAGAACTTGTAGCCCTGGAACACGCGGAAAACAACCCTGGGATCGATGGTTTCGGGACCTTCGGAATGCGGGAGGTCCAAGGGAACGCTGCTGATCACCACGTAGGGTCGCGACTGCCCGGCAGGGCAGGCAGAGGGGGCCTGTGCCGGCAGGCCTGTCTGGAGTGTAGCGATGTACTTCCCGGCCCCGTCCTTCACCTCGACCTTCACCGCGCCTGGCAGGGAACCTGCCTCCGGCGTGAGGGACTGGGCTATCCAGTCTTCGGGCAACTCGAAGCTGACCGTCTTCGCGGGGTCGCTAAAGGTCTTCCAGGACAACGCTGTCGCCACGGGGCTGGCCCCTGCGCTGGGCGATTCACCCTGACCAGCCGACACGGAAGGCGAGCTGGACGCGGACTCGGCGGCCGTCGTCGTGCTCTCCGGCGTTGCTGTCCCGGATTCCGAGCTGTTGGGTTTGGAACTGATGGTGGGGCTGACCTGAGGGCCCTTGTTGTCGGCCGAACAGGCCGCGCCAGCCAAAAGCACGCCGCACGCCAGTACCGCCGCGGCAACAGGCCGCATTGCCGGCCGGGTCGGGATCATCAAGCCCTTCATGGTCCCAGCCTATCGGCGGGGATAGTGCGACACGCACAGGGCTAGGCTGATGGTATGTCTCCTGACCAGTACGACGAATTTGAGGACACCCTGCCCACCATGTCGGCGGTCGATATTGCCGACTGGCGGTTGCGGACCTTCGCCCTCTACGACAAGGTACGGCAACTCGCAGCCACCAACCCGTTCGACGCCCATGTGTTCTGGCGCCAGGAACGGGATCTGATGTTCGCCACTCACCCGGCATCGGCGCTCACTGCGGACATGAAGGCGCGCTTTTCCGGATTGCGCACCGCCGACTACGACCCCTCCTTCCGGATGTACGCTGCGCTCTCGCCTGAAGGTACCGGCCAGGAGATGAACGTCGAAACGGGCACGGACGGCGTGGTGCCCTTCACCAGGATCGGCACCTTCGAACTTCCCGGGCTCGGTTCCCTGGCCGTATGGCGGCTGAGGAGCTACGGCGGAGGAATATTCGTTCCCTTCCGTGACGCCACCGCCGGAAAACCAGGCGGAAGTTACGGTGCAGGCAGGTACCTGTTGGATACGGTCAAGGGATCCTTCCACGGAACGAGGGGCTCTGGAGGGGAGCAGGAGTTTATTCTCGACTTCAACTTCGCCTATAACCCGTCGTGCGCCTACAACGAAGCCTGGGCTTGCCCGCTGGCAGGACCGGCCAATCGGCTGGCCGCGGACATTCCGGTAGGCGAACTGTATCTGGGCTAGCCAAAAAGCCCGCCCGGGCTTACCCCGGCGAGAGCAGCCACCGCGGCGACGATGGTTAATGGGGCCACGATCAGGCCGAGCAGTGCATACCCTTTCCATTTGACCAGGACGTTCATGCGGACCAGCCGATCGTGCCACAGGAGGGTGGCCAACGACGCCCACGGTGCCACCAGCGGTCCGGCGTTGACGCCCACCAGCAACGCGGCCATCCTTTCCGGGGTTCCAGCCAGGGGCTCGGCCAGCAGGTAGGCGGGCAGGTTATTGACGACGTTGGAACCCAGGGCACCTGTCATGGCCAACCGCAACAGTTCAATGAAGCCATTGCCTTCGCCCGCTGCTTGCCCCAGCAGCGCTGATGCGCCAATGTACTGGGCGGCTTCCACCACCAGGAACAGCCCGCAGGTAAACAGCAGCAACGACCACGGGATCAGGGTTATCGTCAGCACCTTGGGTCGCCGGACGGCGAACGCCACTACCAGGATCGCGGCCGCTGCAGTTGCGGGAATCCAGATAGCCACGCCGGAAACCAGCGCCGGCAAGAGAAGTGCCAGCACAATCGCGCTGACCAGCAGCAGGGTCTTGTCCTGCGACGCCTTGGACTGGGCCGGGACTGCCGGCCGTGTGGAATCCCGCGCATAGGTCCTGCGCAGATCGCGTCTGAAGACAACTGCTATGAAAGCCAGTGGGACCACAACCGCGGTCAATGATGGCGCCCACATCAGCTGGGCGAACTGTGCCGGGCTGATTCCGCCCAGATTGTGCTGCGCCAGGAGATTGGTCAGGTTGGAGATGGGAAGCAGGAGGCTGGCCGTGTTCGCCAGCCAGACCGTTGTCAGGGCGAAGGGCAGGACAGGCAGGCCCGCCTGGCGTGCCACAGTGACAACCACCGGAGTGAGGAGCACGGCCGTGGTGTCCAGGGAAAGGAAGACTGTGCTGAGCGTGGCGAACAGGGCCAGCAGCAACCACAGCAGGACGGCGCGGCCACGTCCCCACCCGCGCAAATGCCGGGCGATCCACTGGAAGGCACCGCCTTCGCTGACGAGCTCGGTCACCACCGTCATGGCGACGACGAAGGCCAGGATCGGGGCTACCCTCTCGACCAGAACGGTCACTTCGTGCCAGGGCAGGATACCGGTGGCAACGGTGACCCCGCCCGCCACAAGGAGGATCAAACCAATTATCGCCAGACGCATGGAACGGATTCTAAGCCCGCGTTCTGTGTTCTTTCTGCGCGGCACGGCCCCACAGCCGCCTGCGGGCCAGTTAACCCCGACGGGCCTGAGCCACTTGCCGATGCGTTGCGAGGCCCGCTCTTCGCGGATCGGATGGGATATGGGGCGTCAACCGGGCCTCACAACGCAGTAGACCTTCACAGAGGACGTAGGATGTCTTCATGACATCACGCCTTCCCCGTCGTATCGCCCGTGTCCGCCCTGTTGCCGCAGAGTCCTTCACGGGCCAGGCTCCGGACGAACAATTCTTCGTGGCCAACGATGCTGCTGACTTTGACTCCGCCGAGGGCAGGACGTGGACGATCATCGATTCACCCTTCCCTGCATCGCGGGCCAATGCGTCCAGCTCCAGCCGCGAAGGGTGGGAGCCGGGCACCGAGGTCAGTGAAGACAGCTTCCATTTCCTGGCGCCATCCGTACCGGTCAATGTCTTCGGGATGGCCCACAACACCGGCCAACCAGGCCGCGACCTGCCGCCCCAGGCATTCCACAAAGCGGCGTCCAGCGTGATCGGCCCGGGCGAGGCGATCCAGCTGGGCTCGACGGTGGGCCACGTGGACCCCGAAGCCGAGTTGACCGTCGTCGTGGGCCGTAAGGCGCGGGGCCTGGCCCTCGAAACGGCGAGATCGGCAATCCTGGGCTACACCATAGGCAATGATGTCTCTGCCCGCGAGCTCCAGAAATCTGACGAACTGTGGATCAGCGCCAAGAGCCAGGACACCTTCACCCCGGCGGGCCCCTGGATCGTCACGGAGCTGGACGACTCAGCCCTCTCCATTGGCATTGTCCACAACGGCACCGAGCTGAAGACCGCCAGTTCGGCGGACCTCGGCTGGAAAGTGGATGAGATCCTGGTTTACCTGACCTCGTTCATGACCCTGCAACCCGGCGACCTTGTGCTCACGGGATTCCCGGCAGAGTCCGCGCGCATCCATCCCGGGGACACGGTGGTGTGCCGGGTGGAAGGCATCGGCGAACTGCACAACCCCGTCACCGGCGCATCCTGGGAGGAGCACCCGGCTTAGTGTGTCAGGCTTAATCCATGGAGATCGCCGCGGAAGCCACTGAGCTTCGCTCCTCTCCCCCACGCAAGCCGCCCAGAAAGCGGCATCGCGGCGTCCTGAAGTACCCGGTGGTGCGCCAACTGCTGCGGTTCACGGGCGTCGGTATCGTGTGCACAGCCAGTTCGTTGGCCCTTTATGCGTTGCTGCGTCCCGTGATTGACCCACAACTGGCCAACGCTGTTGCCCTGATCGTGACGTCCTTGATGAACACTGCGTTGAACCGGCGCCTCACCTTCAAGATCACAGGCAAGAAGAAACGGGCCAAAGACCACCTCAGCGGCGCCATCGTCATCGGCATTGCGCTGGTCATCACGGGCGGCAGCTTGGGGCTTCTGCATCTGTTCAAGCCCGGAGCCACGGTAACCGAGGAGCTCTGGACCACCACATTGTCCGGGTTCGTGGCCACAGCAGTTCGTTTCACCCTGCTGCGGCACTGGATTTTTCGGCGCGCCCGCCATGTGTAGCCGGGCCGGCTACTGAGGGGCCAACTTACGGACACGGGCGACGGCGGTTTCCACGGCTGCGGCGGCCTGCTCCAGTTCGGCGTCCGTAACAGCTGACGTGAAGCTGAAGCGCACGGCGGTTTGCGCAGTTTCGGGGGCAATGCCGAGGGCCAGCAGAACGGGCGACGGCGCATCGGAACCGGCCGCGCACGCCGAGCCACTGGAGCACACCACACCCAGCCGCTCAAGCTCGAGCAGCACCGATTCGCCGCTGGTTCCCGGGAAGCAGAACGACGCAACCGAGGGCAACCGCAGGCTTCGGTGGCCTGTGAGCATGGAGTCGGGCACGGCCTGAAGTACCCGGTTGATGAACCCGTCGCGCAGCACCGACACCCTGGCTGCCTGTTCCTGTTGATCGGCGTGCGAGAGCCTCAGTGCTGAGGACAGGGCAACGGCCCCGGCCACGTTTTCGGTGCCCGAACGCCTGCCCCGTTCCTGGCCTCCGCCATGGACCAGGGGCTCAACCCGCAAGCGACCCCTGGTGAACAGCACGCCGGATCCCTTGGGTGCTCCCAGCTTGTGCCCTGAGATACTCATCGCGTCCACGCCGAGGGCCTTGACGTCCACGGGGAGCCACCCTGCAGCCTGCACGGCGTCCGTATGGAACGGCACGTTGTACTCCCTGGCCACGGCGGCAAGTTCGGCGACCGGTTGGACGGTTCCGATCTCGTTGTTCGCGTACATGATGCTCACCAGGGCAGTGTCCGGACGCAGCACTGCCCGCAGCGCCGCCACAGTGACCATTCCCTGGCCATCGACCGGGACAACATCGACGTCGAAACCGTGCACTCGCTGGAGGTAGCGGGCCGATTCTTCAACAGCCGGGTGTTCAATTGCGCTGATGACCACACGGCTCAGCGACGGATCCGTCGCCCGCCTGGCCAAGGCAATGCCCTTGACTGCCAGGTTGTCCGCTTCTGTTCCTCCCGAGGTGAACGTCACCTCGCCGGCGCGGCAGTTCAATACCTTCGCGACGCCGGTGCGCGCCTCTGCGAGCGCAGTGGCAGCGGCCTCGCCCAGGCTGTGATGGCTGGAGGGGTTGCCGAACTCGCCGCTCAGGTACGGCCACATGGCATCCAGGGCTTCGCGACGGATCGGAGTGGTGGCTGCGGCATCGAGGAAGATCATGGGAATGACGTTGTTCCTAGGGTTGCGATGTGGTGAGTTCGATGTCGAGGCCCAGGTCCAAAGCGTTCACGCTGTGGGTCAGTGCGCCGACGGAAATGACATCCACGCCGGCCGCTGCGATCCCGGTGACGGTGTTGATGTTCACGTTGCCGCTGGCTTCGACGATGGCACGGCCGTCCACCTGCTTGACACCGGCGCGGAGTTCTTCAACGGAGAAGTTATCCAGCATGATGGTGTCAACGCCGGCCGCCAGTACCGGTTCGATCTGTTCGGCGCTGTCCACTTCGACTTCGAAGTGCGTGGTGTGGCCCAGCTGGGCCTTGGCCGCTGCCAACAACTCGGTGAGTTTGGTGGTGTCACCGCCTGTCATGACGGCCAGGTGGTTGTCCTTGGCCAGGACAGCATCGGAGAGGCTGTACCGGTGGTTCGCTCCCCCGCCACAACGCACGGCGTAGCGTTCGAGCACCCGAAGTCCAGGGGTGGTTTTCCGCGTATCCGTAATACGGGCGCGGGTTCCTTCAACCAGCCTGACGAACTCGGCCGTCTTGGTGGCTATCGCGCTCATTCGCTGCACCAGGTTGAGCCCTACGCGTTCAGCCAGCAGCACGGAGCGGGCGCTGCCGCTGACCCGCGCAAGGTGCGCGCCGGCGTCGAACGCTTCACCGTCGGCGAGCAGCAGCTCAACGTCGGTGTCCGGGTCCACCAGCTTCATGGCGTCGAGGAATACCGTGCCACCGCTGAACACGCCAGGCACGCGCGCGTTCAGCACCGCCGTGGCCCTGGCCTCGGCGGGAATCAGCAGCTGGGAGGTGATGTCGCCGCTCGGCGCGTCCTCCGCGAACGCCCGTTCAAGAATTTCCCGGACTGGGGCTGCGGGGAGGGTCAGGTTAGTCATGGACGAGGCTCGCTTTCCGACTCATGGTGTAAGTCTGGTCAAAATGTACGACGGCGGCCGGTTCGGTCACGCTGTCGCTGCGGTAGTGCGCCCCCAGGGACCCACGCCGCTCCCGGGCAGCCTGCACCAGCAACTGCCCGGCGAGCAGCAGGTTCGCATCCTCATGCTCCCGCACCTCAAGGGAGTCAGGAACAGTCAGTGGAAGCACTCCACTCTCCCACTCACCCAGAGCCTCGGCAGCCTCAGCCAACAAAACCCCGTTACGCAGGACCCCGGCCTTGGCAGTCATGAGTTTCTGGAGCGCACTCCTGGAGAACGCGGAGCGCGAAGCTTGTCCGGGTGACGTGCCGTCGTCGGCTGACGGGGTCCCGGCAGCGTGCGTAAAAGCGAGGCCGCCAGCGGCCGAGTTAGCACGCAGAGGGACCGCGTCAGCCGACCCAATGAACGCACTCACAGCCCGCCGCCCGAAGACCAGGCCTTCAAGCAACGAATTACTGGCCAAGCGGTTGGCACCCTGCACACCGGTACAAGCAACTTCACCGGCAGCCAGCAAACCGGGAACAGAGCTCCGGCCGTGCAGGTCGGTCACCACCCCACCCATCCAGTAGTGCGCGGCTGGCGCTACGGGAACGGGTTCCCGGGTCCAGTCGATACCGGCTTGCCGGGTGTGTTTGCTGAGGGTCGGGAATCGCTTTTCCAGAAATCCCTGCCCTCGTGCCTCTTCGACCACGGTGGCGTCCAGGAAGACGTGGCCGTTGGGGTCGTTGAGTTTTGCCAGGTGCAGGGCGATGCTGCGTGAGACCACGTCCCTGGGGGCGAGTTCGGCATCCGGATGGTAGTCGGGCATGAAGCGGTGGCCAGTGGCGTCCACCAGGGTGGCCCCTTCACCGCGGACTGCTTCGGAGATCAGCAAAGGGGCGGTGCTGCTCTGGCTGCCCGATGAGTCCCAGCCGATGCCGACACGGACCATGCACGTGGGGTGGAATTGGAAGAACTCCAGATCGGACACAGCAGCGCCGACGCGCCACGCCAGCGCCAGTCCGTCAGCCGTGGCCACGGAAGGATTGGTGGTCTGCGCGAACAGCTGCCCAGCGCCTCCTGTGGCGAGCAGTACGGCGTCGCCCTGGATGCTGTGGTGGCGTCCGTCCTGGATATAATCGGCACCCGAGATGCGAACCTCGCCAGCGAAGCCGACGCCCTGGGTCAGGGACGTGACAAACGCATGGCTGATCACCCGGATCCTGCCGGCGGCCTGGAAGTCCAGGACAGTCCGGATCAGTGCGGCGGCAACCCCGGCCCCGGTGGCGTCGCCGCCTGCGTGAAGGATGCGTGGCGCTGAGTGGGCGGCTTCCAGGCCCAGGGCGGGGTCGCCGTCGTCGTCAACGTCGAAGCGGACCCCGAACCGTTCCACCCCGGCGATGTCCAGCCTTGCCTCGGTGCATAGCACCCGCACGGCTTCTTCGTTGCAGTGCCCGGCGCCCGCTTTGAGGGTGTCAGCGATGTGGGCGGCGACCGTATCCCCGGGCGCCGGCTCGTCCAGGACCGCTGAGATGCCACCTTGGGCGTAATAGGTGTTGCTGTCCGCAAGGGCCCCCTTGGTCAGCAACACCACCTCAGCGCCCGCTTCCGCGGCCAGCAACGCGGAGTACAGTCCCGCGATACCGCTTCCGACGACGATCAGCCGCTTGGGCCGTGGCCCTCCAGCAACGCTCTCTGTGGTCATGCGAGGCTCTCTTCAGCTAGGGGTAATGCCTGGTGCTAGGCAGGCTTGGCGGCCAGCATGCGTTCCAGGGCAACCTTTGCGTTGTCCTGTACGGCGTCGTCCACAGTGATGCGGTTGACGATGCGTCCTTCGACGAGTTCCTCCAGCACCCAGGCGAGGTAGCCGGGGTGGATGCGGTACATGGTGGAACACGGGCAAATGACGGGGTCGAGGCAGAAGATGGTGTGCTGCGGGTTTTCCGCGGCAAGCCTGTTGACCATGTTGATTTCGGTGCCGATGGCGAACGTGGTGGGTTCGGTGGCGGCGGCTATGGCCTTCTTGATGAAGTCCGTGGACCCGGCAGAGTCAGCAGCGTCCACCACTTCCATGGGGCATTCGGGGTGCACAATCACGTTGACGCCCGGGAAGTCCTTGCGGGCTTTCTCGATCTGGCCTACGTTGAAGCGCTTGTGCACCGAGCAGAATCCGTGCCAGAGGATCACCCGGGAATCAAGCAGCGCCTGCTCGTCGTTGCCGCCGAGTTCCTTGCGCGGGTTCCACATGGGCATCTGCTCCAACGGGACGCCAAGGGCTTTGGCCGTGTTGCGCCCGAGGTGCTGGTCAGGGAAGAAGAGGACGCGCTGTCCGCGTTCGAAAGCCCATTCCAGGACCACTTTGGCGTTGGAGGACGTGCAGACAATGCCGCCGTTCCGGCCACAGAAGGCCTTGAGCGCGGCAGAGGAATTCATGTAGGTGACGGGGATGACCGGCACCCGGCCGTCGGCATCCGGCTCTGTGCCAAAGATTTCCTCCAGCTGCTCCCAGCATTCCTCCACGGAGTCCTCATCTGCCATGTCTGCCATGGAGCAGCCGGCGGCGAGGTTGGGCAGGATGACGGCCTGCTCGGGTGTGGAGAGGATGTCCGCAGTCTCGGCCATGAAGTGGACGCCGCAGAAGATGATGGCTTCGGCGTCGGGCTTGGTCAGCGCGGCGTTGGCCAGTTGGAAGGAGTCGCCCACAAAGTCCGCGTACTGGATGACTTCATCGCGCTGGTAGAAGTGGCCAAGGATGACCGCCCGATCCCCGAGCGTGGCCTTGGCGGCCCGGATGCGGGCGTCAAGTTCGGCGTCGGAGGCTTTCTTGTACTCTTCCGGCAGCTGGCCCTGGCGTGGCGTGGCCTTGGGCGCGACATCATTGCTGGAGGCACCCGGGCCGTAGGCCGGCTCGCCTGCGAGTGCCTCGGCAAGGTCGTATTCCCATGGGCCCCTGGCTAATGCCGGGCTGCACGTGGACCCTGCGCGGGAGAGGCCTTCCTCGGCTTCTTCGCGAGTGATCAGTTGGACGGCAGTGTTGACGCTGCTCATGGTGTACTCCTGTTATCTGGCCCGAGGCCGGGCGTGCCGGTGAAGCGGTAGAGGCGTGGCGGACGGTGTTTTCCGCCTTGCAGGTATTCACCGGTTTCTTCGATCTCCGGTGTGGCTTTGATGTGTCGGCGGAAGTTGGCGGGATCCAGCTGGCGGTCCAGCACGGCTTCGTAGACTTCCCGGACCTGGGCGAGGGTGAAGAACTCTCCCAGCAGGTGGTAGGCAATGGGCCCGTAGGCCATCTTGTTCCGAAGCCGCCACAGCGCGTAGTCCACGATGGCGTTGTGGTCGAATGCCAGCTCGCCGAGTTTGTCGGCACGGAACCACCGGACATTCTCCGACTCGTCCGCCAGTGCGGCCTCGGTGGGTTGCACCAAGGCCCAGTAAACGATGGACACGACGCGCTGGGTCGGTGATCGATGGAGTCCGCCAAAGGCGTAGAGCTGCTCAAGGTAATGCGGGGTTAGTCCCGTGGTGTCCCGCAGGTTCCGGGAGGCTGCATCCTGCAGGGACTCATCATGCGCCAGAGGGCCGCCGGGCAATGCCCACATGTCCCGGTACGGTTCACGGATCCGGCGGACGAGCGGCAGCCACAGCGTCGGGCGGCCGGACGTCTCGCTGGGGCGGAGGGCGAAAATCACCGTTGAGATGGCCAACGACGGCGGCGCGAGCCGCCGTTCGGCGACATTGGCTGAGCTGGTGTTCACGGCGTTCACCTCGCTTCGTCGCCGCTGCAATCCTGATCGGATCTTAGTTAAAGTCATGTTGACTAGAACTAATGGTACGACTCAATCCGCAGTCCCGCAAAATGCTTTGCGTCACACTGACTTGGCCGCCGCCTCCATCAGGGGAAGGGTCCGCCCCTGAATGTGGCTGTTCAGCACAATGACCGAGGAACAGCGGACCACCGACTTCGTGGCGATCATGGCATCGAGCACCCTCTGCATGTCGGGATTGGACCTCGCGGCTATGCGGACCATAAGGTCCGAGTTCCCCGTGACCGTGTGGACCTCGATGATCTCCGGAATCGCGCCCAGGCTTTCGATGATCGCATCATGGCCGATTTCCTGCGTGATGGTCACCGAACAGAAGGCCACTACAGGGAACCCGAAGTTTGCCGGATCCGGCTGCGGCACCCAAGAGCCTATGACCCCGTTTTCGATCATCCGGTCGATCCGGGACTGCACCGTAGCCCTCGCGACCTTCAGCACCCGCGACGCCTCCAGCACCGAAGATCGCGGCGAATCGGTGAAGAAACGTACAATTTTTGCATCAAGCGCATCGACCAGCATCAAAGTTCCTGTCCCCTGGGTTTCATACCCATCACATCGCCACGGCAAAAAGTGATGTATCTTACAAACTGCGAGAATTATTCCACGGCTCTTGCCGCGTCGTCGACGCCCGCGTGCCAAGCCTATGAAGCCGGCACGCCAAACCAGCATGAAATCCATAGAAGGTAGACACGTATGACAACGAAGTCCATCGCGGCTCCTGCATCAACGGGCGGCCTCGGCCACTCACTCAAACCGCGCCAGCTGACCATGATGGGACTGGGCAGCGCCATCGGCGCCGGCCTCTTCCTTGGGTCAGGGGCGGGAGTTCAGGCCGCCGGGCCGGCTGTCCTGATTTCCTACCTCGTTGCCGGAACGCTCATCATCCTCGTCATGTGGGCGCTGGGTGAGATGGCAGCCGCGAACCCCAACAGCGGGGCATTCTCGGTCTACGCCGAAAAGGCCCTCGGCAAAACGGCCGGCGGCACCATCGGCTGGCTCTGGTGGCTCCAGCTCGTGGTGGTCATCGCCGCGGAAGCCCTCGGGGCGGCAGGGTTGCTGTCCTCCGTCTGGCCAGTCATCCCGGTATGGATACTGGCACTGGTCTTCATGGTGGCCTTCACCGGGATCAACCTCGTAGGCGTCCGCAACTTCGGCGAGTTCGAATTCTGGTTCGCCATCCTCAAAGTCGCCGCAATTGTCATCTTCCTGCTCATCGGCGCAGCGCTGCTGTTTGGCTGGCTGCCGAACGTACCCTCACCGGGCCTCTCCGCGTTCGGGGATTTCGCTCCCCACGGTATTGGTGGCATTGCCGCCGCACTGTTCGTAGTGATCTTCGCCTTCGGTGGAACCGAGATTGTCAGCGTTGCCGCCGCGGAAACCGAAAACCCCGCCCACAGCGTCGGCAAGGCGATCCGCACTGTCGTATGGCGCATCCTTGTCTTCTACATCGGTTCGGTCTTCGTCATCGCAGCCGTCCTCCCCGTGGGTTCAGAAGGACTGAAGTCCCCGTTCGCCGGAGTCCTGGACCTCGCAGGGATTCCCGGCGCAGGCGCAGCAATCACCCTGGTAGCTGTTGTCGCGTTGCTTTCGGCACTGAACGCCAACCTCTACGGTGCCTCGCGGATGATCTTCTCCCTCTCCGAGCGCGGGGAAGCTCCCCGGCTCCTGTCCCGCCTGAGCGCTTCGAAGGTTCCGGTAGCCGCCGTCGGCGTTTCAGTTGCCTTCGGCTTCATCGCAACCATCCTGGAACTGCTGTTCCCGGACAAGATCCTGCCGGCGCTCCTGAACCTGGTCGGCTCCACCTGCCTGGTGGTCTGGGGCACCGCACTGGTGTCCCAGTTCATCCTGCGCCGCAGGGCGGACCGGGAGGGAACCGAATTGCCGCTTCGGATGAAAGGCTTCCCCTACCTCACCATCATTGGCCTGGTCCTGCTGGGCCTCATCCTTGTGGTGGGCTTCGCCAACCCCGAAAGCGCTGGCCAACTGGTGGGCACCTTCCTGCTGATCCTGGCCATTGCTGCCGGCTGCTTCCTCAACGCGAGGGCAAAAGCCGCCAAGGCCGCAGCGGGCGCCTAAAAGCCCCCTGCTAGCAAGCATCCAGAGGCCCTGCACAGTTTGTACTGTGCAGGGCTTTTGCGTGTGCCCAAATTGTACAAAATGTTCCGTTTGAAGTGAGCTGATTGCGCACAGTCGAGCGCGGTGACTAGGGTCACAGCCATGACTCTCAAACCTGTGCTGGCCGCACTCGATGATGATGCGGCCCCGCTCACCCACCATCAACTCCGTGAGCTGTACACCCTGATGGCTGCCGTCCGCCACCTCGACACTGCCGCAGTCGCCTGGCAGCGCCAGGGCATCATTCCCGGCTACGCCCCCGAGCTTGGCCAGGAGGCCGCGCAGGTGGGCAGCGGATACGCCGTGGACCGCGCCCGCGACTTCGTTTTCCCCACCTACCGCGAAATGGGCGTTGCCCGCGCCATGGGCGTGGACATGGTGGGCTACATGTCCACACACAAGGCAACCTGGCACGGCGGCATGTACAACCCGCTGGAATCCAGGTTCGCACCCATCCAGGCAGTGGTTGCGGGTTCCGTCCTGCACGCCGTCGGATGGGCGCATGGCCAAACCCTTGCCGGAGCACAAGAGACGGGGGTTGCCGTGACGTACTTCGGGGACGGCGCCTCATCCCAGGGTGACGTCCATGAAGCCATGAACTTCGCAGCTGTTATGAAGGCCCCGGTGGTGTTCTTCATCCAGAACAACGGCTGGGCCATCTCCGTCCCGACCGAACGGCAGGTTGCCGGCGGTTCCGTCGCCGCCCGCGCCGCCGGATACGGCATCCCGTCACTCCAAGTGGACGGCAACGACGTGGTGGCAGTCTTCGAAGCCACCCGTTCGGCCCTCGCACATTGCCGCTCCGGCAACGGCCCCGTGGTGATCGAAGCCATGACCTACCGCCGCGGCCCGCACTCCACCGCAGACGATCCCGGCAGGTACCGCACGCTCGATGAGGAACGGCTCGGCGCGGGCGAGGACCCGCTGGAACGCTTCAAGCAGCGCCTGCTCGCGGACGGGGTGGCCGACGAGGCCTTCTTCGCCGAGGCTCAGCGCAAGGCAGCCGAGGAAGAGGAAACCATCCGGGCCGGGATCGCAGACCTCGGCCCGCGCCCAGGCGCTGAGATGTTCAGCCTGGTCTTCCAGGAGCCAACGCCCGCCCTTCAATCCCAGGCCACCGCGTGGCGCGAGGAGTCCGAACATGCCTGAGACCACCATCACTGAGGCCACGGCAACCACCGCCGTCGGCATTCAACAGCTTTCCATGCAGCAGGCCCTGAACCGGGCCCTCGACGAAATCCTTAACGAGAACCCCAAGACGGTGATCTTTGGAGAGGACTGCGGCCAACTCGGCGGAGTTTTCCGCATCACCGACGGCCTCCAGGCCAAACACGGCGAGGCGCGCGTTTTCGACACCCCGCTCGCCGAGTCGGGCATCCTGGGCATGTCCGTTGGTTTGGCCATGGCCGGCTTCCACCCCATCCCGGAGGTCCAGTTTGACGGTTTCGCGTACCCGGCGATCAACCAGATCGTCTGCCAGATCGCCCGGATGAACTACCGAAGCCGCGGCACGCTCCCCATGCCGATCACGCTGCGCGTCCCCAGCTTCGGTGGCATCCGCGCCCCCGAGCACCATGGCGAAAGCCTTGAAGCACTGTTCGCCCATGTGCCCGGCCTGAAGGTGGTTTCGCCGTCGAACCCGCACGACGCCTACCATCTCCTCAAGTACGCTGCCAGCCGTCCGGACCCGGTCATCTTCATGGAACCAAAGTCCCGGTACTGGCAGAAGGGACCGGTGGACGTCGGGTCCGCCGACCAGGACACAGCCGCGCACGACGGCGGAACGGACGACGCCGGAAGCCTCACCGGCGCCCGCGTGGCCAGGGAAGGACGGCACCTTACGCTGGTGGCCTGGGGAGCCATGGTCTCCCGCTGCCTTCAGGTGGCTGAACTGGCGGCCGAGGACGGCATCGACATCGAAGTCCTGGACCTGCGCTGGCTCAAGCCCATCGATGCCGAAGCACTGGCGACATCCGTGGGCAAGACGCGGCGCGCCGTCGTCGTCCATGAAGCGCCGCTCACCTCCGGCCTTGGGGCCGAAGTTGCGCAACTGATTACCCAGAGCTGTTTCGCGACACTCAAGGCACCGGTGGAGCGTGTGACCGGCTTCGACGTCCCTTATCCCTCCGGTGACCTGGAGGACGAATACATCCCCAACATCGATCGCATCCTCTTTGGGATCCAACGAGTACTGGAGTACCGCCGTGGCTGAAATTTCCTTCCCGCTTCCCGATCTCGGTGAAGGCCTCATCGAAGCAACCGTGCTCGAATGGCTGGTCGAACCCGGCCAGCAGGTCGAACGCAACCAGGCGATCGTCGAGCTCGAAACCAGCAAGTCAGCCCTCGAGTTGCCCAGCCCGCAGGCAGGTAAAGTGGTGCGTATTCACGGGGCGCCCGGTGAGACCATCAACGTTGGCGAACCGCTGATCGTGTTCGAGGTTCCGGATGACACCGCCGGAATCGTGGGCACTGTTCCGAAGGACGAAGCACCCAAGCGCCGGGTCCGCCTGAGCGCCGTACTCGATGAGGACTGACACCATGACCGGCAGGCACACCGTGGAACACAGCAGGCACACCGTGGAGGGCACAGACCCGGGACTGTTCGTGGAAGTCCATGAGCCAAGTGCCGACGCCGGACTACGCCCGGTGCTGCTGATTCACGGTTTCTCCTCCTCCAGCAAGCTGAACTGGGTAGACAGCGGATGGCTTGCAGCCCTCCAGGATGCCGGCCGCAGGGCGATCACCGTTGACCTTCCAGGCCACGGCCGAAGCCACTCCCCCGAAGACCTGGACTCGTACACGCCCAGCCGTATCCGGGCGGACCTCCTTCAGATAGTCACCGACGTCGGCGCCCGGCCGCTGCGCGACGGCGACCCGTCCACCGGGCTGGACATCATCGGCTATTCGCTGGGGTCCCGCCTGGCGTGGGAGTTCGGCGCGACCCAGCCGGACCTGGTCCATCGGATCGTCCTGGGTGGGCCCAGTTCGGCTGATCCTTTGGCCGCATTCGACCTCGCAGCCGCGCAACGGCACCTGGCCGACGGCACGCCCATCGCGGACGAATCGACGGCCGGACTGCTGAAGATGGCGCAAATGCTGCCGAGCAACAACCTGTTCGCCTTGCTCTCACTCATCGAGGCCATCAAGGGGGAACCTTTCGATCCGGCCGAGGCGGCCCCGCACATGCCTCTCCTGCTGGTTGCCGGCGAGAAGGACGAACGTGCTGCGACGATGCCGGAACTGGCCTCCATTGCTGGCAAGCACGGTGGCATGGTTGAGACTCTGGTGATTCCGGGCCGGACGCACACCAATGTAGTAACCAGCCGGGCCTTCAAGGAAGCTGCCCTCGAGTTCCTGGGAGTGTAGGCCCGACTCCCCTTGCAGGCGGCTGGTGGAAGGCGGCTGGTGCTGCTGGCTGAGGTCAGCGGGCCAGCCGCTCTGCATTGAGGCTCATGCGCTCCAGGACGCTGAGCGCCATGGCGTACTCGTCGATGCCGATGCCCATGGACAAGTCCTGGCGGGCATCTTCGACGAGTCGTTGGGCCTCGTGGTACGTTTCCCGGCCCCGCTCACTGAGCGTCAGCCGGTCATCGACCATGGTGATCAAACCGCGGCCCACCAAGGCAGCGAGCTCCCGCTCACGCAAACGGATATCGCTGCCCCACAACGGTCGCAGGCCTTCCTCGAGTTCGTCAGGAAGCATGGCACCCCCCGAGAGGGTTCCCAAGGCATGCCACTGACGTTTGCTGAGCTTGATCCGCGCCAACGTCCTGTCCAACTGGACATCCAACGCGGCGTCGAGCCTCTTGATCCAGTATCCGATGGGCTTGTTCACACTGCCATGCTTTCAGTGGAGGCCTCGCCCGGCAAGGCCTGGACGGTAGGCTTGGGAATGCAACGAATTTCGTGGAAGTGGAGCAGATGGGCATGCGTTTCAAGGACCGTGCGGAAGCCGGTCGCCGCCTGGCCGAAGGTCTCCCCCAGCTCAGGGAACGCCCTGACACCATCGTCCTGGGCCTCGCCCGCGGGGGGATTCCCGTGGCCGCCGCCGCGGCCGCCGAACTTTACCTGCCCTTCGGAGCCGTACTGGTCCGTAAACTCGGCATTCCGGGCCGGGACGAGACCGCATTCGGCGCCCTGGCATGGTCCCGGGGCGACGTCCTCCGGATCGTCAACAAGCCGCTCAAGGAACTCATTCTTTCCCGCGGCATTTCCCAATCCGCCCTGGACGCCGTGGAAGCCCACGAGCGCTCTGAGCTCCTTCGACGCGCCAAGCAGTACCCGGGCACAAGCCATGACCTCCGCGACAAGACCGTGGTCCTGGCAGACGACGGACTTGCCACCGGCGCCACCATGCGCGCTGCAGTGGAAGCCGTCCGGGCCGGGGGTGCCAAAACGGTGGTGGCCGCCGTTCCGGTGGCATCACTGGAGGCGTCAACGTCTTTGGGCAGGGTGTGCGACTTCGTGTTTGCCCTGCATACCCCCGGTAAGTTCCATGCAGTCGGCGCCTTCTACGAGAGATTCGATCAGCTGTCCGACGCCGACGTCGTGAGCCAGCTGGAAGCTGCCGGTGCCAGCGGTCGCCGCTGACCGCCGTCGTGACGCTGCAAGACCTGAGGCGTATCAAAAGGGTGCGGCCCAGAGGACCGCACCCTTTTGATTCGCCTGATAGCGGAAGAGCCTAGTGGTGGACGCTGTAACCCAGGGGCCGTCCCTTGGTCTCCTTGGCGAGGATGACGCCTACCGAGGAGATGATGCAAAGACCCATGATGTACAGGCCCACTGAGCCCGACCACTTCGTGGAATCCAGGAGTGCTTGGGCAATCAGCGGTGCGAAAGCACCACCAAGGATGGCGCCGAGCGCGTAACCGATGGAGATGCCTGAGTAACGGACCTGTGCCGGGAACATCTCGGCGTACATCGCAGACATCGGGCCGTAGGAGAGTCCGAGTCCGATGGTCAGGACAAACAGGGCCGTCCCGTAGAGCAGGATGTCCTTTGAATCGATGAGCACGAACATGGGGATCATCCAGGCGAAGACAAGGCCGTAGCCGATGAGGAAGGTCTTCACGCGTCCAATCCGGTCCGACAGCCAACCGCCCACCATGGTGAAGATGAGCCAGCCGAAGGAAGCAATGGTTGTCGCCAGGAGGACCTGGGGCGCGGGCATCTTCAAGGTCTTGGTGGCGTAGGAGATGAAGAACGCAATCAGCAGGTAGCCGGCGGCGTTGTTGGCAATGAAGATCAGCGCGGCGAGGACCACTTCCTTCTTGTTCCTGCGGAAGAGTTCACCAAGAGGTGCTTTGCTTTCTGCCTTGCGCTGGGCAAGCTCCTTGAACACGGGGCTCTCGCCAACGGCGCGGCGGATCAGGTACCCCACCACGATCAGGACCACCGACAACAGGAACGGCACGCGCCAGCCCCAGGCCGCGAAAGCCTCCTTGGACATCCCCGACTGCAGGAAGAACAGCAGCCCGGTAGCGAGGATCATGCCGATGGGCACGCCAATCTGGGGGTAGGCACCAAAGAGGCCGCGCTTCTGGATAGGCGCGTGCTCCACGGCCATCAGGGCCGCTCCACCCCACTCGCCACCAGCCGAGAAACCCTGGAGGACACGCAGGAAGATCAGCAGTACCGGCGCCCAGAGCCCGATGGTGTCGTAGGTCGGGAGGACACCGATCAGGGCGGTTGCTGCACCCATCATGACCAGCGTCATGACGAGCACTGCCTTGCGTCCCATCCTGTCGCCCAAGTGCCCGGCAACGAACGCCCCGAGCGGACGGAACAGGAAGCTGATGCCAATCGTGGCGAAGGACAGGAGCTGGGCTACACCCGGGTTGGATTTTTCCAACGGAGAAAGAAACAACGGAGCCAGCAAGGTGGCCGTGAGCTGGGCGAAGATGAAAAAGTCGTACCACTCGATAGTGGTGCCTACCAGTGTCCCGGCAAGCACCCGGCGCTCTTCGCGCTTGCTGCTGGGGCCTGACGGTGAGTCGACAGTGGAAGTTGCGGTCATTGGAACTCCATGTGGGGTGAGGGTGCGGTCAGCGAGTGACGTACAT
This sequence comes from Paenarthrobacter sp. CAP02, assembly GCF_040137855.1. NCBI lineage: Bacteria > Bacillati > Actinomycetota > Actinomycetes > Micrococcales > Micrococcaceae > Paenarthrobacter > Paenarthrobacter sp. CAP02. The sequence goes on along the minus strand of NZ_JBEEII010000004.1, from coordinate 269,583 downwards.
AAACCGACAGAACGGTCAGTTAGGAAAGGATACTACATGCTGTGACGCAAGGCACAGGCACGCGCCGAAGCCGGTCCAACATAGGATGGTTCGCATGAATCCCCGCAGCGGCACCCAGGGCACCACCGACGCGTCCACCCAGGCGCCGCCGTCGCAAACCCTCTCCCGGGGGATCCGTGCGCTGGAAATACTGGCAGCAGCAGAGCGCCCCCTCAGCATCGCGGAACTGACCGAGGCCCTGGGAGTGCACCGCTCGGTGGCCTACCGCATCCTGCGGACCCTCGAGGACCATTCACTGCTGGTCCGCGACGACTCCGGACGGGTCCAGCCCGGGCCGGGATTGGCCGTGTTGGCCCGGGGCGTGTCACGGAACCTGCAAGCGGCAGCGCTGCCCGAACTGACCCAAGTGGCCAACGAACTGCACATGACCGCGTTCGTCGCGGTCTGGGACCACCAGGAATGCGTCACCCTCGTAACGGTGGAGCCCCGCCACTCCGGTGCGGCACTCGCCCAGCATCCAGGCAGCCGGCACCCCGTTGGCACAGGCGCCCCAGGGATCGCCATCCAATCCACCATGACCGAGGAACGGTGGCAGCAGGTGGGAGCCGGCATCCCCTACCGGGAAGAAGCCCGGGAGGCGCACCGCCTGGGCTATGCCACCAGCCACGACGAAGTCATCGCCGGACTGTCCTCCATTGCCGCTCCCATCCGGGTTCCCGGCGGACGGCCGGCCGCGATCGCCGTCGTCTACATCCGCCTGGACCAGGATCCGGACGCCGTGGGCCAGGCACTGGCGGCGAGCGCAGCGCGCATCGAAAGCCAACTCGCCTGAACCATTCCTTCCACGCCAAGCAGCGTGCCGGGCAGCACAAGACGGCAGCCGGGACCGGACCGAATACTCGAAGAAGGACCGGACACAGTGTCCCGTCCTTCTTCCGAGACTGAGAAGGAACCATGAGCCTGAATCTTCTTGACACCTCCAACTGGCTGCCGCTGGAGGGTTTGGCACCCGGCTTCGACGCCAACAAAGCCCCCACCGTCCAGGACCTGGCGGGACAACAGTTCTCCGTGCACAGCACCGGCGGATCCATGTCGTTCAGCTTCGACGACAAAGAGGTGCAATGGTCAGCCGCGGGGCACAACAGCACATCCGCGTACGAGGCCTTCGCCGTGGCAGAGGAACTGTATTACGCCCAATGGCAGGATGCCGGGGACCCGGAACTCGCCGTTTCCCTCATCCTGGACCTTTCCCACGGCCGCGCACTCTACATCGGCGCCGCACTTGGCACCGCCACCGCCTCCAGTGTTGATGTCCGTCACGACTTCCGGCCCGGAACCCTCGGCGGATACCAGGTAACCGGCAATGACATTGCTGAAAGCACCGGGCTCATCGGCCGCCGCGTTGAATGGGTCTACAGCGGATCGCACGCCTACGAGCACATTTACCTCAGCCCCACCTGGTACACCTGGCAATGCCTGGCAGGGCCGGAGCGCGGTTTGGCAGACACCGATTCCAACACCGTCTTCGAAATCCGCCCCGGCATTTTTGTGTTCACGTGGCGGGAAAAGGTCATTCCGTGCGGCTCGGTCACCATTGCCGACCACCGCGACCCGAACGCCATCCGCTCCCATGGAAGCCTGTTCGGCTGGGATGAGGCAGGAACCACCCCCGTGCACTTCACGTTCGGCGCGCACGGCCGCCTGATCAGCATGACCCGGCACAGCCCCGAACTGGACCCGGCCAAGGGGCTCTAACCCCAGGAACAGCCACGGCACAAGAAAGCCCCGGCGCGGAATGCGCGCCGGGGCTTTCTTGGCAGATCAGGGTCAGTCTTCGGCGCCGTGGCCGATCCGGGCGTAGAGTGCCGGTTGCGAGCGCCTGAGGCGCAGGCCCCAGACGATGCCCACGACGCCGGGCAGCAGGACCAGCGCGGGCAGGACAAACGTGGCTGGTGTCGACTCGGTTTGGCCCAGCAGGACGTTGAAGTTGGTGGCGATCAGCACAAAGACCACAGCCAGGAGAACGAAACCCAGGCCCGGGGCGACAACCCTGACCCACAGGCTTGCCCCATGCTGCTGCCGGCGGAAGAAACCTATCACGGCAACAGAGACCACGGTCATGAGCAGCACCAGGCCCATGGCGCCGCTGTTGGTCAACCACGTGAACATGGTCAGCACGGGGTACAGTTCGCCCAGTTCGGAGCCCGATCCCGCGATGGCAAACCCAGTAGTCACGACGACGGCAATCACCGTTTGCGCCAAGGAACCGGCGAACGGTGCCCCGCTCTGCGTGCGAACCTTGGCCAGCGCGGCCGGAAGGACCCGTTCGCGGCCCAGGGAGAAGAAGTAGCGCGCCACTGCATTGTGAAAACTGACGAGCGCGGCAAAAAGGCTTGTGACAAACAGGACCTGGGCGATGTCGCTGAGCAGCACGCCGCCATTCGCGCCCAGGAAGGCAAAGATCATGTCAGGGCCGGAGGTTGCCGCGGTCTCAATGACAGCTGAAGGCCCCGTTCCTACGGTCATCGCCCAGGCAGATACCGCGTAGAAGACGGCGATGATGCCCACGGCGGCAAAGGTGGCACGGGCGACGGTCCGCTGGGGGTCCTTGGATTCCTCGCCGTAGATAGCTGCCGATTCAAAACCCATGAAGGCGGCGATGCCGAAGGACAGTACCGCGCCGATGCCGGGAACGAACAGGCTCTCAGGGCTGAAGGTCGCTGCGCTGATGCCCTCAGGGGCCACGGCGAGGCTGATGACGTCGTACACGATCACCACCAGGAACTCGAGGGCCACCAGGACACCAAGGACCTTGGCCGACAAATCCACCCTGTTCACGCCCAGCCAGCCCACGATCGCGATGCACACCAGCACGGGTACCCACCAGGGAACGCTGATGCCCAACCGCGCCGAAAGGAGCGATGAAACCGTGAAGCCGAAGAGTCCGTAGATCCCCACTTGCATCAGGTTGTAGGCCATCAGGGCAACCAGGGAGGCGCCCACTCCGGCCGGCCTGGAAATGCCTTGCGCTATGTACGCGTAGAACGCGCCGGCGTTGGTGACGTAGCGGCTCATAGCGGCGTAGCCCACAGCGAACAACGCCAGGATTCCGCCGAGGAGCAGGAAGGACAGCGGGACGCCGGTCACCCCCGTGACGGCGAACGTGGTGGTTACTCCACCCGCCAGGACGGTAAGCGGCGCGGAGGCCGCGATGATCATAAAGGTCACTGCCGGTACGCCCAGCCGCTTCTTGGTGACGGCGGCTGCGGGGGTCCTGCCTTTGACGGGGTTGTCCACGCTCATAGTGTGCTCCTGCCTCGGTGCCGCGGGAGAGAGCGCGGCACGGTGTCTGTCATTCCGCAATCTTCCACCGCCACGCCACCGCGTGACTTGTCTCACACGGCAAGGTGTTTGTCGCTGGACGCAGGCACAGTGCCACATGGTCCCCGGTGTAGAATCGTGGGCAAGCTCACGTCCCGCAGTGCCGGCCCCCCGGCCCACCCGCAGCGGCACCGCAGGCCTCTGAAAGGGAGTTTGATGACCGTCGCGGCCGAAACCGGCCCCGCAACCGTGGAAACCATCGTGGCGGAGTCGTTCCAGGAGTGGAGCAGGGCAATCTCCGCCTCCTTCGTACCGTTGCTGGCCCAAGGCCCACGCAACTCAGCCTTCCACGGAACCATGCGGGCACGTGTCCTTGGCCAGATCTCCGTAGTTGAAGTCACCGCCGGACCCCATGCTGTCCTCCGCACTCCTGAGCTGATAGCCAAGTCCACCGGCCGCTTCTTCAAACTCAGCATCCAGCTCAGTGGGTCCGGTCGCCTGGTGCAGGACGAACGCGAAGCCGTGTTGCGCCCCGGCGACCTCTCCATTTACGACACCTCACGCCCGTACCAGCTAACGTTCGACGACGACTTCCGCACTTTGGTGCTGATGTTCCCTCACGTCCTGCTGGACTTGCCGGCCGAAGCCATGGGCCATGTGACAGCTTTGCGGATTCCCGGTGACGAGGGGCTCGGCGAACTCATCAGCCCCTTCCTGGTGAAACTGGCCGACAACCTTGAAGCCCTGTCCGGCACCAACGGCCTGCGGTTGGTCCGCAATGCCCTGGACCTGGTGACAACGCTCTTTAACGGCGAACTCGACCAAATGATCGAGACGGGCCGCGATCCCCACCTGCTGTTGCTGGGCCGGATCCACGACTACATCGAAGCCAACCTCGGTGATCCCGGCCTCTCCCCCGGAACCATCGCCGCCGCCCACTACATCTCCACCCGCCACCTGCACGATCTTTTCCAGGAGATCGGCACTACGGTGGCTTCGTCGATCCGGCAACGGCGTCTTGAGCGGTGCCGCCGGGACCTGATGGATCCGGTACTGGCAGAACGCCCCGTCACAGCCATCGCAGCGCGGTGGGGGTTCACCGACGCCGCCCATTTCAGCCGCATCTTCAGGGCCGCTTTCGGCAACTCGCCCACCGGATACCGCAATGCCGGAGCCGTGACCAGCCCCAACGTCGGGGCTTGGCAGGTCAGCCCTGGGGCCGACGCTTCATCACCAGGAACGTGACGACGCCCAGCATGAAAAGACCTGCTGCTGCGCCCATGGAAACCACGAACGCCGCCCCGTAGCCCTGGGTTTGGGCCAATTGCCCGGCCAAGTAGGAGCCCAAGGCGGTACCCGCCACGATCCCGCTGGCCAGCGCCGTCATCACGGTTGCCATCCGGCCGGCAGGCGCCACCACGCCACCGATACTGAAGACCGTGACCATAACCGGTCCCACAGGAATTCCAAGGACCAGCAACACGACGACCATGGGCCAAATTCCGGCGGGGAGCAGCAACAGCAACGACAACACCGACATCGACAGGGCAGCGGCTACCCAGCGGGCAGCCAGGCTGAAGCGCTGCGGCCAGAAAGCGACAGACAACGCCGCAACCGCTGAGCTCAGCCCCATGACGGCGTACAAGAGACCGGCGATTTCGGCTGTTGCATACTGGGCCGAGAAGGCGCTCAAAGCGTTTTGGGTCGCACCAAAGAAGGTGCCCATGCAGATCATGGCCAGCACGGGAACCGCAACCACGGCACCGGCCCAGCGTTGACGGCGCTGTGGTTTCGCTCCGTCGTGTTGCCCTGCGGCGGGCACGACGCCGGTACGCGCCTTTCGTGGGGCCGGCACCACAGCTTGTTGGCTGGGATGGACGGCAAAAGCAGGAACGAGGGTGATGGTCATGACAGCAGCCAGGGCAAGGGGCAGCCAGGGGGCTACGATGCTCGCCAGGACGCCCACCAAGGCGGGACCAAGGACGAAAGTGATTTCGTCCGCGGTGCCCTCATAGGAGAGGGCGGTATCCAGGTCGGCCCGGTTGGCCGCGACGCTCCTGCCCCCGCTGCCTGCCGCGGGCGACAGGTTGCGTGTGGTCAGCGCCATCCAGCGGACCCTTGCCATGGGACCTACCTGGGGACAGCTCGCCCCGGCCAGGAACGCGGCGACAAGGACGGCGATCGCGTCAGCCGCCGATTCGTAGCCGGGAGTGAAGTAGGCCGCGGCAAGCAGTCCGGCAACGGCCAAGGTGTTGACGATGGCCGCAACGACAAGCACGATGCGTTGGCCAGCGCGGTCAGCCAGGGAGCCCAGGACCGGAGCACCCAGTGCAGAGCCGATGCCTACGGCTCCGGCTGCCATCCCGCCGATCGCGTACGAATGGCTGACGGCTGTCACCAAGGTCAAGGTACCCACGGTAAGCATGGCCAAGGGGAGCCGGGCGAAAAGACCCAAAGGCAGGAAGCCGGGTCCAGCCAGTTCGGGAAGCCGGGCGAAACGGCCTGGCAGGCGTGAGGGACGTGCTGGCGCCAATGACAAGGGCTCGGAGGCCACAGAAGATTTTTCCATTAATCCGGGTTCGCTAAAAGGTGCGCATCGTCCCTCCTCCCGATGCGCGCGACCCGGTGTAACGGGTTAAGTCTATCGGATATGGGTCATGTGGGAACTACCTCGGCGATCCGCACGCTGGAACCATGGCGCCCCTTGACCACCTGGAGCTGGCTGGTGATGCGCTGCTTCATCTCCGCAACGTGGCTGACCAGTCCGACGACCCGGCCGCCGTCGCGTAGTCCCTCCAAAGCGTCCATGACCTGCTCGAGCGCTTGCTCGTCGAGGCTGCCGAAGCCTTCGTCGACGAAAAGCGTTTCAATGTCCACTCCACCTGCCTCATGCTGGACGACATCCGCGAGTCCCAAGGCAAGCGACAAGGAGGCCATGAAGGATTCACCGCCCGAAAGCGTGGACGTGTCACGATGTTGGCCGGTCCATTCGTCGACTACTTCCAATCCAAGGCCGGACTTCGCGCCCCGCGCAGCCTTGGCATCGGTGTGCTGCAAGGTATAGCGGCCATCGCTCATGGCAACGAGCCTTTCGGAGGCGGCGGCGGCCACCTGCTCCAAACGAGCAGCAAGAACATAGGTGTTCAAGCTCATCCGGTAACTGTTGTCCCCGGCTCCCCGCACTGTTTCAGCCAGCCCGGCAAGCACCCGGGCCTTCCTGCGCGGTTCTTCAGCGGCCTGGGCAAGGGAACGGTATTCCGCCCGATAGCGGCGAATGGCCTCAACCGACTTGCCCGCGAGCCCTGCAGCCAGGGCAGCAGACCGTGCATCCTCTGCGGCCTTGGCAGCACGGAGCCGTGTTTCCGCGCGTTCGGATTCAGGCATGGGCAGTTCGCCGATGCTGGCTTCCTTGCCGGCCAGGACCAGTTCTTCGCTGGCAAACAGCTCGTCCAGCTTCGCTGTTTCGGCGTCGAAATCGGCGAGGTCCTGCTCAAGTCCAACGACGTCGGCAGGGGACAACAACTCACGACGGGCTTCTTCAGCGGAGGCAAACCCTGATTCGGGCAGCGCGCGTTCCAGAGCGGTTGCGGCCTCGCTCATGACACGCCGGGCACCCTCCAGCTCCTGATCCCCTTCGACAGCCTCCTGGAGGAGGGCACTTTCCCTGGACAGCGCTTCCAGACGTTCACGCAGGCTGGGGAAATCCCCCCTTAGACCTGCCAGCTCGGCTGTCAGGGCATCGTATTGCTCCTGAAGAAGCTGGACACTCGAGGCCGCCTGCGCTGCCGCACCGACTGACGCGGAGTGTTCTTCTTGCACCTGGGCCACTCGTTTACTGAGGGCCTCATGCTCGCCCTGCAGCTCCGCCAGCAGGATGGACGCCTTCCGGGCTTCCAGCGCAGCAGCCTCAGCCGCCACGAGACTTGCCTTAGCCTCGGAGAGGTCAAGTGAACCGCCTTGGGCCGCCAAGCCGGCGACTATCTGGGCCGCAGCGGAAACGTGCCCGGCCAACTCTGCCAGGGCTTTCTCGCTGGCCTCAAAAAGCTGCCTGGCTTCTTCCTCGTCCTGGGCCAGAGACAGGGCCGAGCGCGCAGCTGCTGCAGGCTGCGGATGGTCCGCACTGCCGCAGACGGCGCACGGCTTCCCGTTCTCCAACGCCGCGGCAAGCTCCCCTGCGGCGTTGGCGAGGCGGAGCTCGCGGAGATCAAGCCAGCGCTGACGAAGATCCTGCGACGCTGACCGTGCTTGGAGGTGTTGGCCGTTGAGGGTGTCGAGTTCGTGGGCTGCGGTGGAATAGCGGGCTACGATGCCTACCAATTCGGCTGCTGACGCGGCATCCCGTTCCCGGTCTGCGAGGTGGGCAGCGAGAGGTTCCAGCGGCTCAATCCTAGACTCCAACGCAGAGGCTTCTTCGCGTAATTGAGCCAGCAAGGACGTTGCCTTGGACGCCGCAGCCAGATGGGTTGTCTTTTCAGTCCCCTTGGCAGCGAGGCGTCCGGCGATTTCCTCCATGCGTTGCTCGTCCGGCAGCCGGGCCTGGAGTACCGCGTGCGACGCCTTCGCTTTATCCAGGGCCACTGTGGGATCTTCGGTCGCGACGCCCGCCGCAGCCAGTTTGCCGCGAGCCTTTGCCACCCGTTCAACAGCGGCATCGACCTTTCGGATCGCAGATCCAACAGCGTCGAGCTGGCCGCTGAGAACGGCAGCACGACGGTGCTTTGCCAGCGCTTCCCTGTTCTCAAGCGCCCGGGGTGCCGCCAATTCAGCCACGATCTTCCGCTGCAAGGCGGCAGCGAGGCGGGCATGCCGCAGTGACTTCTCCTCGCCTTCCTTGAATTCCTCGGCGTACCGGACGGATCGCGTTTCCGCTTCGGTGGCGGCGGCCTCCCGGCGTTTCCGTTCGGCCTCAACGTCTTCTTCGACAGCTTGGAGCCAAGCCTCAGGGTCCTCGTTGTCCGCCTGGGGTGTCTCTCCAGCGGTAAGGACAGGCCCGTCGTGGTCACCCGGTGCATCCTCCCCCGTGGCGCCGGAAACACCCAACTGTGCCTGTTCTGAGGCAATCCTGTCCAGCAGCATCTGGAGCCCCGATGCGTTCTCCCCAACCTCTTTGGCTGCTGCCGCCGCTTGCTGGGCGAGTTGCTGTTCGACGGCCTCGAACCGCTGAGTGCCGAAGAGTTTCTGGAGGAGGTCCAGGCGGTCGCCGGCCTTTGACCTCAAGAAGGCTGCAAAGTCCCCTTGGGGGAGCATCACTACACGGGTGAACTGGTCCCGGTCCATCCCCAGGACGTCGGAGAGCTCGGCACCTACCTCGTCATTCCTGGATGACTTTTCCTCCCACGTGCCCCCGATGCGTTCCCGGAGAAGCGTCTTGGCCTGCTGGGTTGTGTACCCCTTGCGGCCACGGGCGCTGGGTCGTTCCCATGCCGGAGAACGGCTTACCTCGAAACGCCTGCCACGGGCTGTGAATTCGCAGACCACGCGCGGTTCGGCCCCCGGTGCCGCGTGGTCGCTGCGAAGCCGCTTACCTTCCTGGCGGGCGCCGGGCACAGATCCGTACAGGGCGAAACAGATGGCATCCAGGATGCTCGTCTTGCCGGCTCCTGTGGGGCCATTGAGCAGGAAGAGTCCTTGGGAGCTCAACTGGTCGAAGTCGATGTGTTGCGGGGTCGCAAAAGGACCGAACGCTTCGATGTCCAGGCGGTGGATTCTCACAGCTCCGCTTCCTCCAACCGAACGGCCTCAAGGGCTTCCCGCAGCGCAGTTTCTTCGGCCTCGCCTGCGGTACGGCCGCGGACATGGTCCAGGAAGCCGCAACATACTCCGAGGTCGTCCTCAGCCTCGGCAAGCCGGGTGCTGTAGCTGGTCTTGGACCGGGCTTCGGCGCCTTCGGGGTCGAATGCCAGGACCAGGGTGTCTGGAAAACGGCTGCGCAGCGTCTCCATGGCTTGGGCGGGCCGCTGGGCGTCCGTCAACGTGATGTGGCAGTACGCAGCTTCCGCCCACGCATGCTCCGCGGACCCCAGCAGGTCTTCGAGCTTTCCCCTCAACACGGCGAGTGTCCGGGGGGCCTCCCATAGGACTTCCTGGATGTCCGGCACGCCATCGGCACCGATCTCCACCAGCCAGGCGCCTTTGTGGTGCCTGGCCTCCGAGAACGAGTAGGCCAAGGGTGAACCGGAGTAACGGATGTGGGGTGCCAGCTCCTGGCGGCCATGGAGATGACCGAGCGCGGTATACGAAAAGTCCTCGAAGAGATCCAGCGGGACCGCGCCCAGGCCGCCGATACTCAGGTCCCGCTCACTCTCCGAGGTGATACCGCCGCTGGCGAAAGTATGGGCCAGCACCACCGGATGAACAGGCCCGGAAACGCGGCGTTGTGCAACGTCGGCCTTGATGCGCTCCACCGCAGCGAGCGTGACCTCGAAGTGGGTGGCGCTGGGGGCCTCCAACCGCTCAGCCACGAGCCGCGGTTCAAGGAACGGAATGCCGTAAATGGCCACTGTCGCAGGGTTTCCTTGGCCGTCCGGACCTGCAGGCAACATGACAGGTACGTCCAGGTCCTCGATCCGGGTCCGCAAATGCACTCCCCCACGTTCCAACAACCTTGAGGCGAAGCCCAGCCTGATCGCGGAGTCGTGGTTGCCGCTGGTCAGCACAACCTTGGCCCCCGCCTGGGTAATGCGCACCAAAGCCTCATCAAGCAGCTTGACGACATCCAATCCAGGCAGCGCGCGGTCATAGACGTCACCGGCAATCAGGACAACGTCAACGGACCTGGCTTCGACGAAAGACACCAGCTGGTCCACGAAGTTGCGCTGGGCTTCAAGCATGCCAACGCCGTGGAAAGACCGGCCAAGATGCCAATCGGAAGTATGGAGTAACCGCATATTCTCAAGTTATCCGGGAGCACCGACATTAAAGCGGAGGCGAGCCGACCGCCGTCGATCCTGTCCGGCCGCTAGCCTTTCTTGCCCTCGAAAAAGTCGCGTGCGTCATCGTCGGCGGCGGGAGCAGCAGGAGCCGGACGGACCGGTGTGCTGCCTTCATCCTCGCTGCCCTTCGCATCACGGGTCACTGCAACGTCCTCGGTGGGGTCGGCCTCAGCGTCGAAGGAATCGTTGACCCCGCCATCCGCCAGCACGGAGCTTGCCTCGGCACCCCGGTTGCCGGCAGAGAAACCCTGGAAGCCCCTGAATGCCAGACCTGCGAGCGCGGCACCCATCAAGGGAGCCACCCAGAAGAGCCACAAACCATCCAAGGCCCAGGACGGGCTGAAGAACGCCTGCCCCGTGGCGCGTGCAGGGTTGAACGGAAGGTTGCCCAGGACCTGTCCGAACTGGAGCAGGACCGCAGTGGCAAGGCCTACTGCGAAAGGTGCCACTACAGGCAGTGCGCGGCGGCCCGAAGTAGCGCCAAGGAACACGGCGACCAGCAGTGCCGAACCGATAACCTCTACAAGCAGGACCCCGGCCATCTGGGTTTGTGCAGCGGCGTGTTCGCCATAACCGGCAGCCACAGAGCCGAAGGCTCCACGGGCGTCCGTCAGCACGGGAACTGTCAGCACCACGCAGTATGCAAGGGCGGCACCCACGACGCTGCCAATCACCTGGGCCACGATGTATGCGATCGCGGCCACGGCGCGGATGCGGCCCGCAATCAGATTGCCCAAGGTGATCACCGGGTTGAAGTGGCCGCCGGAAACGTACCCGAAAGCCAGCATCGCCACGGTAACCGTCAGGCCGGTTGCCAGTGCTGCAGGCAGCGGGGCACCGGAAGGGTTGGAGAAAATCGAGACACCGACCGCAACCAGCACGACGAACATGGAGCCCAAAGCTTCAGCCGACAGCCTGGCGATGAGTCCCGGCTGGGGATCGGAGGTGGCGTGCACAGGAGAGGTCATGACGAAGTTGTCCTTACGGTTGGTGTGCAAGCCGGTGTGGCCTGCCGCGGATCGCGCTGCACGGTGGCGTGCCCATGGTTCGCCCGGATCGTCCGGAGTCCTTGAGCATTTTGCCAGCCGAATCTGGGCAGTTGCTGAATCCCGCCTCCGAGCTTATCTGCCCAGGGCTATCGCTGCGATGGCGGTGCCCCCGAGGCCCATCACCGCCAGCGTGCTGACCAGGACCAACCGTGCCGATGCCGCCTGGCTGCCAGCCTGGAGCTGGCGTGAGCGAACCCACACCACTGCGGCGAGGACTACCGTGGCCGCTGCGGCCATGAGAGCGCAAAGCCCTTGGTAGTCCAGCCCTGGCAGGCGGGCGACGACGTTGCCGGCGGCGGGCTCCGATGTCAGCCAGCTTCGCCAGATGAAAAGGTCCACCACCACCAGCGAAATCAGTGTGCGTCGCCATGCCAAGGTGGTTCGTTCGGGTTGCAGGCCAGGATCCCGGACTTCCACGCTCACGGTTCTGCCCTGTTCAATGCGACCATACTCAACGCGCCACGAGGATCAACACGGCGAAGGCGAAGGCGGCTACGGCCACCACGATGGTCATGAACAACATCACCCGGGAGAAAGGGAGGGCCTGGTCATTGCGCATCGCGGCTTCCATCTGACCCCAGCGACGATACGACAAGGCGGCCAGCCCGGCCCCGACAAGCGCCAACAGTACACACAGAACCAAGCGCACCGGCGTAGGGGCGATGTTGGGGGCCAGTTGGTCAACCGCAACCGCGCCCGCGAGCAGCGCCAGGGATGTACGGATCCATGCCAGGAAGGTACGTTCGTTGGCCAGCGAAAACCGGTAGTCAGGTGTCTTGCCCGTCCGTCGCCAAGCAGGTTCACGCACGTTGTCTCTCCAGGGTTTTATCGGTGCCGGCAGCTTCCCCACCATATCAGCGGGGGCCTGCGGGCACGGTAAGTTACTGGCATGAGTGTTGACGCTTCCTCCCCCGCCGTTCCGTCCTTCGAATCCCGGGTTTACGGGTCACTTTTGGGAGGGGCGCTGGGTGATTCCCTGGGCTACGAGGTGGAGTTCGATTCCCTTGCCGCCATTCGCGCACGGTTCGGGCCCGCCGGCCTGACCTCGTTTGCCCAGCTCGACGGCGGCAGCCACTTTTCGGACGACACCCAGATGACGCTGTATACGGTTGACGGGCTCGTAGAAGCCCTCGAATGGGCGAACGACGGTGTAGCTGCGGACGAGATTGCCTGCCTCTGGCTCGCCTACCTGCGTTGGCTTGCGACCCAGGATGTCGCCGTTTCGTCCTCCGCTCCAGCGCCGCAGCCCCGGTGGATTGACTCCCAGGACGTGCTGAAGCATCGCCGCGCGCCCGGCAACGCCTGCCTCAGCGGCTTGGCGACCGGCGACATGGGAACAGTAGCCCGGCCCGTCAACCCGGACTCCAAAGGATGCGGCACAGTGATGCGCTCAGCCCCGTTCGGGCTCATCCCCCACATCTCCCGTGAAGCGGTCTACAAGCTCAGCTCCGACGCCGCCTCGTTGACCCACGGACACCCCTCGGCACGGCTCAGTGCGGCCGCCTTCAGCCTGCTGATCCACAACATCGTCGCAGGCAACGACATCCGTACTGCCGCCGTCGACGCCCTTGAGTACGTCAGCGCCGTTCCCACAAAGGCACCGGAGCTCGGCGAAAGGCTGGATGCAGCCCTGCAACTGTCCGCGGAATCCACCACGCTGGGTCCCGAGGAACTGACCGCGGCACTCGGTGAGGGATGGGTGGCTGAGGAAGCACTCGCCGTCGGGCTGTACGCCGTCCTGTCCACGGGTGGCAGTGAACCGGCAGAACATTTCCGCAACGCAATCGCCGTCGCCATCAATCACAGCGGTGACAGTGACTCAACCGGGTCGATCGCGGGCAATATCCTCGGCGCATACTACGGCGAGAAGTGCCTTCCCGCGGATTGGCTGGAGGCTTTGGAAGCACCGGAGGTCATCCGCGGAATGGCCGACCGTCTCCTGGCCGTCACCACCGGCTGAAGGCCGGGGCTAGGTTCTGCGAAGCGTGATGTTGTTGCAGGCCTCGCACACGTCCTCCGGAATGAGGCCGCGGCGCTGCAGGAAACCGAAGATTGCACACCCCAGGCAGAAACCGGCGAATGCCTCCAGCGAGGCCGCAACGATCAGCAGAGCAAGCAGAATCCATGCAGCCGGCTGGAAGCCAGTGAAGAACAGCACGACGGCGGCACTGGTCAAGGCGGCCCCGATGCCTTGGGCGAACCTCTTGGGAGGACCGGCAACCAGCTTGGCATGACCAATCCGCGGAGCCAGGACCTTGACGGACAACAGGGCCAACGGGGAAATCCGCGGACCAAAAAGCACGCGGAGCCAGAAACCTGCGGCGAGGGCAACCAACCCCCAGCCCCAGCCGGTCACCAACGTCACGACAGCGAGCACCACAACAAGCCCAGCCGTAATCCGGGCGGCGTACTCGTTGACGGGATTGGGAAAGGCAAACACGGCACGCCAATCAATTCGGCCGGCAACGGAAGTGTCCGCTGCTTGGCGGGCCGGCGCTTGGGCAAAGCTTGGTTTGGTCATGACCCAAGGCTAGGAGCGCTGCCGGAGCGGCGGGAAGCAATGTTGCGCAGTGTGACCGTTTGGCGGTCAGGCTCCGCCCACCATCTGCAGGAACTCGCCCTCGGAGACTACCTCGATCTGTTGGCCCTTGGCGTGGAGTTCAAGGACCCGCTTTGCCTTGCCCGTGAGCCGGCCGGCGCGGAGGTCCCCGGCAACGAAACCGTCTCCGACAATGAGCACCGTGGTCCGGGCAGTCACACGGCTTTCGGGGCGGGCCCCCATGTCTGCGGCCCGGGACTTGGCTTCCGGCCGTGTAATGGCAAGATCACCGGTGAAAACCACTGTTTGGCCGAAAAGGGGGTGTCCCGGCTCGGCCGCGGGGTTGGGCAGCGGGTTGGGACCCTCCTCCGGCCATGCCGACCAGCCGCTTGGACCGCCCAGGGCCCCTTCCAGAGCACGTTCCAGGGAACTGCCGTTCTTGGCGGCCAACGCCGAGACTGTGGCTTTTGATAAGCCCAACGCGGGATCGAAAGCCGGTTGATGGGGCAGGTTCAGGCCCAGGGAAAGATAGAGTTCGGCGATGCTGTTGGCATTGTTGCGCCGGGCAATGTCCACCAGGATGCCGGCGCACGCGCGGGCGTCCTCGGCTGCGTCGTGGTGGTTTACCAGGGGGACCCCGGCTTCCTCTGCCGCGTACGGCAGGGAATTGGACACCAGGGAATAGCATCGACGCGACAGCATGACGGTGCAGACGTAGTGGTAGGCGGGCCCGGGCAGCCCGGAGACCTCCAAGCCCGAGCGGATCACACCGAGGTCAAAGGCCGCGTTGTGGGCGGCAAGTACGTCCCCACCGATGAATGCCCCAATTTCGGGAAAGAGGTCCCCGAACCGTGGGCGCCCGGCGACGTCTTCAGCACGGATACCGTGGATCCGCGTGTTGTGGAACTCGAAATGATCGTGGTTCTCCGGAGGGCGCATCAGCCATGAGGCTTCTTCCACCACAACTCCGTTGCGGACCTTACTGAGTCCAACTGAACACGGGGAGCCCCTGAAGCCGTTGGCTGTTTCAAAGTCGATCGCCGTAAAGTCCAATGCCACTGGTCAAGATTACAGCGGGAAAAGTCCGCCCCCGCCGATTTGGACGGCGGGGCGGCCATTGCATGGGTGATTGTGGTGACATGCAGCCGTTCCTGCCTACGGAAATTTCCGCGGACTGGCTTCAAGTAGGCTTAATGGGTGATCTTTTCTGCGATAAGCGATATGGCCGTATCCACTTTCGGGGGCGCGGGCCCAGTGCAGCCGGCCATGGCGTCGTTCCTGCCGGACTGGTTGAACCCCGACGTTTTCCTGCGCGATTCACCGCTGGGACCCTGGGTGGTTCTGCTGGTCTGCGCCATCGTCTTCGCCGAGACCGGGTTGCTGGTGGGCTTCTTCCTGCCCGGCGACTCCATGCTCTTCACAGCCGGGTTGCTGGTGTCCACAGGCGCCATTGAGTTCAACCTGTGGGGCATGTGTGGCCTGATCATCGTCGCGGCCATCCTGGGTAACCAGACCGGCTACCTCATCGGAGCGAAAGCCGGCCCCGCGATCTTCAACAAGCCCGATTCCAGGCTGTTCAAGAGGGAAAACGTCGAAAGCGCCCACGCATTCTTCGAGAAGCACGGCGGCAAGGCGTTGATCCTGGCCAGGTTCGTGCCGATTATCCGCACCTTCGTGCCGGTCATCGTGGGCGTGGCCCAGATGGACAAGCGCAAGTTCTTCCTCTTCAACGTCATTGGCGCCGTCCTGTGGGGTGGCGGAGTTACCCTGCTCGGTGCATGGCTTGGCCAGTTCGAGTGGGTCGGCAAGAACATCGACATTATCTTCATAGTCATCGTCCTGATCTCCGTGATTCCGATCCTGATCGAGGTGGGCCGCGGATTCGTCGCCAAACGCAAGGCGGCCGCCCAGGGTACCGATCCGGTGGAGGAATTCATCGACGAGCACGACGGCGGCAAGACCGGCGAGCTGTAAGGCCGCCCGGCGTTCCGCTCAAGCAAGCAAAAAACGAATGGCACCCCGCCGCGCGGGGTGCCATTCGTTTTCGTGTGTACAGGCTTACTTCAGTTGCGGCTCCGACAATGCGTCCACGATGGCAGGCAGCAATGCCCGGAACGCCTGGCCCCGGTGGCTGATGGCGTTCTTTTCCTCGGAGCTGAGTTCGGCGCAGCTGCGGTCCATTCCGGCGGGTTGCAGCACGGGGTCGTAACCGAATCCGCCCTGGCCCCGGGGTTCCCGCAGCAGCGTGCCCTCAAGCTGGCCGTACTCCACGGTTTCGTGGTCGATTCCCTCCGCGCCGGGTACCGCCAACGCAGCAGCGCAGACAAAGGCCGCACCACGGAAGGAATCGGGAACGTCCGAGAGCTGCGCCAACAACAGGTTCAGGTTGGCAATGTCATCGCCGTGCCGCCCAGACCAGCGTGCAGAGAAGATCCCGGGGGCGCCGCCCAGTACGTCCACTGCCAGGCCGGAATCATCGGCAATGGCCACCAGGCCGGTCGCTTCCGCCACCGCGCGGGCCTTCAACAGGGAGTTCTCCGCAAAGGTGACACCTGTTTCGGCGACGTCCGGGGCACCCGCCGCAGCGGCGTCCACCACCTGGGTGTCGACGTCGAGCCCTGGCACCTGGCCCCGAAGGAGTTCGCGCAGTTCCTTCAGTTTGCCCTTGTTGTGGGTGGCTAGCACCAGCCGGGGTCCGCCTGGCTCTACGGCGCTCACGGAGCCTCCGCCAGCGTTTCACGCTGGATGGCCGAGAGCTGCGTGGTGCCCAGCAGGGCGAGGTCCAGGAGGGCGTTGAGTTCGTCGCGATCGAAAGGTGCGCCCTCAGCGGTGCCCTGCACTTCAACGAATTTGCCGGAACCGGTCACCACCACATTCATGTCGGTCTCAGCGCGGACGTCTTCAACGTAGGGCAGGTCCAGCATGGGGACGCCGTCGATGATGCCGACAGAAACGGCCGCGATGGTGTCCACCAGGGGCTCGGCGTTGCGGGCAATGAGCTTGTTCTCCCGGGCGAAGCGGATGGCTTCCGCGAGGGCCACGTAGGCGCCGGTGATCGCAGCCGTACGGGTACCGCCGTCGGCCTGGAGGACGTCGCAGTCCAGGACGATAGTGTTCTCGCCCAGGGCCTTGGTGTCGATGATGGAGCGCAGCGAACGGCCGATGAGGCGCGAGATCTCGTGGGTGCGTCCACCAATCTTGCCCTTCACGGACTCGCGGTCGGATCGGGTGTTGGTGGCACGGGGAAGCATGGCGTACTCGGCCGTAACCCAGCCACGGCCTTCTCCTTTGAGCCAGCGCGGCACGCCCTCAGTGAGCGAAGCGGTGCACAGGACCCGGGTGTTGCCGAACTCGATCAGCGCCGATCCCTCGGCCTGCTTGGACCAGCCGCGGGTGATGCTGATGGGGCGCAGTTGGTCGGGGGTCCGGCCATCGGCGCGGATGACGGGTGTGGCTGTTGCTTCAGAAGTCATGGTCCAAGCTTAGCCAAGCCGACCAGGCCCCCGACGACGGCCCACCTAGATGGTGTAGTGAACCCCTGCGACAGCCACAGCCACGTCTCCGAATACCGGCTTGGCCTCCGAGAGTACTTTGGTCTGCGAGGTCCACACGGGAATGTGCGTCAACAGCAGCCGTTTGGCCCCTGCGTTGGCGGCGGCCTCGCCTGCCCGCTTGCCTGTGAGGTGGACATCCT
The DNA here is from genome assembly GCF_040137855.1 of Paenarthrobacter sp. CAP02. Lineage (NCBI taxonomy): Bacteria > Bacillati > Actinomycetota > Actinomycetes > Micrococcales > Micrococcaceae > Paenarthrobacter > Paenarthrobacter sp. CAP02. Next base: position 252,048 of record NZ_JBEEII010000004.1, on the reverse strand, counting down.
TGATGTCGTCGTCGCGGCCCTCCTCGAAGGCCGCCTCACAGAGAAACAGATCCGAACCCTTGGCAGCGTCCTCGAGCCCCTGGCAGGAATCAGTGTCCCCGGAGTACGTCAGGACCTTGGTAACCGGAATGCCGTCCTTGCCCGGTTCCGTAGCGGTAACACGCAAGGCGTATGCCTCTTCAACCGGGTGGTTGACGGAATAGGGCGTGACGGTGAAGGGCCCCACAGTTACGGGCTTTTGTTCGGCCCAGTTGGTGAAGTCAAACTCCTCGTGCATCCCAGGGTCCAGGTCCAGCCCATAGGCTGTCGCCATCCGGTCCGCGGTAGCTGCAGGCCCCCACACCGGAAGCCTGTCACGACCCCAACCGCCTGGCTTCCAGCGGACGGCGACATGCAGGCCGCAAAGGTCCATGCAGTGGTCCGGGTGCAGGTGGGTCAGGAAAATCGCGTCAATATCCTCAAGGTCCGTGTAGCGCTGGATCGCGCCCAGGGCTCCACTGCCGAGGTCCATGACAATTTTCCACTCACGTTCGCCATCGTGAGCCGTCACCAGGTAACAGGACGCGGGCGAACCGGGGCCCGGGAAAGATCCGGTGCACCCCACGATCGTCAACTTCACAGGCCACGTCCCATGGCCGCAGCCGAGCCGAAGGCAGCGTTGCCCTCTGGCTGGACGAAGTAGGAACGTCGCGACAACCCGGATCCCGATCGGGCAGCTTCCAGCATCTCGGGGGTAATCCGGGCCAGGCTCCCCGTGGGGTACTGGGCAGCCACATGGTCAACGTGCTTGACGGAAAGAACCTCGGGTCCCAGGAAGCGGCGGGCCAGGGTTTCGAAATGTGCCGCATCCCCCGTGGCGATGAACTCGTGGCTGGGCGCTGCAGGCTCCGTCCGTTGGATACCGTGGTTGGCCAACGCACGGTAGACATCCTTGGCCGTCTCTTCGGCGCTGGAAACGAGCGTCACGTCTTCGCCCATGACGAACGAGATGACCCCGGTCAGCAGGGGGTAGTGCGTGCACCCCAGGACAACGGTGTCCACGTCGGCGGCTTTGAGCGGCTGCAGATACTCGTTGGCAGCCGACAGAAGATCCGGGCCGGTGGTGATTCCGGCTTCCACGAATTCAACGAATGCCGGGCAGGCCGCGGACGTGATGGTCAGGTCCGGTGCAGCAGCGAACGTGTCCTCGTAGGCCCGGGAACCAACCGTAGCGGAGGTGCCAATAACGCCGATCCTGCCGGAGCGTGTGGCTGAAACGGCGCGGCGGACGGCCGGCTGGATGACCTCGATAACAGGAATACCGTAGCGGGCCGTGTAGCGTTCACGGGCATCCCGGAGCACGGCAGCCGACGCGGAATTGCACGCAATGGTGAGCAACTTGACGCCGGAGTCCACCAGCTCGTCCATGACGCCCAGGGCGTTGGCCCGCACTTCGGCTATCGGAAGCGGGCCGTAGGGGCCGTTGGCGGTGTCCCCCACATAGAGGATCGACTCATTGGGGAGCTGGTCAATGATGGACCGAGCTACCGTCAGCCCGCCAACTCCCGAGTCGAAAATACCGATCGGGCGCGCCCCCACGATTTCCCCGTCACTGAGGTGGCCGCCACTGGCTGAAGCGCCGCTTGGTGAACTGCCCGATGCTGAAGTCATAATTATTCGAGAATAAGGCTTCCCATGGCGTCCGGCCATTACCTGTGGTCTCCGCCTCGTGTCTGATGTGTCACAAGGCGGCAGCACCAACCCACGGGGCGGATCAGGATTTCGCCTGCCTGGCGGAGATCATGGCCTGCACCAGGGACTCCTGGAGCCACGTCGTGAAGTTGTAGACCAACGCCAAGTAGCTCTCAACGTCCTCCGCCTGGCTCCAGTCCTGCATGCTGTGGATGTGTTCCGCGTCAGCTTCATCGCGGATGTCCAGGCGTTCAGACAGGACGAGCCGCACATCGTTCAGCGCCATGGACCAGCGGGTGGCGTCTTCAAGGCTCAGGACCAGTTCGTCCTTGTCCAGTCCCATGGCGGTGGCCCGCAGGGCACCGACCTTGCTTTCCCGGACAGAGCGTTCGGTGAGCTGGCGGAACTCCAGCGAGCCGTCGTCGTCGTCCTTCAGGACGTTGGGCAGGAGCCGCAGAAGGGCACGGTCGCTCGGCTTCTTGACGTCCATATCCAAGCCGATCAAGGCCGCCAGCGGGTCCTCATTGTCCCGGGCATCGGAGTCCAGCATGGAGATGACGTCGTCCAACAATCCGCGCAGGAGGTCCCGCTCGGCCGGCTCCAGGTATCCGGTGATGCCCTTGAGTCCAAACTTGAATGCCTTAGCCACGCTGGCGGCCGCCCTTTCCGGGTGTCTCATTGCCGCTCGCGGCCTTTTCCACGGTGGCCCAGAGACCAAATCCGTGCATTGCTACGGCGTGCTGCTCAACTTGTTCCTTGCTGCCGTGGGCAACAATGGACCGGCCCTTCTTGTGGACCTCCATCATCAGTTTGTGCGCCTTGGACTCCGAATAGCCGAAGTAACTCTGGAACACGTAGCTCACGTAGCTCATCAGGTTGACGGGATCATTCCAGATCACAAGGTTCCACGGGATATCAGGGGCGGTCAGGACACCGGTGGACGACTGCTCCGCAGTTTCCGTCCGCTCATCGATGTCCGTGCCAAACGCAACGCTAGGGCTCATCTGTCCATTCTATGGCGGCTCGCACTAGAGTGAATTCGTGAGTAGAGCCACGTCGTGGGACCACCCCGCAACTTCCTTGTACACAGACCACTACGAACTGACCATGCTTCAGGCAGCCTTGCACTCCGGGGCCGCGCATCGCCGATCAGTGTTCGAAGCCTTCGCCCGGCGGCTGCCTGACGGTCGCCGCTACGGCGTGGTGGGAGGCACTGGACGATTGCTGGAGGGCATCGCCAACTTCCGGTTCGGCAACGACGAACTGGAGTTCCTGGAGCAAAACAACGTGGTCAACCGGGAAACCCTAGATTACCTCGCAAATTACAAGTTCAGCGGCGATATCTGGGGCTACGCCGAAGGCGACGCCTACTTCCCCAACTCCCCCATCCTCATCGTCGAATCAACGTTTGCTGAAGCCTGCATCCTGGAAACGTTCATCCTCTCGGTCCTGAACCATGACAGCGCCATCGCCTCCGCTGCCTCGAGGATGACCTCTGCCGCCGGCACCCGCCCGTGCATCGAGATGGGCTCCCGGCGCACCCAGGAGGAATCCGCGACGGCGGCCGCCAGGGCCGCTGTGATTGCCGGCTTTGCCAGCACCTCCAACCTGGAAGCCGGACGCCGCTACGGCATCAAGACCGTGGGCACTGCTGCCCACTCCTTCACGCTCCTGCACGACACGGAGCGGGAGGCCTTTGAAGCCCAAATTGCAACTTTTGGCCCGGGTACCTCGCTGCTCGTCGACACGTACGACGTCGAAGCAGCCGTCCGGACCGCCGTCGACCTCGCCGGTGACAAGTTGGGCGCGGTGCGCCTGGATTCGGGCGACCTCGTCGCCCAGGCACAGTGGGTCCGGCAGTTGCTCGATGACCTGGGCAACGTCAACACACGCATTGTGGTGACCTCGGACCTCGACGAATTCGCCATCGCGGCCCTGCAGTCCGCCCCCGTGGACTCCTACGGCGTGGGTACGTCGTTGGTCACCGGTTCCGGCGCACCGACGGCCAGCATGGTCTACAAACTGGTGAGCCGGACCAACGACGACGGCGAATTCATCCCGGTGGCCAAGGCAGCAAAGAACAAGGTCAGCGTCGGGGGCCGTAAATACGCCCTTCGCAAGCTCAACGAACGCGGCAAGGCAACCCACGAAATCGTGGGGATCGGCCACCGTCCAGAGGACGACGGCAACGACCGCCAATTGCTCCAGCAGTTCGTCAAGAACGGCGAGGTCCTTCCCGGCTGGACCGGACCGGAAGGCGTCGTCCGTGCCAAGGAACGGCACGCCGCAACCATGGCTGAGCTACCCGCCGTCGTCAACCGGCTGCAGCGTGGCGAGCCCGCCATTCCCACTGTCTACGAGGAGAACTGATGTCCAGGGCACTGATCATCGTCGATGTCCAGAACGACTTCTGCGAGGGTGGCACCCTTGCAGTTGAGGGAGGCGCAGCCGTAGCCGGCGCCATCACCGAATACGTCGATGCCAACCAGCATCTCTTCGATCACATCGTTGCAACCCAGGACTGGCACATCGAGCCGGGCGCCCACTTCTCGGACGAGCCCGACATGGTCGATTCGTGGCCTCCGCACTGCCGGGCAAGGACCAAAGGGGCTGAGCTCCACGAGGACCTGGACCCCGAGTACATCCAGGCCTATTTTCGCAAAGGGCAGTTCACCGCTGCCTACTCCGGCTTCGAAGGCATCCTGGCGCCCGAAGACGACGTTCCCTCCGGCGACCTCAAAGCAGGGGCCGCGGTGCCCGAAGTCCTGGATGAAGAGGCCATCGGCCTGGACGACTGGCTGCAGAGCCACGACGTGGAGGAAGTGGTGGTGGTAGGCATTGCGACCGACTACTGCGTCAAGTCCACGGCCTTGGACGCTGTCCAGGCCGGATACAGCACCACAGTCATCGCGGACCTCACGGCCGGCATTGCCGAGGACCTCACCGAGGCATTCGAGGAGATGGAAGCAGCCGGCGTCGAGGTTGAACACAACTGACCTGGACGCCATGAATGCCAAAGGGCGCCGCAACCGCGGCGCCCTTTGGCATACGTGCTGAAACGTGGGCCGGCTACTTCCGGCCTATGAACCAGTCCTGGAGTTTACGCAGGCGTGCCTGCAACTGCTCCTCATTGGCCTGGGCCACAGCCGGGCCACCGCACACTTCCCGCAGCTTGGTGTGGACCACTCCGTGCGGCGTTCCTGTACGGGCGGACCACGCGGCCACGTTCTTGGCCAGTTCGTTCCTCAGGTCCATGAGCATGCGGTGGTCGGCGATCGCCGGCGACGCGGCTGCCGCCAAGGGTGATTGCCGTTTCTTCCGCGACTGCTGTTCGTGTTGGCGCTGGCGCAGCAACGTGCCCACCTGCTCGGCGTCTAGAAGCCCCGGTATGCCCAGGAAGTCCAGCTCTTCATCGGAACCGATGTCGGCCCCCGTACCGAACTCGCCGCCGTCGAACAGGACACGGTCAAAGGAGGCCTGCGAGTCCAGCGCTTCGAATTTACCCTTGGTGAGCTCGTCCGAGGCCTTGTCTTCCCGGTTTGCTTCAGCCATGAGGTTCTCCTCGGGGCTGAAGAGTCCGTCGTCGTCCTTCTCCGGACGGTCAAGGGCGTGGTCGCGCTCCGCTTCCATGGTGTTGGCAAGGATCATCAAAGGGGGCACCGAAGGCAGGAATACCGACGCCGTTTCGCCCCTTTTGCGGGCACGCACGAAGCGGCCCACGGCCTGGGCGAAAAACAGCGGGGTGGACGTCGAGGTGGCGTAGACACCCACCGACAGGCGCGGAACGTCCACGCCTTCGGACACCATCCGAACGGCAACCATCCAGCGCTTGTCCCCTGCAGAGAACTCTTCAATCTTGCTGGAAGCCTTGGAATCGTCAGAAAGAATCACTGTGGGCGACTGCCCCGTGATCTTCTTCAACTGTCCCGCATAGGCGCGGGCGTCGTCGTGGTCCGTAGCGATCACCAGGCCACCAGCGTCCGGAACCGTCCGCCGGACCTCGCTCAGGCGCTTGTCCGCGGCAGCCAGGACAGCCGGGATCCATTCGCCAGTAGGGTTCAGGGCCGTTCGCCAGGCCTGGGACGTAATGTCCTTGGTCACGGCGGCTTCGCCCAGCGAGGCCGCCATCTCGTCACCGGCGCTGGTCCGCCAACGCATCTGGCCCGAGTAAGCCATGAACAGGACGGGACGAACCACGTGGTCCCGCAGCGCGTTGCCGTAACCATAGGTGTAGTCGGCCTTGGAACGGCGAATGCCATCACGGTCCTCGGCGTATTCGACGAAGGGAATGGGAGAGGTATCCGAGCGGAACGGCGTACCCGTCAGGGACAACCGCCTCGTTGCAGGATCGAACGCCTCGCGGAGACCATCACCCCAGGACAAAGCTTCACCACCGTGGTGGATCTCATCAAGGATCACCAAGGTGCGGGCAGCTTCAGTCTTCGCTCGATGCAGCATCGGCTTGCTGGCTACCTGGGCGTAGGTGACGGCCACCCCAACGAACCCACGGCCGTGCTGCCCGTCGGAATTCTTGAAGTTGGGGTCGATGGCAATTCCGACCTTGGCTGCAGCGTCCGCCCACTGCCTTTTCAAGTGATCCGTGGGCGCCACGATGGTCACGCGGTTGACCACCCCGCTGTCCAGCAGCGTGGTGGCGATGCGCAGCGCAAAGGTGGTCTTACCTGCACCGGGCGTTGCCACGGCAAGGAAGTCCTTGGGATTGCGCGTCATGTAGAGGTCAAGTGCCTCCTGCTGCCAGGCACGAAGCTTAGGCGCGGTACCCCAGGCGGCGCGCTCCGGGTACGCGGGAGGCAGCGAGGGGCCACCAAAGAGTGTTTCGGTCATGCTGGTTTCCCCCGCAAGCTGGCAGCGTCAGCGACGCCCTGCTTTCCGGACACGCCGCAGCGGTCCGGAAAGCGGTAACGATCAGATTGGGCCTGTGTTTGCTTCCTGCCCACTACTTGGAGTTGTCCGGGCCGCCGTTTTTTCCACCGTCGTTGCCGGGGCGGAGGCCTTCGTAAATCTCCTTGCACTCCGGGCAGACCGGGAACTTCTGGGGATCGCGCCCTGGCGTCCACACCTTGCCGCACAAAGCGATCACAGGTTCACCGGTCAACGCCGATTCCATGATCTTTTCCTTGCGGACGTAGTGCGAAAACCGCTCACGGTCGCCGGGCTCCACTTCCTGGCGCGTTTCCTCGCGCTCAATGGTGGCAGTGGACGTTCCGGCTCCGGAAAGCTCGCGCATGGGGTCGTTTTCGAATGGATCCGGAGGAAGCGTAGTCATGCCAAACATCTTACCGTCTACAGCCCCTGCCACTCCGGCTTGTTGTCGTAAGTGTGCCGATAGTAGTCAGCCAATTTGAGTGAGGAAGCAGCAGCCTCGTCCACCAGGATGGTCGCGTGCGGATGCATCTGGAGGATGGAAGCAGCACATATGGCGGCAACAGGGCCTTCGACGAAGTCACGGACGGCCTGCGCCTTTTGGGCACCGGTGGCCACCAGGACTACGTGCCGGGCATCCATGATGGTTCCAAGGCCTTGTGTCACTACGTGGTGGGGAACGTCGTCGATGCTGTCGAAGAAGCGTGCGTTGTCCTTGCGTGTCTGCTCAATCAAGGTTTTGATGCGGGTACGCGAAGCCAACGAAGAACCCGGCTCATTGAAACCGATGTGGCCGTCCGTTCCGACGCCGAGGATCTGCAGGTCCACTCCGCCCACGGCCTTGATCGCGTCCTCGTACGCCTGGCACGCCGCTTCAAGATCGTCGGCGGCACCATCGGGACCATGGACGTTTTCCGGCTTGATGTTCACGCGGTTGGTGAACTCGCGGCGGATCACTTCCCGGTAGGACTCAGGATGGCCGGCTTTGAGGCCCACGTACTCATCCAAAGCGAAACCGTGGGCTTGGCTGAAGTCCAGTCCCCCGGCTTCGTAACGGCTCGCCAGTTCGTCATAGACGGGCAATGGCGAAGAGCCTGTTGCCAAGCCCAGCACTGCGTTCGGCTTACGGCGCACCAGCGCCTCGATGGCGTCGGCAGCGAGCGCACCGATCTGCTTGGTGCCAGGGAGAATGACAACTTCCATCGTCACGCCTTTCTACTTATGGGTTCTCAAAGTATCTTTCACAGAGGTTATCCCATGTCCCATCTGTGGGCATGGATATTACGGAATCAGCGATTAACGCTGAGCTGGGCGAACATTTCCGGCCCGCGCGCGTCCAACCATTTTCCGCCCAGGCGCACGCCAAGAACGAAGAGGACCAGCCCCAACAACGGCCCCACCGCCAGGTTGATCCAGCCCGCTTCGGGCCCACCGCTGAAAGCCTGGACAGCCACCAGCGCCAGTTCAGGCACCAGCAGGAGGGCAAGAAGTCCCATACCCACTGCCTGCACAGCCAGGGTCTGGGCAACGTTTCCTGGTGGCTTCTTGAAGGGGCTGTCTCCCGGCAACGGAACCGCAATGTTGTAGCGGGCCGAAATCACGGAAGCAAGACCCAGACCGGTGAAGAGCGTCCCCAGCGACAAGCCCAAAAGGTTCGGCAACCAGTGCCAATCCCCCGTGACGAACAACGGGGCAACCGTGAACAGCAAGACGACGGGAAGCGAGATGGCCAGGCAAGCCAGCGCACGCCCCAGCCGATCATCAAGGCCGCGGACCCCAGCTGCTAGATGGAGGGCGAAAGCCGTGTTGTCATACGAGACATCAGCGCAAATTGACCACGCCATGGTGAACGCCGTCAACGGTCCGAGGATCATGAGCAGGCCGTAGCCGCCGCTTTGGGACCCGGCAAAAAAGAACAGGACCGGGAACATTGGGACAATCACCAGGGATGCCGCGTACCTGGGATCCTTGAACCAATAGATCAAGGCCCGGGCTGCTACCGCGCCTGCCGGCGTCCCTGGCAGAAGGCCGAACAGTCCAAGTTTTCCGCCCTTCTTCGCCGAACCGCCGGAGTACGGCGGAGTGACCAACGCGCGTTGCAGCAACAGGTGCCAGCAAAAGAGCAGGGCAACAATGGTAGCAACCGAGATCAGGACCTTGACGGCCGCAGCAACAACATCGCCTGCCGCAAGGTCTCCACCCAAGGACCACGGGGCGCCAAAAGGTGTCCAGGACACGGTGCGGGCCAGGGCTGGAAGATACTCCGCGCTTCCCCGGACGCCATCCACCACTCCCGCCATGATCGGGCCAAGCAGGACAAGTGGGATGAACACGATAATGCTGCTGACGTCCTTGAAACGCCGCGAGGATGCCAGGCCGGCGGTGGCCGTAGTGACCACCTTGGACAGCACCACGCAGGTAACAGCACCAAGGACAGCGCCAAGCAGCGCCCCTGATACGGCCGGGACGCTCCTCCACCAGGTCCCGACCGTTCCCAGGGCCGCGATCAACGTGGCCAGCCCAGGAATGCCTATGAACCCTGCAAGCGCCAGGCCCGTCAGCAGTTGCCGTGGCGGAATCGCAAAAGTCGTGAAGCGGGCGGGATCCAGCGTCATGTCAGCTGCCGAAGCGACCAGCGGAATGATGGCCCACCCCAGTACGGTTACCGCGCCACCCAGCACAACCACGGTGTGCGCGATCCCGGCGTCGGCCCAGCGCAGGGCCACCAATCCACCCACAAGGAGGGTCAGGACACCCAGTGCATAGAGCAAACCGAGGGCCATGCCCACCAGCTGCCAAGGACTGCGCTTGAAGCCGTTCAGCAGCAACCGCCACTTCAGGTTCAGAAGGTGCGCAACCATTCCAAGCCCTCCGTCCGGTGTCCGCCGCCCACCAACTGAACGAAACGCTCCTCCAACGTGGAACCACCACGGACCTCGTCCACGGAACCGGCCGCCAGCACCCGTCCTCCGGCAACGACGGCGACGTGGCTGCACATGCGCTGCACGAGGTCCATCACGTGGCTGGAGACGATGACAGTGCCGCCGGATGCGACGTAACTTTCCAGGATGCCGCGGATGTTTGCGGCTGAAACGGGGTCCACCGATTCGAATGGCTCGTCAAGGACAAGAAGTCGCGGGGCATGGATGAGCGCCGAGGCCAAGGCGATTTTCTTCGTCATGCCGGCTGAGTAGTCGACCACCAACGTGCCGGCGTCTGACTGGAGATCAAGGGCAGCAAGCAACTCGGTGACACGGGCGCCGACGACGTCCCGGTCCATACCGCGCAGCAGCCCCGAATAGGTCACCAACTGCTCGCCTGTGAGGCGGTCGAACAAACGCACACCATCAGGAAGGACACCCATGAGCTTCTTGGCCTCAAGGGGTTTGGCCCAGACATCCACCCCGTGCACGAATGCCGTACCGAAGTCGGGCCGGAGCAAACCGGTGGCCATGGACAGGGTGGTGGTCTTGCCAGCCCCGTTCGGACCGACCATTCCATAGAACGAGCCCGCAGGGACCTCCAGGCTCACGCCGTCCACGGCAATCTTTTCGCCGAACCGCTTGGCGAGGCCCTGGATGGAGAGCGCGGCAATGGCGCCTCCATCGGGGGAACCACCTGGTGCCGGCGGCGTAGCGTCGGCCTGGGCTGGTCGGTTTACGGGCGGCTCGGGTGCTTGCGGTGGTGTGGACATGGGTTCATGGCGTGGTTCCGTCATGTGACCAGCCTAACCTCGCTGGTGTGTACCTGCCCGGACGTCCTAGAAGCCGTGGCGGGGCACAGCGCGCTGGTATTGCGGCACCCATGGGATGTCATGTCCAAGTTCATATGCCGCCCGGAGCCACCAGTGTGGGTCCCGCAGTGCAGCACGGGCCATGAAGACGGCATCCGCACGCCCGTTGGCCACGATGTCTTCGACCTGGGCGGGGCTGGTAAGTAAGCCGACTGCCGCGGTGGGCACACCGGCGTCGCGCTTTATTTGCTCGGCGAACCCTGCTTGGTATCCAGGAGCAACCGTGATTTTCTGGTGGGCAACGGCACCTCCGCTGGACACATCCACCAGGTCCACTCCACGCTCAGCCGCAGCGCGGGCCAGACGGACCGACGCTTGGACGTCCACTCCCCCTTCTGCCCAATCCGAAGCTGATATCCGCAGCAAAAGCGGCATCGACTCCGGAATGACCTTCCGGACGGCGTCCACCACGGTGAGCATCAGCCTGTTCCTGCCATCTTCGTCACCACCCCACCGATCGGTCCGGGTGTTGATCAGCGGGCTCTGGAACTGGTGCAGCAGGTAGCCATGGGCGCCGTGGATCTCGACGGTGTCGAACCCTGCGGCAACGGCGCGGGAAGCTGCGGAAGCGAAATCCGCCACCACTTGTGAAATGTCGGCTTCGCTCATGGCAGCCGGCGCGGCATATCCATCAAACGCATCCGTGGTCGGCCCAACGGTGGCCCAACCGCCGTCGGACACTGCAACTGATCCCGAACGGCCCGAGAAAGGCCAATAGGTTGATGCCTTGCGGCCCGCATGGGCCAGCTGGGCCCCGATCCTGCAGTCCACGGCGCCGTTTTGGTGCACAAAACGGACGATCCGTTCCCAACCCGCCGCTTGTTCATCGGAGTACAGGGCGGCGTCCAAGGGACTGATCCTGCCCTCCGCGTTCACCGCAGCGGCCTCGCTCATGATCAAACCGGCACCGCCCACAGCGAAAGAACCGAGGTGCATCAGATGCCAATCGTTGGGGACTCCTTCCCCGGTTTCGGGATGGCAGCTGTATTGGCACATGGGCGAAACCCAGCCCCGGTGCGGGACCGTGAGTGAACGCAGCTGCAGCGGGGTGAACAGTGCGGACGGCACTAGAAGAGCACCCTGGCGAGGCCTTGGCGGGCCTTGGCGACCCTTTCGTCCTGCGTCCCGACAACTTCGAAGAGTTCCAGAAGGCGAACCCTCGCCGCCTCGCGCTCCGATCCGAAATTACGGCCAATGAAGGTAATGATGCGGTTGAAAGCGTCCTCGATGTGGCCGCCGGAAACATCAAGGTCGGCCACACCAAGCTGGGCTTCGATGTTGTCCGGTTCCTGGGCAGCCAGGTCGCGGAGCTTTTCAGCGTCGGGAGCAGACAGGCTCTCCAACCGTGCCATGAGGTCCACTTGGGCCAATCCGGCTTTGGCGTCGGCGTCGGCGGGTTGTTCCAGGAGAGCCTGCTTGTAGGCCGCAGCCGCACCCGCGTAGTCGCCTGCCTCAATGGCATCGATCGCTGCCTGGTGGAGCGGCGGAAGCGCTTCGGGTTCGTCCGTCCCTTCAGTCGGGGCGGAGTCGCCGATGCTGCCGGTAACGCCGTTGGCCGCAGCGACCTTCAGGAGTTCTTCAACAAGGTCCCGGATCTGCGCATCATCTGCGGGTCCTTGGAAGAGCGGAACCGGCTGGCCCTTGATGACCGCTACTGCGGTGGGCACAGCCTGGACCTGGAACGCTTGTGCAAGCTGGGGAAAGGCATCAACATCGGCGGCAGCGAGCACCAGGCGACCACCATAGCTTTCAACAACCCGTTCGGAGGCCTCAAGGACAGCGGGTGATTCTGCCGCATAGCGGGACCAGAGAAGGAACAGCACAGGGATCTGGGCGGAAAGCTGCACCAGGTCCTGGAAATTTGTTTCGGTGGCTTCCACACGCAGCGGGGCCTTACCGGACCCGCCTTCGCCGGGGGTGCCCCCATCCGGTGACGCGGAAGCAGGCGGCGCGGGTGGCGCTGGCGGGCGGCGCAACGACGAAAGGTCTACTGCACCACGAAGGTTGAGCTGGCTGGCAGCGGCTGGAGTGGGTCGGTATCCGGGCGAACTCATACCGTCCACTCTAGCCGCTGCCCTGCCAGGGGAATGCTACTTAAAGCTGGCTCCCACCAGGCCACGCGTTGCTGCAACGAGCTTCATGGGATCAGCGGAGCCTGCCGGCGGAATGTAGACCGCAACGGATTCGGCAAAGTTCAGGACCATGCCCGTCGTGGTTTCCTTGCCTCCGGCAAAGACTGCGGAATCATCCTCCAACAACAGCTTGTCACCGGCAGCCTTCGGCGTGCCTTCGAAAGCGAAGTCCAGTCGCCCAACCACCAGTGCACCGCCGTCGGCCGTACGCAACACCACAGTCTGATTGGTGACCGGGGTGTGGGTGAACTTGAAGTTGGCGCTGGTGCCGTTCTTCACGGTGTCTGCCTGGTAGGCCAACGCACCGGCGATGTAAGGCGAGGACTGCCCATCGGCGAGCTTGCTCCGGTTAGGCGAATCGGGGTTCGTCAACATCTCGCCGAGGATGCCCAAGGCCTCGTTACCGCTGTACGCAAGGCCGGTTTTGTCACTGGCAGGAACGGGTTGGGTTCCTTCACGGGGTACGGGGAAGGACGGGAAGTTGGTTCCCGGCTGCAGCGGAGCGGTGCCCCACAGCTTGTAGTTTTCACGCGGGGACAGTTGAACCAGCGTCAGGACCTGCGGCACAACGTTTCCGTCGCCCTGGGTGAGGGCGAAGACTGTGCGGGGCCAGTCACGCTTGGTGCTGATAACGCTGCTCTGCAGCTTGGTGGCACGAACCGGCATACGCGGTTCGTAGGCGGACACTGTAGACCGGATCTTGTAATTCGCGGTCCGGACCTGGAGTTCCATCTTGTCCACCCGGGGAGCAAGCTTGGCTGCGTCCTTTGCGGCATCGGCTGCGTCAACGGTACTGGCAACCTGCTCCAGAATGCGCTGCAACTGGGATTCCAGCATGACCGGCGTGCCGCCGTCCGCGGCTGCCGGGGCTGAACTGGCAGAAGGCTGGGGCGTGGTGGTGGCCTGCGCGGCGACGGCCGTTCCGCCCACCATGACAGCAGCCAACGCTGCCGCTACTGCCGTCACCCGCAATGCGGGGCCTTCTTTTTTGGTCTCACCGACCGGCGTCGTGTCGTCCGCGGGCGACTGCACCGGCAGCGACGTTGTTTCATCAGCGTTCCCCGGGCCGTCATCTTCGCCATCCCTGCGGCGGTTACTGAGGGCCTTGGCAATGAATGGAAGGGCAGCGCCAATCAGGATAATGATGATGCCCAGGACGATCAGCGGCACGGCCCAGGGGGTCGTGGCGTTGTTCGGGAAAGTCATGGAAATCGACGACGGCGCGGGCTTGGTTCCGTCGCTGGCTACCAGGAGGGACCACTCGCCATCAGCCGGCGGGTTCCAGGTGTAGTCAAGTTCGCCGCTGCCATCTTCAGTGCTGACCCAAAGGTCGGATCCTGCGGGAGAAGGCGCGGTGGCCTCACCGTCGGCAGAGGAAACCTCCAGGGACTTCTGGTCGGCCGACACACCCGTCAGGGTGGTGTGGGCAGTCTTGCCAACCCAGGCGTTGACGTCGTCCGGGCGCCCGGTAGCAACCGTGAAGTTGCCTTCGCCCTGGATCTTGATCTTCACCGGCCCGTCGTGGAGTGCGATCAACTTCTGGTCGATCACGGTCAGCGGGGCAGCTTTGGTATCACTGGGTACCGAAGCCGTCACAGTCTCGGAGGGAGCCCAAAAAGTCAGCTGGCCAATGCCGGCCAGCATCGTCAGCAGGCCCAGCAGCACCAGCAAGGCTGCAGTCTTCAAACGCACAGGATCACCTATCATCAGCGGTCGTTGAACTTCAAGGGTAACCGTTTTGTTATCAGAGAGTCAGATCGGGCCGACGGCGGCATAGCCCCTTTAAGCGCGGGATGGCGCCGCTGCAGCGCGATTACACGGTCCTGATAGTGTGGCGATGATCATGAACACAGGACCTTCCTGCGTGCCGGTCAGCCCCGTACCACCAATGAAAAGGCAGCTAAACCGCGTGAAAGAACCGTTGGAGCCCCGTCCCGCCAATGAGCCCGGGTCAAGTGCGGTGGAGGCCACGTCAGACGGAACCGCCGCGACCGTTCCTGTCCGCACCGGACGGCTTGCCGCCATCAGCCGGAGACTGAGGCAGCCGATCCCGGGCGCACGTACGCGCGTCCGCTTCGAAATGCCTCCCGAGGAAGAGGGCACCGATGTCCGCGCGGACTACCGTCCCGAGGACGATCATGGCTTCGGATCACCCGGCCCCCGGATGTCGTCCCAGCACCCGCTGTACGTAGGTTTCATGGGCACCGCCGGAGTCGGCGTTGCCCTTGCAGTGTTCTACATCGCAAGCAACACCACGCAGCTCATTCTGTGGATCGTTGCGGCCCTATTCATTGCGCTCGGACTTGACCCCGTGGTCCGTTGGCTGGAGGGCCGCAAGGTCCCCCGCCCCGCCGGTATCCTGATTTCCGTTTCCGTGCTGGTGCTGGCGGTAGCCGGTTTCTTCGCCACCTTGATCCCTACGATTGTCGAGCAGGTTTCGGAAATCGTGCGCCAGGCCCCGGACTGGATCCGCGGCTTCCTCGACTCGGACTTCTTCCGGACCGCGGACAGCCAGTTCGGTGTCCGGGAGCGGATCACCACGGAACTGGATAAGTTCGTCAAGGACCCTGAGACCATGGGCGGAATCTTTGGCGGCGTGGTCGGCTTCGGTTCCACCGTGGCCAACGGGCTGTTCGGTTCCTTGATCGTGCTCGTCCTGAGCCTGTACTTCCTGGCAGCCTTGCCGTCCATGAAGAAATGGGCGTACCGCCTGGCTCCCCGTTCCCGCCGGCCCAGGGTCCAGGCTTTGTCGGAGGCCATCACTGATTCCGTGGGCAACTACGTGATCGGCCAGGCCTGCGTCGCCCTCCTCAACGCGATCTTCGCGTTCATCGTGATGACGATCCTCGGCGTCCCGTTCAGCGTGCTCCTCGCGTTCGTCGTGTTGCTGCTCGCGTTCATTCCACTGGTGGGAGGTCTGATCGCCGCCGTCGTGGTCATCCTCGTTGCACTCACGGCCGGATGGCAGACCGCCGTCGTCTATGCCATCGCCTACTTCGCGTACCTGCAGTTCGAGGCCTACTTCATCTCCCCCCGCATCATGCAACGCGCGGTCGCGGTTCCTGGCGCCGTTGCCGTGATTTCCGTGATCGCCGGCGGCAGCCTGCTCGGGGTGCTCGGCGCGCTGATCGCCATCCCAACGGCTGCGGCCATCATGCTTCTGATTAAGGAAGTCTTTATCGTCCGCCAAGACCGGCACTGACCTTCCGCTGTTTTAGTACAGAGAATGCCCCTAAACCCTCGGGTTTAGGGGCATTTTCTGCATAGACATCCAGTCAGGCGCTGGCGACCGGGTCGGCCGCTTGCGACCAGGTCAGGCGCTGGCAACCGGCCCCGCCCACTGGCGCGGCAGGCCGTCCACTCCGGCACCCGCGGGAGTGACGTCGTCGACAATTTCATCCAGGACGCGCGCCGCGTACTTCTCGCCCACCCAGAGGTGCTTGGCACCGTCGACGCCGACCAACCGGGCCTGCGGAACCAGGCTGAAGCGCTGCGCTGCCTCGGCAGGTTGCAGATAGTCATCGTGCTCGGGCACCAGGACCGTCAGCGGCTTCCCGGAAGACGCCCACTCTTTGAGGTGGACGTCATTGGCACGATGCAGCGGGGGCGACAACAGCACAGCCCCCTGGATCTGGGAAGCGACCGGCTCCACCGCGCCGTACATCAGGGCGAGTTCGGTACCAAAGGACCACCCCACCAGCCAGCGGTTCGGCAGGCCACGATCCACGGCAAACCGCACCGCCGCTTCGACGTCGTAGCGCTCACCGATGCCTTCCTCGAACTCTCCGTCGCTTGTCCCCCGCGGCGACTGCGTGCCACGGGTGTTGAACCGCAGCACTGCAACGCCGGCCAACGCCGGAAGCCTGTAGGACGCCTTGCGGTAAACATGCGAGTCCATGAACCCACCGTGCGTCGGCAACGGATGCAGGGTGATCAAGGTAGCGGTGATTTCACCGGATTCGGGAAGCGCGAGTTCC
The DNA here is from genome assembly GCF_040137855.1 of Paenarthrobacter sp. CAP02. NCBI lineage: Bacteria > Bacillati > Actinomycetota > Actinomycetes > Micrococcales > Micrococcaceae > Paenarthrobacter > Paenarthrobacter sp. CAP02. The sequence continues at coordinate 235,591 of NZ_JBEEII010000004.1, read as the reverse complement.
CCGCGCAGGACTTTGCCGTCCTCGGTGGTGAACTCGATATTTTCGCGCCGGGCAGGCAGGACCGTTGAAGCGCGGATCTCGGATGGCGCGTCCTGTGGCGTGAAAACAAGCGAGGCGGGATCGAAAGTCATGCGTCCAAGCCTATTCGAATCAGCGGTAGCGGTAAGTCCGCGACGTCCAGCAGTTGGTGTGCCAGTGACGGCGTTCGGCCAGGCCGGCCGCCTGTCCGAACAAATGGCTGTCAGACCACACCACCAGATGGGCGATGCCCGGCAGGATCGCCGTGGAGCAACCCGGGCAGATGTATTCCTTCTCTGCCTTCTTGGCCGTCATGGTCCGCACCATCCAGTCCCCGTCAGGTGCGCTCTCGCGCCGCGCAATGCCGCTGCGGGCGCGCTCCAGGTCAAGTTCGGGCACCGGCTCAGTCCACTTGCCGCCGTTGCCTCCCGAGCGTGAACCGGACGCGTTGCGACGGGGGCGGTTGGAGCGGGGCATGGTTCCATTCTGCCCCAGCCACCGGGTCCCAGGCGGTATTGTGGGGCGGGTGCGACTCGTCATAGCCCGTTGTTCTGTTGATTACGTTGGCCGCCTTAAGGCCCATCTCCCCCTCGCTACCCGGCTGCTGCTGGTCAAGGCGGACGGCTCAGTGCTGGTGCACTCGGACGGCGGTTCCTACAAACCGCTGAACTGGATGAGCCCTCCCGCCACGCTCCGGGTGACGTCACCCGAAGAGACCGAGGTTGAAGAAGGCGTGGTGGAGCAGTGGACCGTTCAATCAGCCAAAACCGACGACCGCCTCATCATCAATATCTACGAGCAACTCCACGACACGTCCCATGAGCTCGGAACCGACCCCGGCCTGATCAAGGACGGCGTGGAAGCGGACCTCCAGAGGCTGCTTGCCGAGCAGATCGAAACCCTCGGAACGGGCTACTCCCTGATTCGCCGCGAGTACTTCACCGCCATCGGCCCCGTGGACATCCTGGCCAGGGACGCCAACGGAGCCACGGTTGCCATCGAGCTCAAACGGCGCGGCGACATCGACGGCGTCGAGCAGTTGACCCGTTATCTTGAACTGCTCAACCGCGATCCCCTGCTGGCACCCGTGCGCGGTATTTTCGCCGCCCAACAAATCAAGCCGCAGGCCAAAGTCCTTGCCAACGACCGCGGTATCGACTGCGTCACGTTGGATTATGACGCGATGCGCGGCGTGGATGACAGCGAATCCCGCCTCTTCTGATCCCCTCCCTTCGGGGGACTGTGCGTTGGGCCACTAGAATCGAAACCATGACTTCCGCCACTTCTTCCGCGCCGAGCCATCAGATCATCAAAGGAACGCTTGTCAGCGACGGCGAGGTGGTGGAAGACGGCCTTCTTGCCATCGACGGCGACAGGATCGCCTATGCGGGTCCTGCCGGGGGTTTCGATCCCGAGGCCTATGAGGGCTTCCAGAGCGCTGTCCGACTTGGCGTTCCCAGCGGCAGCTACCTCATTCCTGGCCTTGTCGATGTGCACTGCCACGGCGGAAACGGTGGAGATTTCCCGGGAGGCGATGAGGCGTCGGCACGTAAAGCCGTGGACTTCCTGCACCGCTCCGGTACCACCACTTTCCTCGCCAGCATGGTCACGGCACCCCGGGAAGACCTGCTTCGTGGCATAGAACTGTACGTGAAGCTGGTGAACGAGGGGCTCGTTGCCGGCATCCACCTCGAAGGCCCTTTCCTCTCCCATGCCCGCTGTGGCGCCCAAAATCCCGAATTCCTGCTGGAGCCTGACCTCGAACTCATGGCTGAGCTGGTCGGCGCCGCTGATGGCAAGCTCGCCACCATGACCTACGCCCCCGAGCTTCCCGAGGCCGGAGCGCTGGTGGACCTGATGACGTCCCACGGCGTCACACCGTCGCTGGGACACACCGACTGTGACGACGCCACTGCGGCGGCGTCGCTGGCTGCGGCCCGGGAGGGGCTTGAGCTGGCAGGGTTCGACGGCGTCAGCTCACTTCCCACGGTGACGCACCTTTTCAACGGTATGCCACCCCTCCATCACCGCTCACCCGGCCCTGTCGCCGCCTGCCTGCGCATGGCCCAGTCAGGCAAGGCCGTCGTCGAGCTCATCGCGGACGGCACCCACCTCGATCCAGGCACTGTGGCGACCGTTTTCCAACTGGTAGGTGCCGCCAACATTGTCCTTATAACTGATTCCATGGCGGCAGCCGGCCTCTCGGATGGAAACTACATGCTCGGGCCGTCGCCCGTGACCGTCAGCGGCGGAGTAGCAACACTGGATGCGACCGGATCCATTGCGGGAGGCACCGCAACCCTTCTTGAAGTGGTCCGCAAAACGGTGGCAGCCGGCGTCGCACTTCCTGACGCCCTCTGTTCGGCAACAGCGGTCCCCGCCGCAGTCCTGGGGCTATCCGATGAAATTGGCGGGCTGCGCCGCGGATTGCGGGCCGACGTGGTTGTCACCAATGCGGACCTGGAACTCACCGGCGTCCTTCGAAACGGACAGTGGTTGCACCAGTAATGACGGCATATGAATTCGGGTGTCGGCGTTACCTTCTTTTTACCGAAAATTTTCCCGAATTGCCCAAAAGACCGTTGACCTCCGGCAGGCCGCATGAAAGTGTTGTAGCAGTCTTTGTGTAGGTGGTTTTCATGCTCGCAAGACGAGTTGCGAGCGTGAAGCTCCTGCGAAACCAGCCGGGCCAGGCCTGGCGGGAATCCATGGTCTTCTCGCGGAGTAACAAAGCCGGTACGAGGTGTATCGGACTGCTTTTCCATAATGAGGAGAAATACATGGCACTGGGAACCGTCAAGTGGTTCAACGCTGAAAAGGGCTTCGGCTTCATCACCCCGGATGACTCGGATGGGGACGTTTTCGTTCACTACTCCGAGATCCAGACCGGTGGCTTCAAGACCCTCGATGAGAACCAGCGCGTTCAGTTCGAGATCGGCCAGGGCGCCAAGGGCCCCCAGGCAACCGGCGTTACCGTCGTCTAGCATTACCTGTTGAATTCTGCTTCCGGCAGGAACAACACCGTTGGCCCCGGCTTACCAGCCGGGGCCAACGCATTTAAGAAAAGCCTCCACCAATAGGCGTTGACAATTCAACCAACCAATGTTCGAAGAAGCCTTGCAGAATGTCGTACCGACAATCCCGGCAGATACGCGCGACTCAACGCACGTCCCATTGCGGGAAGGTGCAGCGGGTCTTGGTAATACATGTACAAGGACCGGTACTCAGGTTGGAATCGTGACTTAAAGGATGCCAATGACCGGAATCCATAAACCGGTTCCAGCGCCTGGCCCACGGCGTCGAGAATTCCGGCAAGTCCTTTCGCCTGCTGCTCGATTTCACCCTTGTCACTGGCAAGCGGGGAGCCCGACAACGAGATAACTTCCACCGAGTCCCGCAGATGCAGGACGGCCGAGGCTATGAGGAACTCCATCACTCCGGGAAAGGCATCACCGCGCCGCCGCATGAAGTCCAGCGTCCAGCTCACAATCTTTCCGTCCTGGTGCACCGGAAGCCAACTGGTCACCCCGTAGACATAACCCGCCTCGTCCACGGCCACGCAGCACAGAACGTCGTCGTCCTCGAGCTCGTCCAAGCCACCGAGCGTGAAGCCCATCTCGGGAATCTTCTTCTGTGCAGCCCATTCTTCGGAAACCTCGCTGACCTGGGCGCGGACGCCGAGCGGCAGCTCCGAATAGCGGCCCCAACTGGCTGTGATGCCACGTTTTGCTGCGCGGTTGAGGGACGTCCGGACGTTCTGCCACTCCTTGCCCCGGAACTCCAGGTCCCTGATCCGGAGACGGGTTTCCTGTGCCACCGCGACCCTGCGAAAACCCTTGGACTGCAGCATGGGCCATAACTCATCGGTGCAGGAGTAGAAGCACGGGATCAGGGCGTGCTGGGAACAGAACTCAAGGAATCCCTCAGCCGTAGCTACGTGGTTCTCCGCGGCGCCAAGGGGACCGGCGAGCGTCAGGGCCACGTGACCGTGTTGCTGATAGGCAACTCCCCCGGTGCCATCTGCCGTGAACCAGTACTTGTTTGGCTCCCACAGCGCCATCCATGACAACGAATCGCCGCCTTGGATGGCCAACATCCGGGCCTTCTGGCGTGATTGGTGGTCCAAGCCTCCAGCCAGGTGCCCACGGACCAGGAGGACCCAGACCCCCGCCAGCGCGACGAGCCAAAAGACCGTGCCGGAGTAGGAAAAAAGGAAGACCTCAAGGACGTCACGGTCGGCAAAAACCTTCCGGTAGACCCCCGGCAGTGGGACCGGGAGGTACTGGCGGGCAAGCTCAGCTGCCAAGCCAAGCAGTCCACCGTCGCGGTCCATCCCGCCCGACGCCAGCCAAACCGTTGTGTAAGCGATGATGAGCGCACCACCGGTCAGCCCCACCCACCAAAAAACCCTCCGGCGAAGCCGCTCTGAGGACCCCACCCTGAAGTGCCCCCGGTATACGAACATCAGAAGCGCAAGCACCAGGGGAACAAGTACCAACGGAATCAGGTGCACCACGGCCGAGTTCAGCATCCCAACGTGAGGACGCCCCTGCGCCCGAGGCATTCCGGCGAAGAGGGCCAGGTAGATTGCTGACAACGCGACCACTACCAGCTGCACTCCGATGGCAATCCCCAGGGCCAGCCGGCGGCCCCGCCGCATTCCGTCCGCGCAAATGAGCAGGAGCACAACCGGCACCACTGCCAGGGCCAGCCCGAAAGGTCCCGTATACGCTTGCCGTCCCGATTCAAGGCACGCGACGTCGATCGTTCCGCCACAGCTGGTTTCCAACTGGCTCAGGGTGGGCAAAGGATTCAGGATGACATCACGCAGCAGGGACAGCGGTCCAGAGGGGCTCTTCGCTACAGCCGTCACGATTGGCCCCACGGCGAAGATCGCCATGGTCAAGGAAAGCAGGTTGCGCACTTCCCTGCCCGTGGACCGGTAGAGATGAAGATGCCCCTGGCTACTCTGCATCCACCACCCGGCGGCGAGCCCAATCAGCGCACCGAGGAACCCCACGACCGTCTCTGCGTGGCCAACGTACAGCAGCAGGAGCAATGAAATGGATAGCGTCACCGTCCGCAGGCGTCGCTGCCACAGGGTGGGAAGAAGCGCACTCGCTGCCATGGCCGTAGCCAGGATGGCGCCGTAAGGACCAATCAACCGGGTGTCGGCCATGCGCGACAACCAGCCGTCGTCAGCTTGGCGGGCAATTTGGGTGACCAGCAAGAACGCGGAAACGCAGGCGAACTGGCCGCCCAAAAAAACCCCTGCCGTCTTGAGTGGTCCGAAGCGCCGTTCGGCCAAACCAAGCAGGAAGAGCATCATGAGAATGGCTGTGACGTAGGCGAGGGGGTTGGTGGTGAAGAAGAGGGAGGTCCAGATGGACCACCACTCCCCAGCCTTGAGCCCAGCCAGTGAAACACCGGCCACTGGAAGCCACGGCTCCGGCGGGCCCGTCAACAGGCTTCCGGACGCTAGGGAGAGCACAACAAAAAGCATCAGCGCAAAGAGAGTGAAAGGTGTGGAACGCAGGTGCCTGCCCGCTTGCCTGATCGCTGGCATCACCATACGGCTCAGGGCGAGGCTCACTGCGGGATTCCCCACCGCTTGGCAAGGAATCCGAGCGCACCCGGCATCCCTTCGATGACGGCGTCCCAGGAGTGTCCGGCACGGGCAATGGACTGCTCATGGGTGTCGAATCCCGAGTTCCGCGCCGCGTCTGCCAGTTCATGCATGGACGCGGTGAACTCGTGGTCGGCTTCACCGGAAACCAGATACACCCCGCTGCCGGAATACCTGCGTTCAGCCATCAGAACCAACGGCGTCCTGGACTCGAAAGCTTCAACATCCCCGCCGAACGAGTCGGCAATCGTCTTGCCTCGGTCCTTGGCAAGGGCCGGCTCACGCTCGGCGGAGAAGGCAACAACGGAAGGAAACAGGTTCGGGTGCAGGGTTCCCATTTGCAGGGCGCAGGTGCCACCGAAAGAGAATCCGCCAACTGCCCACTGCCTGTGGTCAGTGGAGACGTCCAAAGTGCTGCTGATCCAGGCTGGCACGTCTTGGGACAGGTACGTGTCGGCGTGAGCGATGTTGCTGTCCATGCACATGGTGTTTGCGTTGGCCGACCCATTGGGATCCACCACTACCGTCACGGGCGCCAATCCCCCGTGGTCCTCGGCGAAGCGGTCCAGGAGCGCCCGGAGCCGCCCGCCACTCAGCCAGTCGGTAGGACCACCGGGCTGTCCCGCATAAAGAATGAGAACAGGCAGACTGGGCCGCGGCGTCGACAAGTAGGCAGGCGGAAGATAAATGTAAGCGTCCCGGGCATCGAAGCCTGAAGCCGTACCGGGAATGTGGGCTTTGCGGAGGACTCCGCCTCCAGGCAGGGAATCAGGAGCTTTCCATGCACTCAGCGACGGGCCGGGCACACTGCCCGCTGACCGTTGGAGACTTGGCTCCAGCGGCTGTATCCGCGCCACGGCCGTGCCTAGCAAATCGGCCACAGTCTTGTTGAGTCCAAAGTAAAGATTTACCTGGGCAACGCACAGGAGAACCACGCCCAACATCGCCACACAACCCAGCAAGCGACTTTTGGCGCCGTTTCGTGGAAGGCGCGCAATACTCAGGAGCAGGGCTGTGACTGCAATGACAGACCAGACCAACGTCTCAAATGGCAGGTTCTCCGAGAACGATGCCATGAGGTCAATCAGGATCCAATGGACCAGGGCCACTACACCTACGGACAGGAGAAGGCAGGCCAGGACTACGACAGGCCAGGACCGCTGGCGGCGCCACAGCAGGTACAAGCCCCCAACAGCCCCGAATCCGACGCAGAACCACATGAAGGGCCCATCAACCAGGCTGACATCCGAAAGGAAGTCCATGTCGCCTATCGCCAGGTTCCCACGCCGATGACCGGACCGGCCTCCAGCCAGGACGAAAGTCCTGCATAGGCATCAAAGTTCATGGCAAGCATGAACTTGGTGCCTTCATACTGCAGTTCGACGACCACGACGCCGGGTTGAACCCTCACGAGTTCGTCCTCAGTCGGCTGGCGCCGCCCGAGCAGCTCCAGTGAGCTGCGGGTGAACTTGTACTTGGGAATCACACTGAGCGACATTAAGCGGAACCACTCAAGCTCATTGTCCTGATAACGACAAACCCCCATCTGCCAGCTGTTTCCAGCCATGCAAATGGAGGCGTCTACCGTGCCGAGGGCACGCCGCAGATTGAAGCGGCGCACCCCCAGAAGGCACAGTGAAATGATCAGCAACGTAAACGCTGTTGCCAGGGCGATGAACGGAAAAAGGGAATCGTCCATCAAGGTCGTGCTATCGGATCCCCGCTGTAGCCGCTTCGCCCAGTTTGGCGTTGTCAGCAACAATGACCACGCGATCGTTGTCCACGGAGAAGAATCCACCGTCAACAACTACAGCGATCCGGTCACCGGAAACCGGCTGGATTGCCAGCTCGCCCTCGGCCAGGATGGCCAGAAGGGGCGAGTGGCCCGGCAGGATTCCGATTTCACCATCGCTGGTGCGGGCCTTCACCATCTTGGCCGCCCCGGACCACACGAAGTGGTCCGCTGCGACAATCTCAACCTCGAGCTCAGCCATACTACTTGGTCTGTTCCTGGATCTTGGCCCAGTTGCGCTCGACATCATCCAGGCCGCCGACGTTGAAGAACGCCTGCTCTGCGATGTGGTCCAGCTCGCCGTCGCAGATAGCGGTGAAGCCTTCAACAGTGTCCTTGATGGACACGGTGGAGCCTTCGACGCCGGTGAACTGCTTGGCGGTGTAGGTGTTCTGGGAGAGGAACTGCTGGATACGACGTGCACGCGACACGACGATCTTGTCCTCTTCGGACAGTTCGTCAACACCAAGGATGGCGATGATGTCCTGGAGTTCCTTGTTCTTCTGCAGGATCTGCTTAACACGGACAGCCGTGTTGTAGTGGTCCTTACCGATGTACTGGGGGTCCAGGATGCGGGAGGTCGACGTCAGCGGGTCAACGGCCGGGTACAGACCACGGGATGCGATTTCACGGGAAAGTTCCGTGGTCGCGTCGAGGTGTGCGAAGGTCGTTGCCGGAGCCGGGTCGGTGTAGTCATCAGCGGGCACGTAGATGGCCTGCATCGACGTGATGGAGTGACCCTTGGTGGAGGTGATGCGCTCCTGGAGCAGACCCATCTCATCAGCAAGGTTCGGCTGGTAACCCACAGCGGACGGCATGCGGCCGAGCAGCGTGGAAACTTCCGAACCTGCCTGCGTGAAGCGGAAGATGTTGTCAATGAAGAGCAGCACGTCCTGGTTCTGGACATCGCGGAAGTACTCCGCCATGGTCAGGGCGGACAGGGCCACGCGCAGACGCGTTCCCGGCGGCTCATCCATCTGGCCGAATACAAGGGCGGTGTCCTTAAGAACGCCTGCCTCTTCCATTTCAACCCAGAGGTCGTTACCTTCACGGGTACGCTCGCCGACACCGGCGAAAACGGAAGTACCACCGAAGTTGCGGGCAACACGTGTGATCATTTCCTGGATCAGAACGGTCTTGCCGACGCCGGCGCCACCGAACAGACCGATCTTTCCACCCTTGATGTACGGGGTGAGAAGGTCGATGACCTTGATGCCGGTCTCGAGCATCTCCGTGGAGCCCTCGAGGGAAGCGAAGGACGGAGCCTTGCGGTGGATCGGCCAGTAAGCGTCAGCCTTGATCTCGGACTCTTCAACGTCGAGGGGCTTGCCCAACACGTTGAAGATGTGGCCCTTGACGCCGTCGCCAACAGGAACGGAGATCGGAGCGCCGGAGTCCTGCACGGTGGTACCGCGGACAAGTCCGTCGGTAGCCTGCAGGGAGATGGCGCGAACGAGGTTGTCACCCAGGTGCTGGGAGGTCTCGAACGTGATGGTCTTGGTCTGCCCATTGAGGGTGATCTCAGTGGTCAGAGCGTTGTAAATCGACGGGATTGCGTCAGCCGGGAATTCGACGTCGACAACCGGACCAATAACACGGGCAATGCGGCCGGTGGCACCGGCCGTTGCTACGTGTTCGGTAGCAGTGGCAGTCATCTCTCTCACTTCACTCAGTAGATGGCGTGGGGTTAAGTTTATCTGTTGTTGCAGGTAAGGCTTTACAACCGAAACAGCTGCGGGCTAGGACGCGAGAGCGTCGGCGCCGGCCACGATTTCGGAAAGCTCCTGCGTAATTTCGGCCTGGCGGGCCGTGTTGCGAAGGCGCGTGTACTTCTTGATCAGATCCGTAGCGTTGTCACCGGCCGACTTCATGGCACGCTGGCGGGCAGCGAGCTCGGAAGCTGCAGCCTGCAGCATTGCTGCGAAGATGCGGGATTCGATGTAACGCGGGAGCAGTGCATCAAGCACCTGCTCGGTTTCCGGTTCGAATTCGTACAGCGGCAACAGCTCCGACTCCGAGGCTGCTTCCTCTTCGACGACCTCCAGCGGGAGCAAACGGATAACCGTGGGTTCCTGCGTCACCATGGACTTGAAGCGGGTGTAGACGACGTGGATCTCGTCCACGCCTCCCTCTTCGAAGTCTGTGGAGAAGTCTTCCAAAAGTGCAGCGCCGACTTCCTGGGCGGTTTCGAATTCCGGTGCGTCCGTGCCGCCGGTCCATACGCGGGAGTATGACCGGTTGCGGAAATCGAAGTACGCCTGCGCCTTGCGGCCAACCAGGTACGCTTTGACTTCCTTGCCTTCTGCGTGAAGAAGCTCGAAGAGACCTTCAGCCTGCTTGAGCACGCTGGCCGAGTAGGATCCTGCAAGGCCGCGGTCTGAAGTAATAATCAGGACAGCGGCACGGCGGATCTGCTCCGGTTCCGTGGTCAGAGGGTGATCGATTTCGCTCTGAGTTGCGACAGCAGAAACGGCGCGGGTAATCGCGTTCGCGTAAGGCAGTGAAGCTGCTACGCGTGCGCGGGCCTTACCGATGCGCGAGGTAGCGATCAGTTCCATCGCCTTGAAGATCTTGCGCATCGACGTCGTCGAGCTGATCTTCTGACGGTAGACCCGAATCTGGGCTCCCATACTTATCCTTTCCTATGTTCCCGATGTGCTGCCCTGCCGGGGCCCTTGCGGACCCCGGCAGGGCAGGTTATCGAAACTAGCGCTTCTGCTTGACGATCTTTTCCTGGTCGACGTCGCCGCCGGCGATCGCTGCGTGCTCTTCGTGGCCTGCGCCAACCAAGTGGTTGTCGCCCTGGCCGAAGAAGCCCTTCTTGAAGGAAACGATGGCTTCCTTCAGTGCAGCAGCGGTGTCGTCATCCAGGACGTTGGTCTGGGCCAGCGTGGTCAGGATGGAGGACTGGTGCTTGAGGTGCTCCAGGAACTCGGACTCGAAACGGCTGATGTCCTCAACCGGAACGTCATCCAGGTAGCCGTTGGTACCAGCCCAGATGGACACAACCTGGTTCTCGACCGGGAACGGCGAGTACTGGCCCTGCTTGAGCAGTTCCATCAGGCGGGCACCACGGGTCAGCTGCTGACGGGAAGCAGCGTCAAGGTCGGATGCGAACATGGCGAAGGCCTGCATGTCGCGGTACTGGGCCAGGTCCAGCTTCAAAGTACCGGAGACCTTCTTCATGGACTTGACCTGTGCGGCACCACCAACGCGGGACACAGACACACCAACGTCAACAGCAGGACGCTGGTTGGCGTTGAAGAGGTCCGACTGGAGGAAGATCTGGCCATCGGTGATGGAGATCACGTTGGTCGGGATGTAGGCGGAAACGTCGTTCGCCTTCGTCTCAACGATCGGAAGACCGGTCATCGAACCCGCGCCGAGCTCGTCGGAGAGCTTTGCACAACGCTCCAGCAGGCGGGAGTGCAAGTAGAAGACGTCGCCCGGGTAGGCTTCGCGTCCCGGCGGACGGCGCAGCAACAGGGACACGGCGCGGTAAGCCTCGGCCTGCTTGGACAGGTCATCGAAGATCACCAGGACGTGCTTGCCGCCGTACATCCAGTGCTGGCCGATGGCAGAACCTGCGTAAGGTGCCAGGTACTTGAAGCCAGCGGGGTCGGATGCCGGGGACGCCACGATGGTGGTGTACTCCAGTGCGCCGTGGTCCTCAAGGGTCTGGCGTACGGCTGCGATGGTGGAAGCCTTCTGGCCAACACCAACGTAGACACAACGGACCTGCTTGGTGACATCTCCCGAAGCCCAGTTGGCCTTCTGGTTGATGATGGTGTCCACTGCGATTGCGGTCTTACCGGTCTGGCGGTCACCAATGATCAGCTGACGCTGGCCACGGCCGATCGGGATCATGGCGTCGATAGCCTTGAGGCCGGTCTGCATCGGTTCGTGAACCGACTTGCGCTCGGTAACGCCCGGTGCCTGGAGTTCCAGTGCACGGGTGCCCTCTGCCTTGATCTCGCCAAGGTCGTCGATCGGCTGGCCCAGGGGGTCGACAACGCGACCCAGGAAGGCATCGCCAACCGGAACGGACAGGATTTCACCGGTGCGGTGAACTTCCTGGCCTTCTTCAATACCGGTGAAGTCACCGAGGATAATGACACCGATCTCGCGGACGTCGAGGTTCTGGGCGAGGCCCAGCGTGCCATCTTCGAAGCGAAGCAGCTCGTTCGCCATGACCGAGGGAAGACCCTCAACACGGGCGATGCCGTCACTTGCGGTGGTCACACGACCAACCTCTACGCGCTCTGCGTTACCGGGTTCGTAGGACGCCGCGAACTCGTTCAACGCATTACGGACGTCGTCGGCGTTGATGGTCAATTCGGCCATCTGCAGTCCCTGCTCTCCTGTTTTCGTGATCATCGTTGCTCACGATGACCGGGATTTATATCAGTTAAGTTGTGCTTTGTCTTTGCTTAGCCAGCGAGCTGGCGGCGAAGTTCGGTCAGGCGGGCTATGACCGAAGCGTCAAGCACTTCGTCACCTACCTGGACGCGGACTCCGCCGATCAGTGCCGGTTCGACATTGACGTTGACCTTCAGTTCGCGGCCGTAAAGGGCGTTCAGCCCGGCCTGCAGACGGCTGGCCTGCGTTTCCGTCAACGGACGGGTAACGCTGACGGTTGCAATCCAGCGCTGCTGGCGCTTGGCTGCAAGCTTGGCGAAGGACTCGACAAGCTTGCTCGGCTTGACACCCCGCGGATGCGTCACTGCCTGGCTGATGAGAACCTTGGCTTCCTCGCTGATGCCAGGAACAAGCTTCTCGACCAGTGCGATCTTTGCCGCGGGCGACGCCTGCGGCTCAGACAAAGCACGTTGTACTTCGTGGCTGGAAGCGACGGCCTGGTTGAAAGCAAACAGATCGTTTTCCAGCTCTTCCAGCCCCGTGATACCAGAGGCAGAAACGGCCGACTTGTTTTCAGCTACAGCAATGACCACCGTGGCGGCAAGGGTCTCGAGTGCATCGCCGATATCGCGTGCAGATGCCCAGCGTGAGCCAGCCAACCCGCCCGCAATCTCAGCAGCATCAGCGGAGACTTTCCCGCCAACCAGCTGCTTGACCAGCGCCGACTTCTCGTCTCCGGTACGGGACGGGTCAGTCAGGGCGCGGCGCAAGCCAGCCGAGCTGTCCACCGTTCCCAGGATTCCGAAGAGGTCCTTAGCCAACTGCAGCGAGGCGAAGGGAAGCTTGGCTTCCAACTGCGCCAGCGCTGTGGTCAGCGATTCGCTCGATATACCTGCCATTACTTAGCTGCACCTGCGCTCTGGGTCTCCAGATCTGCAAGGAAGCGGTCCACAACGCGTGCAGCGCGCTCCTCATCGGTGAGTGCTTCACCAACGATGCGGCCGGCAAGCGTCGTTGCCAGGGTGCCAACCTCGGAGCGGAGCGAGACAACTGCTGCCTGGCGCTCCGATTCGATAGCGGCGTGTGCCTGCTCGGTGATCCTGGCAGACTCGGCAGCGGCCTTGGCCTTCAGGTCCGCGAGGATCTGGGCGCCTTCGGCACGTGCTTCTTCGCGGATGCGGTTGGCTTCGGCGCGGGCATCGGTGAGCTGCTGCTTGTACTCTTCGAGTGCTGCAGATGCTTCCGCCTGTGCCGCCTCGGCCTTGGCAATGCCACCTTCGATCGCTTCGGCGCGCTCCGCGAAGGTCTTCTCGAACATCGGGACAACAAACTTGACCACGATGTACAGGAGGACTGCGAAGCCAACGAGGACGACACCCATTTCCCAGATATTGGGAACGAGCGGGTTGGTGCCCTTTTCGCCTTCAGTGGCGGCTGAGATGATCAGCTGATTCATATTTCACCCGTCCTATCTACTCGTGCTTGGGATTCGCTTGGTTCTAAGGACTAGGAAAGAACGAAAGCGAAGACCAGGCCGAGGATGGCAAGAGCTTCAGTCAGTGCCAGACCAAGGAACGCGATCGGCTGCAGCACACGCTGAGCTTCCGGCTGACGTGCAACACCGTTGATGTAAGCGGCGAACACGAGACCCACACCGATACCACCGCCGATGGCCGAAAGACCGTAGCCGATGAGGTTGAGGGAGCCGTTGATGGTGCCTTCCATTTTTTCTTCCTTTCAAGATGCCGCCCGTGCGGCAGGTTGTTTGGGTTGCTTCATCCCCGCAAGGGGAAGTGTTGTGAGCCTTAGTGGCTGTCGGCGTGCAGGGCGCCTTCGATGTAGATCGCGGTCAGCAAAGTGAACACGTATGCCTGCAGGGCCATGATCAGGGCCTCGAGCATGTACATGGCGATCGCACCAACCAGAACCAGGACCGATGCACCCTTGAGCAGTACGTTCTCCTGCATGACAAGGAACTCGATGCCGGAACCGGCAAGCATCACGATCAGGTGGCCGGCCAGCATGGTCGCGAACAGACGGAGGCTGTGCGTGACGGGGCGGACCAGGAAGTTGGAGATGATTTCGATCGGTACGACGATCAGCAGGATGTACCACGGGATTCCCGACGGCACGGTTGCGAGCTTGAAGTATTTCAGGCCGTTCTTCTTGACACCGATTGCGATCCAGGTGAAGAAGACGATGCCTGCCAGCACGTACGCTCCACCAACGTGGGAGAAGCTTGGCAGCTGGATGACGGGGATCGCGCCATAGATGTTGTTGACCAAAATGAAGAAGAACAAGCTGAACAACAGCGGGACATACTTGATGAAGTCCTTGCCGCCGATGATGTCCTTGGCGATGCTGTTGCGGACGAAGCCGTAGGCCATCTCGCCTGCGAACTGCAGCTTGCCGGGAACCAGCTGCTGCTTACGTGCAGCGAGGATAAAGAATGTAGCAATAATGACGACCGATAGGATCACCAGCAGCATCTGCTTGGAGAAGCCATCGTGCGCACCCCAAGGCAGGATTGCCGGCAGGTGCATTTCGTCGATTCCGGGTGGGGTGAAGGACCCCGAATCCTGGGCGGGGAGCGCAAGCGCGATCAACGCGTTTCCTCTCTGCTGTGTCCATCATTGGGCATTGGTTGGAGTCCGGACGCGTTGGACGCATTCGTCATCCGTGTGAAATTATTTGGCATTACTGTCCCCGTCCGTGGACGGACCGCTGTCTGCGTTACTCTCGCCAGGAGTGGTGCTTTGCCTGGTGAGGCCATGCATATGGGAAAGATAGAACCCTCCTGCGGCTCCCAGCAGAGCGCCAAGGAGCACAATCCAGCGGGTCCCCCACAGATTATCCAGACCCCAGCCTACCAAACTCCAGACAATGATCCCGCCAATGATGTAGCTGAAGACAGCCATACCGGCGTTATATCCGCCGTCGTTTCCGTCGTTGCCGGTTTCGTTGCCGCTGGCAGGCTGCTGGGCAGTAAGGGACGGGCGTGAATAGCGCTTACGCGGAGACATCCGGACCATCCTTCTGCTCGGCTGGGTCGTTGTAGATCTGGAGGCGGGCCTTGCTGAAGCCGTAGATTTCTGCAGCCTGCCAGAAGACAACGGCAACCACAGCACCAATCAGGAACCAGCGGTGGTGGAGCCAGTCCGGAGCGCCGAGCACAAAGAGCACCACGGCGAATCCGATCACTTTGATGAAATACGTGGCAACAAAGAGCCCGACTGCGCCGGAAGGGTTGTCACGGCCAACAAAATGGCCGATCAGGAGGCTGATTCCGAAGAAGAGCATGACCAAGGCGGAGCCAAACGCTGCTGAAAGAGCGCCCTGCCCGCCGTTCATGAAGGCCGCGATGACGCAGGTTATGGCTGTTGCTGCCACCGCTGCTGCGGCACTGAGCATGAGCAACCGGAGCCACAACGAAGACTGGCCGCCAACAGATCCAACACCACGTTTACCGGACGGTCGTCCGGTTTCGGCGTTGGATGTCATGGGGATACCAATCCTTGTGGCACAGGTGCCATCTTCTCAAAGGGGGATTTACGGGCGAGTGACTGTCCGCAGTAAGAATTCTACATGAGATAGAACTGTGACTCTAACCAGACTTCATCTACTGCTCCCCCGGCCGCGTCGAGTTCCGGGTGAAGTAGGGCCACGCCGTGACTGCCGCCATGACGAGCGCTGCCGCGATGACAACGATGAGTACCACCTGCCACGGGAAGACCGCGAAGGCGACGCCGCCGAACGCAAGGATGCAGGTCCACACATACAGCATGACGACGGCGGTGCGGTGCGAGTACCCCAGGTCGACCAGCTTGTGATGGAGGTGCCCACGGTCGGCGGACCATGGTGACTGTCCCCTTGCCGTCCTCCGGATCACCGCCATTCCCAGATCCAGGAGTGGAAGGGACAGGACCGCGAAGGGCAGGAGGATGGGAACCACTGTGGGGATACCGTTGGCGCGGTCGTAGAGGCCGGACCCGATCTGTCCCGTCGCCACGACGCCGGCGGATGCCATGAGCAGCCCGATCAGCATGGCTCCCGAATCCCCCATGAAGATCTTTGCCGGGAACCAGTTATGGGGCAGGAAGCCGATGCAGCTGCCGACCAGGATGGCCATCAGGAGTGTCGCCAGGTCTGAATTGTCGGTGGAGGGGTTGTTGCGGTGGACCCAGTAGGCGGTGAGGAAGAACGCTCCCCCGCCAATGGTTGCGACCCCTGCTGCCAGTCCATCGAGCCCGTCGATAAAGTTCACAGCGTTCATGGTGGTGACAATCAGGCCCGCGGTGAGGACAATCTGGACCACCTCGGAGCCCAGGAAGATCGGTTCGGGGATGAACGGGACGACGGACATCCGGACTCCCCAGACAGCCACAATGAGCGCAGCCGCTCCTTGTCCCAGCAGTTTGATCCACCAGCGAATGTCCAGGATGTCGTCCGCAACTCCAACCGCCACGATGACGACGGCGCCCGCGAGAATCCCCCATGGAGCATCGTTGTGCCTGAAAATGTCCCTGACGAAGAAGGAATTGCTGGCAACAACCAACGCGACGAAGAAGCCGGCGAAAATGCCCAGGCCGCCCAGCTTGGAAATCAGCACGGAGTGCATGTCGCGGCTCCGGATGGGCCGGTAGAGCCGCAGCTTGTTCCCTGCCACGCGTGCGCCCCACGTCCCCGCGTAGGACACCACGGCAGCCGTAAGCGCCATCAGCAGATACATGATCATGCTGCGGCTCCCGGAAGTTGTCCGCCGGTTGGATCGGAAGCGCTTGTCAGCGAACGTGGCCGGATCCCCGCCTGGATGCCGGGGAATCCCGGGCAGCTCAAGGTGTGGAATTCTGTCTGTGGATAAATGGAACTACTCCGTCGCCATGCCTGCACCGGCTCTGCCGAATGTTGCGGGATTTTCGTGGACTCTTGTCACGATACTAATGCCATCGGCCGTGACCAGCCTGTGACGCAGCCGCAGTACCCCAAGTTGTTTAGCTGCCTTAGCACCGCTTTTTTACTGCCGGACGGGCTGCCGGACATCACGCAGCGCGTAGATACCGGCCAACACTTCGGCGTTGGGTCGCGGGGCCTTAAGGCCGTCCCGGAGGCCATTGAAAAGTCCTGCCAACAGTACTTTCCGGTTCTTGGAAGCGATGATCGTCCGGGTCCAGTTTCTCAGTGAAGCACCGGTGAAGAGCACCTTTTCCCACGGCGCCAGTGCGTTGGACCGCGTGTAGACCCACACCTTGTTGCGCACCTCGTAATAGAAGCGGGGGCCCGGGTCGGCGCCGGCGTCACCAAAGACTTTCGTGTGGTGGTTGGCAACCGACGCGTTGGTGCTCAGTGCGATGCCCTTGCGGGAAACCCTGGCGGTGTACTCCAGGTCATCGTTCCAGATGAAGTAGTCCGCTATGGGCAGTCCGTGGCGCCTGATTTCCGCTGCTTGGATGAGGACCGAAACGAACGAAGCGCTGCGGATTTGCGTGGCACCGAGTCGGGCAGCGGCGCTTCGGGATTCTTCGCTTGCGCCCATCCGGGGGCGCATGCGGTTCATGGGATGGTCGCGACCATCAGTCCACACCACGCGGCTGGCGATGAAACCAGGGACGTCTCCTGTGTCCTGCCCATATGCCTGGGCAAGGTCCAGTGCTTCCTGCAGCGCCGGGCGCTGGGGCTCAGTGTCGTCATCCATGATCCACACGTGGTCTGCGCGATGGTCAAGGACTGCGCGTTCCATGCCGACTGCGAAGCCTCCTGCGCCGCCTACGTTGGTATTCAACGTCACCACGTCCGTGGTCACCGGCCCCTGGTAGGTCCGCAGGAACTCCGCTGTTCCGTCCGTGGAGGCGTTGTCGACGACGACGACGACGTCCGGCACCCGGGTGCCAGAGGCGATCCCCGCCAAGGTTGTCAGGAGAAGTTCACGCCGGTTATAGGTCACCACGACGGCGACCACAATGGGTTGGGAGGTCATTCACTGGCCTTCGGTCTTGGATGGTTGGAAGCGGCGGCGAATCAAGAGGCCTGCCAGCTTCCACGGTTCAACAAATACCCTGTAGGCAACCCGCCCCGGATGGAGCAGCAGTCGCCAGGCCCATTCCAGGCCCAGGCGCCCCAGCCAGCGCGGAGCAAGTTTCTGGACGCCTGCAACCTGTTCAATGGCCCCTCCAACTGCGCAGTACACAGCCGGTGGCAACTCCGCGAGTCGTCGCCGGAGGACAGCTTCCTGAAGGGGCATCCCCAAACCCAGGAGCACCAGCTGGGGACGGAAGTCGCTGAGCCAGTTCACTACGGCGGCCTCCGTGGCGCCATCCCAGTCTTCACCCGGCATTCCGTCAACGGTTACGCCGCGCGCAATGGACCGCAACCGCATGACGGCCTTCGTGTTGGCCTCACGACCAGCACCAACCACTGCCACGCGCTGCAAGCCGGGCACTTTCCCGAGGTCAGGAATCCAATCCATTGACCCAAGCCGGTAGGCCATGGCTCCTTGGCCGAGTGGATGTAATTGCTTCCTGTGGGCCAGGCCCCACAGCAAGGCCACGGGCGCGCCGTCCAGCAGGACAATGGAACTGTCCCGGTAGAGGGAGCGGAACTCCGGGCAGGAGTGGAAAAGCGTAATGCTGTGGAGGTTGTGACCCAGCACCGTGGCGGTGGTGCCCGCTGCAATGAGGCCGCCCATGGCATTGATGAGCTCATCAACGCGCAGCGGAGTGGCGTCGACGTCAAGGACGGGGACGCGTTGGCGGTCGGGAATCATTCGGGCTTGGATTGGACTGGAGCGCCTGGTTCCGCGATGTCGGCCGCAGGTCCCTGTTCGACGGCGGCAGGTTCCGATACGTCCGCCTGCGCGTCACCGGAGGCGGTTTCCTCGGGTTCGGCCTGCGGTCCCGGGACCTCAGCCCCGAGGGTTTCCCCAAAACCAAGGATGGACGGAACGATTTCGCGCAGGCGTTCGAGCTCGATGGCGCCTTGGCGAACCACACGGAATGGCGTGGACGTGGCATCGACGATCGTGGACGGCAGCGCTGCGGTGCCCTTGACGGGCCGGAACCCGCCTTCCAGGTAGACCTCCACCGATTCAGCCAGCTGGAGGCGGGCCTCGGAAGCTGTCTGGGCCGCCTCCTGGCCTGTGCGGTTGGCGGAGGAGACTGCGAGCGGGCCGGTCAGGCTCAGGAGGTCCAATGCGATCTCGTCGTCTGGCATCCTGAGGGCTACGGTGCCTTTGGTATCGCCCAAATCCCAGTCCAGGGATGGCTGGGCGTGCAGAATGAGGGTCAGTCCACCGGGCCAGAAAGCCTGCGCGAGTGCCCGGGCATCCGCCGGTACATCGGTGGCCAGCCCATCCAGGGCATTGATCCGGGGAATCAGCACCGGCGGAGGCATCTGGCGGCTGCGGCCCTTGGAAGCGAGCAGCAGGGTGACGGCCAGGGGTGAAAAGGCGTCCGCACCAATGCCGTAAACAGTGTCAGTGGGAAGCACGATGCACTTCTTTTCGCTGATGGCGCGCTGGGCGTGCTGAAGGCCTTCAGTCCGCTGGTCATCGGAAGTGCAATTGTAGGTTGTGGTCACAGCCCTATTCTTTCACTCATCAGGAGCGGCGCTTGCCAGCACTGCGCTGGTGGCACGTTCCTTGCCGTTCAGGTCAAAGTGCGTGGTGACGTCATTCCAACGTCCCGTTCCCCGGAGCATCCCCGCGATCCACGCCGCCTGGACTTCAGCGTGTTCCATCACAAAGTAGCCGCCTGGTTTCAGGAGCCGCGCCGCAGAGGCTGCTGCCGCCGTCGGGAGTTCCATGCCGTCCGCTCCCCCACCGTACAGTGCCTCGGGTGGATCGTGGAGTGCAACTTCCGGTTCTGTGGGTATCGCCTCCGCCGGGATGTACGGGGGGTTGGAAACGACGACGTCGAAGGTTCCGTTATGTTCGGGCAGCGCATCTCTGAGATCACCCTGCAGGAGCGTGACCCCCAAGGGTTCCAGGTTCTTCGCGGCCCACGCGTGCGCAAAAGTACTGAACTCAACCGCGTGGACTTCGGCACCCGGGACCTCGTGGGCAATCGAGCCGGCGATCGCGCCGGATCCGGTGCCAAGGTCCACTACTTTGGGATGTGGCATTCCTGCCAGGTGGTCGATGACCAACTGGACCACCGATTCCGTTTCAGGCCGGGGTATGAACACACCGGGGCCAACGCGCAGTTCAAGGTACCGGAAATACGCGACGCCGGTGATGTGCTGCAACGGCACCCGCCCGGCACGTTCGGCCACCAGGTCCGCATAGCCTTCAGGCGCAGGATCCCTGCCGAGGAGCATCGCGCGAAGACGGCCAAGGCCGACTCCCAGGAGGTGCTCCGCGAGAAGTTCCGCGTCCACGCGCGGCGTGGGCACGCCCGCCTCGGTAAGAATGGCAGTAGCCTCGCGAACTGCGTCCGCGAGGCTCTGGCCTGGGTAAAACGTCATGGATCTACTCTGCTGTTGGAGTGCGGCAGGGTGCTATTCGCCGATGGCGTCCAGGCGCGCCTGTTCGTCAGCCTCAATGGCCGACTGGATGACGGGCTCAAGATCGCCGTTCATCACGGCATCTAGGTTGTAGGCCTTATAACCCGTGCGGTGGTCCGCAATCCGGTTTTCCGGGAAGTTGTACGTGCGGATGCGCTCCGAACGGTCCATGGTGCGGATCTGCGACTTGCGCTGTTCCGAGTTGGCGGCGTCGATCTGCTCCTGCTGGTGGGCAAGGAGCCGGGCACGAAGAACGCGCATGCCGGCTTCACGGTTCTGCAGCTGCGACTTCTCGTTCTGCATCGCCACAACAATGCCCGTGGGCAAGTGGGTGATGCGGACGGCGGAGTCAGTGGTGTTCACGGACTGGCCACCGGGACCTGAAGAACGGTAAACGTCGATCTTGAGGTCGTTCTGGTTGATTTCAAGCTCTTCGGGCTCATCCACTTCGGGAAGAACCAGGACACCTGCAGCGGAGGTGTGGATACGACCCTGCGATTCGGTCACGGGAACGCGCTGCACACGGTGGACGCCGCCCTCAAACTTCAACCTGGCGAAGACACCTTCAGCGGGATCGTTGGAGTTTCCCTTGATCGCGACGGAGACGTCCTTGTAACCACCGAGGTCAGATTCGGTGGCCGAGATCATTTCGGTCTTCCAGCCACGGGATTCGGCGTAGCGCATGTACATGCGCAGGAGGTCGCCGGCGAACAACGCAGCTTCATCGCCACCTTCGCCACCCTTGACTTCCAGGATCACGTTGCGGGCATCATCAGGATCACGCGGGATCAGCAGCCGGCGAAGACGCTCCTCAGCGGCGGGGATCTGCTCTTCCAACTGCACTACTTCAGCGGCGAACTCGGGATCCTCGTCAGCCATCTCCTTGGCAGCCTCAAGATCATCGTTGAGCCCGCGCCACTTGTTGTAAGCCTCCACAATGCCCTGAAGCTGAGCAGACCGCCGCCCCAACTTCCTGGCCGCAGACTGATCAGCGTAAACGGCAGGATCACTCAACTGCGCCTGAATAGCAGCATGCTCATCAAGCAATCCCTGTACGGACTCAAACATTCTCAAACCTCTTTCGACTTCTACAAGTCTAATAACTGCATCGTGTGGTCACGCACAGCCCATTTGGGGGCCCACTGGGCCGTCTCTGACCTCACGTGGTGTCGGGCCAAGGATTCCTTAAACAAAGACCGCTCAAAATATGCCGGCCAGGGAGTGGCTTCGGGCCTGCCGGAGCCGGGTAGCTTCCGATCGCAGATCGGAAGCTACCCGGCGTAGGGGCGGGGCCGGCATATTTTGAGCGGTTAGAGCACAGCTACTTGTCGTTATCCGACTTCGCTCCGAGCGTCGTCTTCTGAACCTGCATGAGGAACTCGACGTTGCTCTGTGTCTCCCGGATCTTGTTGGTCAGCAGCTCAAGGCTCTGCTGCTGCTCCAGTCCGGAGAGGACGCGGCGCAGCTTCCACATGATCTTGACTTCTTCAGGCGAGAGCAGGTTCTCTTCGCGGCGCGTGCCGGACGCGTTGACGTCCACAGCCGGGAAGATTCGCTTGTCAGCCAGCTGGCGGGACAGGCGGAGCTCCATGTTGCCGGTGCCCTTGAACTCTTCGAAGATCACTTCGTCCATCTTGGAGCCGGTCTCCACGAGAGCCGTTGCCAGGATGGTGAGCGAGCCGCCGTTTTCGATGTTGCGGGCAGCACCGAAGAAGCGCTTGGGCGGGTACAGAGCTGCGGAGTCGACACCACCGGACAGGATGCGGCCGGAGGCCGGTGCTGCCAGGTTGTAGGCGCGGCCCAGGCGGGTCATGGAGTCCAGGAGGACTACCACGTCCATGCCCATTTCCACGAGGCGCTTGGCGCGCTCGATGGAGAGCTCGGCAACGGTGGTGTGGTCGTCTGCGGGACGGTCGAAGGTGGAGGCAATGACCTCACCCTTGACTGTGCGCTGCATGTCCGTGACTTCTTCGGGACGTTCGTCAACGAGCACCATCATGAGGTGGACCTCAGGATTGTTGGTGGTGATGGCGTTGGCGATGGACTGCAGGATGAGGGTCTTACCAGCCTTGGGCGGGGAGACAATCAGGCCACGCTGGCCCTTGCCGATCGGAGCCACGAGGTCGATGACACGCGGGCCGATCTTCTTGGGGTCGGTTTCCAGGCGGAGGCGCTCGGACGGGTACAGCGGAACGAGCTTTGCGAACTCGACGCGGTCCTTGAGCTCTTCGGGAGTCTTGCCGTTGACGGAAGTGACGCGGACAAGCGCGTTGAACTTCTGGCGGGCGGACTGCTGGCTGCGGTCTTCGCCATCACGCGGTGCGCGGATGGCACCCACGACGGCGTCGCCCTTACGGAGGTTGTACTTCTTGACCTGTGCCAGCGAAACGTAGACGTCGTTGGCACCGGGGAGGTAACCGGACGTACGGATGAACGCGTAGTTCTCCAGGACGTCCAGGATGCCGGCTACGGGCAGCAGCACATCGTCCTCGGTGACCTCGACGTCGTCAACGTCCGGTCCCTGGGCGCGGCCACGGCGGCGTTCGTTGCGGTCACGGAAACGGTCGCTGCGGGTGTTCCCGTCACGACTGTCCTGACCGCCGCGGCGATCGCTGCGGTCGTTCTGGTCGTTGCGGTCACGACGGTTCCGGCGGTTACGACGGTTGCCCGTGTCTTCGCCGTCGTTGTTGTCATCGCGGCGGCCACGGGTGTTGTCGCGGCGGTCGCGCTGCTCGCCGGAATCGGACTGCTCGCGCTGTTCAGTGCGCTGCTCCCGCTGTTCGGTGCGGTCGCCGCGCTGTTCGCGCTGCTCGGTGCGGTCGCCGCGCTGTTCGCGCTGCTCGGTGCGGTCGGCACGCTGTTCGCGCTGATCGGTGCGCTGCTCAGCGGCCGGAGCCTCCGGTGCCTCAGCGGGGGCTGCGGCTGCTTCGCCACGGCGGCGGTTACGGGTGCGCGGCTGGCGGCGTTCAGTGCCTGCCTCCGGCGTTTCCACTGAAGCAGGTGCATCAGCAACCGGTGCAGCTACGGGCTCGGCCGGAGCCGATGCGGCTTCAGCCGCCGCTACGACGCCGTCACTGGTGGCGCGGCGGCTTCGACCACGTCCACGGGCACGCGGGGCTTCCTGGGCCGGGGCTTCAGCCGACTCGGCAGAGGCGCCGTTGTCCGAGGCCTTGACCTCCGCAGCCGGAGCTTCCTTGGCTACGGCAGCGTTGGCCTTGACCGGGGCTGAGGCCTTGGCGGGAGCCTTCGTGGTGGAAGTACCTGCGCGGTGGGCCGAAATGGCCGTGACCAAGTCCCCCTTGCGCATGCGCGATCCCCCGGAAATGCCCAGCTGGCTCGCGAGAGCCTGAAGCTGGGCAAGCTTAAGGCCCGCAAGCCCGCTGCTCTTGGTGGTTGCTGCCGTTGACGACTCGGCAGCAGAAGATGTTGTGTCCACAGCTGAAGACAGCTCAGTGGTTTCTGTCACGAAGGATCCTTCCCCCTCGACGGCGTCCAGAGCGAGAGCTGGACGCGATGATTTGTTCTGGGCTGCAGTTCAGATCTGCAGCCTGCGATTTGGCCGTGCCTGATGGATTGTGGCCACCAGGGCCGGATACTGATCGTCATCACTGGATCCAGTTACCCGGACAGCCGGCCAATTGATCAGGAACAGAGAAAGATCTGCGGCACCTGAGGCCGGAAAGAGACGGCACCACCAACGTTGGCACAGTTGACGAAAGGTACGGCAAAGGTGCCGCAATCCAAAATCAGGGAACTGCCCGCGGTTTTACCGGCGGTGCACTTCCACTCTAGCACCTTGAACGTCTACAGCCAGCGTCATCACACGCCAACCGACGTCGGGTGTGTTGGACGCCGTGTACGCCTCGATGAATTCAGTAACAACCGCGGCTTCTTGTTCGCCATGGGCCAGCACCATCACGGTGGGTCCGGCGCCCGAGACGACAGCTGCATGTCCGGCGGAACGGAGCGCCGCAATGAGGTCCGCACTGGGACGCATGGCCTGGGCCCGGTAACTCTGGTGAAGGTAGTCTTCGGTGCCCGGCAGCAACAACTCAGGCTGCGCTGTCAGAGCGTGGATGAGCAGGGCTGCGCGTCCGGAGTTCATGGCTGCCGCGTGATGGCCAACGGATGCAGGAAGCAGTCCGCGGGCAGTTTCCGTGGACAGCTCGTAGTCGGGCACAGCCACCACGGGGATAACCTCGGGCGCCACATCGGCGCGGGTGCTGCTGTACTGCTCGCTGTCCTGCCATGACAGCGCCAGTCCGCCGAAAATCGCCGGTGCGACGTTGTCCGGGTGACCTTCGATCTCACTGGTCAACTGGAGGACCCAGTCGAGGCCCTGCCGGGATTCCTCCGGAACCAAGGCGTTGGCAGCAGTAACTGCCGCCACAACAGCCGACGCGGACGAACCGAGCCCCCGGCCATGGGGATTGACGTTTTCAGCCGTAATTTTCAGGCCCGAGCGCTGAAAGCCAAGGCGATCCAGCGCCAGGTCGATCGCCCGCACCACCAAATGGCTGGCATCGCGGGGGAGGGTATCTGCCCCCTCACCGGAGAGCTCGAACTCGAGCTCTCCGGTGCCAAGGGTTTCAACCGTCAAAGTGTCATAGATGGACAGGGCCAAGCCAAGGCTGTCGTAACCGGGGCCCAGGTTGGCACTCGTACCGGGGACCTTGACGGTCAGCCGCTGGCCTGCCGCGACGAGTGCACGATCGGTCGCGGTGGGCTGCGTTGATTCCACTCTTAGTTTTCTTCCAGTCCCAGTTCCGCGGCAACGGTGACGACGTCGTTCGGCACCTTGACGGGCTGGACATCACTGCCATCTTCGGTGCGAAGTGCCCACTGCGGATCCTTGAGGCCATGTCCGGTGACCGTGATGACGATGGTCTTTCCCGAAGGAACCTCGCCGGCCGCGTGCTTCTTGATGAGGCCGGCAACACCAGCGGCTGAGCCGGGCTCGACGAAGACACCCTCCTTGGCGGACAACCAACGGTGGGCCGCCAGGATCTCGTCATCGGTGACTGCCTCGATCAGTCCGCCTGATTCGTCACGGGCCGCGACAGCGGTATCCCACGATGCCGGGTTGCCGATGCGGATGGCAGTGGCGATGGTGTCAGGCTCGGTGATGGGGTGCCCTGCCACGAAGGGCGCGGCACCTGCTGCCTGGAAGCCCCACATGATCGGGGTCTTGGTGGAGACGGCGGGAAGCGTTCCGTTGGCACTCTCAAACGGTGCGGAGTACTCCTTGTAGCCCTTCCAGTAGGCGCTGATGTTGCCGGCGTTGCCGACGGGCAGCACGTGGATGTCGGGAGCGTCACCCAGCGAGTCAACAACTTCGAAAGCACCGGTCTTCTGGCCTTGGATACGTGCCGGATTGACGGAGTTCACCAGGAACACCGGGTAAGCCTCGCCGAGCTTGCGGGCGATGTCCAGGCAGTTGTCGAAGTTGCCATCCACCTGAAGCAAGGTGGCGCCATGCGCGATGGCCTGGCTCAGCTTGCCCATGGAAATTTTACCTTCGGGGACAAGCACTGCGCACTTGAGTCCCGCCGCGGTTGCGTAGGCAGCCGCAGAAGCGGAGGTGTTGCCGGTGGAGGCACAGACAACGGCCTTCGCGCCGGCTTCCACGGCCGCAGTCATGGCCATGGTCATGCCACGGTCCTTGAAGGAACCCGTGGGGTTCATGCCCTCCACCTTGAGGTATACCTCGGAGCCCGTGAGCTCGGAGAGCTTCTGCGCGTGGACGAGCGGCGTACCGCCCTCGCCGAGGGTGATGACCTTGGTGGCTTCCGTTACGGGCAAACGATCAGCGTATTCGCGGATTACTCCGCGCCATTGGTGAGCCACTTAGACCCCTTCTACCCGCAGTACGGATGTCACAGAATTGATGACGTCAAGGCCCTTCACGGCCTCGACGGTTGCTGCGAGTGCAGCTTCGGATGCACGGTGCGTCACGATTTTCAGCTCCGCCGACTCGACCTTGGAGGCAGCGTCGCGGTGGATTGTCTGGCGCATTGTCTCGATGGACACGGCGTGCTCGGCAAAGATGTGCGCGATGCGGGCCAGGACGCCGGCCTGGTCGGCGACGTCCAGGCCAATGTAGTAG
This sequence comes from Paenarthrobacter sp. CAP02, assembly GCF_040137855.1. Taxonomy (NCBI): domain Bacteria; kingdom Bacillati; phylum Actinomycetota; class Actinomycetes; order Micrococcales; family Micrococcaceae; genus Paenarthrobacter; species Paenarthrobacter sp. CAP02. The sequence continues at coordinate 209,194 of NZ_JBEEII010000004.1, read as the reverse complement.
CTCGTGTTGGATGCATCGACGGGCAGCGCAGGGACATGGCCTGTGGTGGTTTCCGTACGACCCGGGCCGCCCAGCACGAGTCGGCGGGCCGCGGAGACCAGATCGCCCAAAACGGCAGAGGCTGTGGGGGTACCCCCCGCACCCTGGCCGTAGAACATCAGTTCCCCAGCGTTTTCGGCCTCAATGAACACCGCGTTGAAGGCACCGCGAACTGCAGCCAGCGGGTGCTCGCGGGGCAGGAGGGTGGGGTGGACCCGCACCGAAATGCCGCTGCCGTTATCCGAAGATTCGATCTTTTCGGCAATGGCGAGCAACTTGATGACAAAGCCCGCTTCCTTGGCCGAAGCGATGTCCGCAGCGCTGACCTTCGTGATGCCTTCGCAGTAGACGTCGTCCAGGGAGAAGCGCGTGTGGAAGGAAAGGGACGCGAGGATGGCAGCCTTGGCCGCGGCGTCGTGTCCTTCGATGTCGGCAGTAGGATCCGCTTCTGCGTACCCGAGCCGCTGGGCTTCGGCGAGGGCGTCAGCGAACTGTGCGCCTGTGGTGTCCATCTGGTCGAGGATGAAGTTGGTGGTGCCATTGACGATGCCCAGGACACGGGTGATGCGGTCGCCTGACAGGCTGTCGCGGATGGGACGCAGGATGGGAATCGCTCCCGCAACGGCCGCTTCATACGAGAGCTGGACGCCTGCCTTGTCAGCCTCTTCATAAAGAGTGGGGCCGTCCTGGGCGAGCAATGCCTTGTTGCCGGTAACCACGCAGGCACCGTTCTGGATGGCCGTCAGGATCAAGGAGCGGGCGGGCTCGATGCCGCCCATGAGCTCGATGACGAGGTCCGCATCCTTGACCAGGGTGTCGGCATCGGTAGTGAACAGTTCGCGGGGCAGCTCGACGTCGCGGGGTGCATCGATGGTGCGCACGGCAATGCCCGAAAGTTCCAGACGGGCTCCGGTGCGGGCAGCCAAAGCTTCGGCGTCGTCAATCAGAATCCGCGCAACCTGGGCCCCAACGTTGCCACAGCCCAGCAGGGCCACCTTCAAGGTTTGCACTTCAGACATTCGCCACTCCCATGTCGCGGTTCAAGAGATCTTCTTCGGTTTCCCCGCGGACAATCAGCCGGGCGGCTCCGTCGCGTACAGCGACAACGCCAGGCCGGGCCAGGTAGTTGTAGTTGCTGGAGAGGGCCCAGCAGTAGGCGCCGGTACCCGGTACTGCGAGCAAATCACCGGCTGCCACATCCGCGGGCAGATATACATCTCTAACAACTATGTCGCCGCTCTCGCAATGTTTGCCCACTACGCGGGACAGCTGCGGAACGGCCGTGGAGTCGCGTGAAGCCAAAATTGCCGAATAATCCGCGTCGTACAGCACCGGACGGGCGTTGTCGCTCATCCCGCCGTCCACCGACACATAGCGCCGCGGATACGTAACGTTCTTGTCCTCCGTTTCGCCCTCCGGGACGTCGACGCGGACCGTTTTGAGCGTGCCAACCTCGTAGAGGGTGAAGGTGCTGCTCCCCACGATCGCGCGGCCTGGTTCGATGGAGATCCGGGGTGCGGTGATGCCCAGTGCGGCACACGTGGAACGAACGACGTCGGCCATGGCTTGCGCGATCTCGGCAGGCGGCCGGGGAGTGTCCACCGGCGTGTAGGCGATGCCGTAACCGCCGCCGAGGTCCAGCTCGGGAAGGTTGATGGAGTATTTCGCCTGCATGGCAGCAAGGAATCCCAGGAGTTTCTCCGCTGCCAAGGCAAAGCCGTCAGGCTCGAAAATCTGTGAGCCGATATGGCAGTGCAAGCCCAGCAGTTCGATGCTGTCGTAGGCGGTGGCAGCAGCCACGGCCTCTTCTGCTGCCGAGAGCCCGGCTTCGTCGGTGGAATCGCCTGCCATCGAGAGGCCGAACTTCTGGTCCTCGTGGGCCGTGGCGATGAATTCGTGGGTGTGGGCGTGAACGCCAGGGGTCAGCCGCAACATGACTTTGGCTGTTTCGCCCCGGCTGGAGGCGATCTTTGCCACCCGTTCCAGTTCGTCGAGGCTGTCCACCACGATCCGGCCAAGGGACATATCCAAGGCACGGTTGATTTCCGCGTCGGATTTGTTGTTGCCGTGCAGGCCAAGGTTGGCACCCGGGATCCCCGCACGTGCAGCGACCGCAAGTTCACCGCCGGAGCAGGTGTCCAGGCGGAGGCCCTCGTCGGCCACCCAGCTGGCCACTGCGGTGCACAGGAAGGACTTACCTGCGTAGTAGACGTCCACTCCCCCGCAGATGTCCGCGAAAGCTTCGTCGAACGCGTCCTTGAACGCCCGGGCGCGGGACCGGAAGTCCGACTCGCTCATGACAAAGAGCGGCGTTCCGTATTGTTCCTTCAGCTCACTGACAGTAATGCCGTCAATGGCGACCTCACCGGCGTCGTTCTTCCCAACGCCGGCGGCCCACATGGGCGACTGCAGGGCGTTGAGGTTCTCGGGAACTGCCAGCCAATCAGGAGCGAGCGGAGAAGCATGTGCTGCGTTGGTGTTCATGGCCTACATCCGTTCCGGCGCTGACACGCCCAGCAGTTCGAGTCCGTTGGCGAGCACCTGGCTGGTGGCGTCGTTCAGCCACAGGCGGGTGCGGTTAACGTCCTGGACGGGTTCCTCACCCTGGGGCGAGACCCGGCAGGCGTCGTACCAACGGTGGTAAGCACCGGCGATGACCTCAAGGTGGCGGGCCACCCGGTGGGGTTCCCGCAGCTCGGCAGCTTTGGCAACGATGGACGGGTAGCTGCCCAAATAGGAGAGCAACTCGTTTTCCGTGGGGTGATCCAGCAGCGACGCATCGAAGACTGAACGGTCCACGCCGGCCTCTTCGGCGTTCCGTGCAGTGCCGCGGGAACGGGCATGCGCGTACTGCACGTAGAACACAGGGTTCTCGTTGCTGTGCTTTTTCAACAGTTCCGGGTCCAGGGTCAGCGGGGAATCTGCGGGGAAGCGGGCCAACGAGTAACGGACAGCGTCCTTGCCGAGCCAGGAAATCAGGTCCTTGAGCTCGATGATGTTGCCCGCGCGCTTGGACAGCTTGGCACCGTTGACCGACACCAGCTGACCGATCAGGACCTCAATGTTGACCTCGGGATCGTCACCGGCACACGCGGCAATGGCCTTCAGGCGGTTGATGTAGCCGTGGTGGTCCGCGCCGAGGAGGTAGATCTTCTCAGTGAATCCGCGGTCCTTCTTGGACAAGTAATAGGCGGCATCCGCTGCAAAGTAGGTCGGTTCGCCGTTTGCACGGATCATGACGCGGTCTTTATCGTCGCCGAAGTCGGTAGTGCGCAACCAGACAGCACCGCCGTCGTCGAACACGTGGCCCTGCTCGCGGAGGCGGGCGACGGCAGATTCGATCGCACCGGCGTCGTGCAGTTCCTTCTCGGAGAAGAAGACATCAAACTCCACGCCAAATCCGGCCAGCGTGGCCTTGATGTCAGCCATCTGGGCCTCGTAGGCTGCCGCACGGATGACCGGCAGCGCTGCCTCGTCCGTCAGTTCGCGGACATCCGGGTGGGCCCTCAGGACTTCGTCGCCGAGTTCCCGGATGTACTCGCCCGGGTACCCGCCTTCGGGGACTCCCCGTCCATGCAGCCGCGACAGCACGGAGTTGGCGAAGACGTTCATCTGCGAACCGGCGTCGTTGATGTAGTACTCAGCAGTGACGTCTGCGCCCGAAGCACGCAGGACGCGGGCAATCGAATCACCCAGGGCAGCCCAGCGCGTGTGCCCGATGTGCAGCGGACCGGTGGGGTTGGCGGAAACGAATTCCATGTTGACCACGCGGCCAGCGAGGGCCTGGTTTGTACCGTAGCTGGAACCGGCTTCGACAATGGCCTTGGCCAGGGCGCCGGCTGCAGCAGCATCGACTGTGATGTTCAGGAAGCCGGGACCGGCGATATCCACGCCCGTGACACCGGGAATGGCCTGCAACCGGTTACTGAGGATACCGGCGAATTCGCGGGGATTCATGCCTGCTTGCTTGGACAACTGCAAGGCAATATTGGTGGCCCAGTCTCCGTGGTCCCGGTTCTTGGGTCGCTCCACGCGCACGGCGTCTGGCACGGACGTTTCCGTCAACGCGATTTCGCCGGCAGAGACGGCGTCCATGAGGCAGGCGGATATGGCAGCAGAGAGTTCTTCGGGAGTCACGGATCTAGCCTACCGGGGGCCCGCAAAGTCGCGGAATTGAGGCTGCCGTATGTGGATACTTTTGACACAGCCCCTGCACAGGCCCGGCTGGCGGCCGGCACAGCCTGAACCATTAGGCTCATTTCAACGTTATGAACACGTAAGGGGACGGCATGAGCGGCCACCCCGGACAGGCAAGGACTTTGCAGTCATTGCCCCTAATGCAAACCGGTCCCGTCGAACGCCCAGTTGAAACGAGCAGAACCATGACTACGCCACTCCGCAAGAGCCTCTACGTTGGATTTGCCGGCCTCTCCATCATCGGGACGGCTGCGGCCTGCGCCCCCAAGGCCGAATCGCCGGCCGTGGAGACTCCCGCTGCCCAGAACGGTGGCCAGGTCTCCACCACCGCTCCCTCGTCCCAGGGATCCGCAGCCAACGGGGCATCCGGTTACAAGGACGGCACCTACAGCGCTGACGGCACCTACACCTCGCCCAACGGCCAGGAAACGGTAGGCGTAGAGCTGACGTTGGCTGCGGATAAGGTCACTGCGGTCAACATCACAACCCATCCCTCCAATCCGAACACCAAGAAGTTCCAAGGCGAATTTGCCAGTGGCATCGCAGCCCAGATTGTCGGCAAGGACATCGATGAGCTGAACGTCTCGAAAGTGGCTGGCTCCTCGCTGACGTCCGGCGGTTTCAACGATGCCGTGCAACAGATCAAGTCCCAGGCCAAGTAGCAGCCATGCCGCACCCTGGCTGGAGCCTGTTCGACTTCGAGGGGATCGGTACACGGTGGGAAATTTCGACGCCGGACACCCTGGGTGCTGGGCTCCGGGGCCAACTGCTTGACACCGTGTCCGCGTACGACAAGGCGTGGTCGCGGTTCCGGATGGACTCGTTGGTGGCCACCCTGTCGCGCGGCCCCGGGCACATCACCCTTCCGGACCACGCACCTGACCTGCAAAAGATCTATGCGGCCCTGTACCGACTCAGCGGTGGAAGGATGACGCCACTGATCGGGAGCAGCCTCGAGCGGCTCGGCTACGACGCAAACTACGCCTTGGCCAGCCAGGGCAGCCCGGAGGCGCCACCCCCGTGGGAAGGCACCCTTGAGTGGACAGGCACGGAGCTGATGGTTACCAAAGCGGTGGTCCTGGATATCGGCGCCGCCGGGAAAGGCCAGTTGGTTGACCTTCTGGGCGACGTCCTGCGGGCTGCCGAACACACCGATTTCCTGGTGGACGGCAGCGGCGACATGCTGCATTCCGGTACGCATCCGATCGTTGTCGCCTTGGAACACCCCTACAACCCGAAGCAGGCCATTGGCACCGTGGAACTGGCCAACTCCGCGCTGTGTGCCTCGGCATCCAACCGGCGAGCCTGGGGCGATGGGCTGCACCATGTACTCGATGGCGCCACCGGCCAGCCCATCGAAACCACTGTTGCCACCTGGACCATGGCTGCGAGCGCCTTGGAGGCCGATGCGCTGGCCACGGCATTGTTCATGATGGATCCGGGGCCGTTGGAGGATGAGTTCGAGTTCTCGTGGCTCAAGGTGTCATCGGCTGGTGCTGCCACGTATTCGGCGGCATTTGAGGGGAGACTGTTTTCATGATTGCCGTTAAGTCCCGTCTGGATACCTGGCTGGGCCGCTTCACGATGTACCGCCTGATTCTCTGGGTCCTTGCCATCCTGGTGGCCTACAGCATGGTTCTCGACGTGCTGGGTTGGCTGACGTTCGGTATCCCGGAGATGCTGGTGCACCTGGCGCTCTGCGTTGGCTTGACGTACTTGTCGAGCCGCTTGCTGGCCCTGGTGTTCCGGGTCAGGCCGCACTCGGAGTCTTCGCTCATTACGGGGCTGCTGCTCTACTTCCTGTTCTGGCCGGCGTTCGGGGCGGCTGACATGGCCGGCGTGGCACTGGCCTGCGTGTTGGCGAGCGTTTCCAAGTACGCGCTGGCGTTCCGTGGCCGGCACATCTTCAACCCGGCCGCGGCCGGGGCTTTCCTGACTGGCCTGACGGGCCTGAACATTGCGACCTGGTGGGCTGCGACACCGGCGATGCTGTGGCTGCTGGTGCCCGGGGTGCTGGTTGTCCTTTACCGCACCCGGAAGATGCTCATGGCAGCGGTGTTCATGGTAACCGCCACCGGCATCATCACCACCGAACTCCTGAACCGGGGCATGACGTTCGGACAGGCCCTGTGGCAGCCCCTGGCCCAGCGTCCTTTGCTCTTTTTTGTCGGCTTCATGCTTTCCGAGCCGCTCACCCTGCCTCCCCGGCGCTGGCAGCAGTTGGCGCTTGCCGCCGTCGTCGGTGTTGTCTTCGCTGTCCCCTATAACCTCGGATTCGTCGCGAATTCCCCGGAACTGGCGCTGCTGCTTGGCAACCTGATTGCGTTCTTCCTTGGCCAGCGGGGTGGTGTGGAGCTGGTCTTCAAGGGCTCCCGGCCTTTGACACCTGGAAGTACGGAGTTCAGGTTCGAACCACAGCGTCCTGTCCGGTTCGCGGCCGGCCAGTTCATGGAGTTGAACCTGCCGCATTCCGGCTCCGATGGGAAGGGCCGCCGTCGTGTCTTCAGCATGACCAATCCGCCCGGTGCGGCGGAGGTGACGTTCGGAGTCGGCACGGCAGAGCCGCTGTCCACTGCCAAGAGGGCATTGTTGGCGCTCCACCCCGGGGATACCGTCTCGGCCACCGCGGTGGGCGGTGATTTCCTGCTCCCGCACGACGCCGGCAAACCCGTCCTGCTGATAGCGGCTGGAATCGGCATCACGCCTTTCCTGTCGCAGCTTGCGTCCGACTCCCGCGGGAGTCGGGACACGGTGGTGCTGTACCTCGCCAAAAGCCGCACCGAGCTGGCCGGAACAGGCGAGTTGGAAGCCTCACGGGCGAAAGTCATTGCCCGGCTCGCGGACGGCTCCACTCCCCCGGACTTCATGCACGACGCCGGAAAGTCGCGGATCGATGCAGGGCGCCTGAAGGAGTTGGTGCCGGATATTGCCGAACGTGAGGTGTTTGTCTCCGGTTCGCCCTCCAGCGTGGACTCCTTGCGGGCGGCAGCCCGAGGCGCAGGTGCACGACGGGTTCATGTGGACTCTTTCGCGGGGTACTGAACAACCTGCTGAACAACCTGCTGAAGGAAGTGTGTTGCAGTTTTCATTTGCGGCTCAGTGGCTGCTAAGCTCTAGGACGTCCCACCGGCAACGGAGGGATCCCTGGATGCCCTCGTAGCTCAGGGGATAGAGCGTCTGCCTCCGGAGCAGAAGGCCGTAGGTTCGAATCCTATCGAGGGCACAATGAAATACCCCGCCAGCCTTGCTGGCGGGGTATTTTTGTCTCCTGGTCAGCCGCTATCACTTCGGGGCTTGCCGGGCCTCCAACACTATTTTGTCCGCCCCTGCTCCTAGGCTGATCCCAAAGGGTCCTCGTCCGTAGCCAAAGGGGTTTGCCGTGATTTGCTCAATCGTCCCGCCGTACATGCTCCGCAGGATTGCTGCCCAGAATGAACCGCGCCTGCGGGCAGTTGCCAGGGCGGCCAAGGAATCCTTGCTGCACGTCAAAGGCCTGCAGGCCCTTCGGACGGCACCCCTTCCAGAAGCACCGCCCAGCGCGCGGCAGGCCAAGCCGGGCCCTCCGAAGCGGACCATCTACGATGCCGGGAGCCTGGAAACGCTGCCGGGCCGTCTCGTCCGGAAAGAAGGCGCCCCCGCCGTCGGGGATCCCGCAGCGGATGAGGCCTATGACGGCTTGGGGAACACCCACCGGCTGTACGGCGAGATCTTCGGCCGGGACTCCATCGATGGCGCCGGTCTCCCCCTCGACGCGTCCGTTCATTACGGCAAGCTGTATGACAACGCCTTCTGGGACGGAAGCCAAATGGTCTTCGGCGACGGAGACGGCCAGATCTTCCAGCGCTTCACCAAGTCCGTGAGCGTCATCGGCCACGAACTGGCCCACGGCGTGACCCAATACACCGCCAATCTCGCCTACCGCAACCAAGCGGGGGCCCTCAATGAGTCGATGTCGGACGTCTTCGGAGTCCTCGTGGAGCAGTACGCGAAACAGGAATCGGTTGAGCAGGCGAGCTGGCTGATCGGCGAAGGACTCTTCACCGATCAGGTCCAGGGCGCCGCCCTTCGCTCCATGAAAGCCCCCGGAACCGCGTACGACGACGACGTCCTGGGCAAAGACCCCCAGCCCGATTCCTTGGACACCTACGTCAGGACCAGTGCCGACAACGGCGGTGTGCACATCAACTCGGGTATCCCCAACAGGGCCTTCTACCTGGTCAGCGCCACCCTGGGCGGCAATGCCTGGGAGGCTCCGGGACAGATCTGGTACGGCACCCTGACCAGTGGGGCCTTGCCCGCGGCCTGCACCTTTGGGAAGTTCGCCAGGACCACGGTTGCTACGGCCGAAGAACTGTACGGTGCGGGCTCCGCGGAGCATGACGCCGTCCTGAAGGCGTGGGACACTGTGAAGGTCAAGGTTTAGTCAGTTGGCGGGACCCACGGCCGTGTTCGGACCCGCCGGGTGACTGGCATCCGAGGGTGGAACGAGAAACAGCCGGGTCATGAAGATCACCGTCCAACGCAGTGGAGGAATCGCAGCGATGACGCGCGTTTGGATCGTCGAAGCCATCTCTTCCGAGGAGAAGGAACGTTGGGTTCCCATCGTTGAGGCGTGCCCGTGGGACGAGGCACAGGGCATGGACCGCACGCTGAACGAACCGGATCGCTTCATGTACTCAATCCGGGCCGGCCAACGCCGCGCAACACTTCCCGAGCGGGCCATTACAGGTCCGTGGCAGGAACTGGTGGAGTGCGCCAAGGCGGAGGGCTCGGAGTTGCGGGGAAAATCGGGCAGTCGGCGCTGACGCCTAGATTGCCTCGGCCAGCTGTCCGCGGAACGCCCGGCGATAGCTCTGTGGGCTGGTAGAGAGGACCTTGGTGAAGTGGTGCCGAAGGAGCACTGAATGCCCAAAACCTGCCTCGCGGGCAATTTCGTCGATGTTCAGTTCCGTACTCTCCAAGAGTTCCTGGGCCCTTATTACCCGCTGCGAGTTCAGCCATGCGGCGGGTGTTGTTCCGGTTTCAGCACGGAATCGGCGCGCGAACGTCCGGGGGGACATGTGCAGCCGGGCCGCCAGCTCGTTGACGCTGTGCTCCTGGTCAAGGTGCTGCACCATCCAGCGCAGGAGTTCCTCCATGGGCGCTGATCCGCATTGCGGCATGGGGCGGTCGATGAACTGGGCCTGTCCGCCGTCACGGTGCGGCGGCACCACCATGTCGCGGGCTAGGGCCGCTGCGACGTTGGCTCCCAGTTCAACCCGGACCAAATGCAGGCACGCGTCGATTCCCGCAGCCGTGCCTGCACTGGTGATGATGGTTCCGTCCTGGACGTAAAGGACGTTCTCGTCCACGATGATCTCCGGGTAGCGCGCTGCAAGGTCATGCGAGTAGTGCCAGTGGGTGGTGCAGCGGCGCCCGTCCAACAATCCGGCGCGGGCCAGCGCGTAGGCCCCTGAGCAGATGGACATGACCCATGCTCCCCGCTCGTGTGCTGCGCGCAGGGCCTCCAGGACGGACTCGGGCAGCTCCTGGTCCCTGCCGAAGGGGGTCATGATCACAAGGTCCGCGTCCGCGGTTGCCTCAAGTCCGTTCTCCACGTGCAGGGAGAGCCCCGACTTCATCCGGATATCACCCGGTTCCGGGGCGCAGACCCGGAAGTCGAAGCCCGGAACTCCGCCGTCCCTGTCAGTCCTGTCGATGCCGAAGACTTCGAAAGCCGTGCCGAATTCGAAGATCGAGAAGTTGGGAACAACGATCACCGCCACTGATTTCAACATACATCCAGTGTGGCAGAAAATTATCTAAATGGGGCATTCCTGCCACTGTTTCTTGACCTGCCACAGGAGCAGGCTGGAGGCATGGAAATCTTCGGAATCATCCTCTTCATCGTCCTCATCACCGCCGTTGCAGCTACCGTTTCAGCCCTCTTGAAGGATGGCCGCGGCCACAACCCGCCCATCAACTCCAAGGAACCGTGGAGCGCTTTCGATGTTCCGAGCAGCCCCTACTGGAATCCGCGCATCTACTGAGGAATCGCCCGGCCATGGACTAGATTCGCTTGCATGATCCAAACCTCGGCCCGGCTCCTTCAACTCTTGTCCCTGTTGCAGGTTCGCCGGGAATGGACCGGACCAGACCTGGCTGACCGCATGGGCGTCACCGAACGGACGGTGCGCCGCGACATCGACAAGCTTCGCAACCTTGGCTACCCCATTCACGCCACCCCCGGGATCGCCGGCGGCTACCAACTTGGCGCTGGCGCGCAGCTTCCGCCCCTCCTCCTTGACGATAACGAAGCTTTGGCCGTCGCCCTGGGCCTGAATTCCGTCGCGGCGGGCCCGGTGGCGGGAATCGGGGAGGCCTCCGTGCGGGCGTTGGCAAAGCTGGAACAGGTCCTGCCTTCCCGGCTTCGCCCTAAGTTCGCCATATTGAAAGCTGCCGTGACCACCCTACCCACCAATGCAGCAAGAGTTGATCCGCAACAGTTAACGGTGGTTTCGGCGGCGATATCCGACAGGCGGCAGATCTCCTTCGAGTACGTCAGGTCCGACGGCGACTCCGCTCGCCGGCTGGTGGAACCCTACAGGCTGGTGGACACCGGCCGGCGCTGGTACTTGGTGGCGTGGGACCTGGAGCGGGAAGGCTGGCGGACGTTCCGGGCCGACCGCTTTGCTTCCCTGCCTTCGGAACGCAGGAAGTACACTCCACGGCCGTTGCCGGCAGAGGACCTTGCAGCGTACGTACAGCAATCAATTACGCGTTCGCCCTACAGGTTCGACGTCGTCGTGCGGCTCCGCGCGCCCCTCGCCGAGGTAGCCGCCGTCGTAAGTTCCCAGTACGCGACCCTAACGGCCGACGGCGACCAGGCCGCGATCCTGCGGTCCGGATGGGACAGCCTGGCCTCAGCGGGGGCCTATCTGGCCTCGCTGGACATGAATTTCGAGATCATCGAGCCGGAGGAATTCAGGACCTTCGCCTTGGACCTTTCCCATCGCCTCCGTGCAGCGGCCGGGACTGTGTCGGAGGTCGCGGACGCCGGAACCAAGCCACAGTAGACTGGCAGCAGCCATGACACTTCATATTTCCTACCCCGCAGAGCTGCCCGTATCCGAGCGCCGCGAGGATCTGATGGCGGCCATCGCGGCCAACCAGGTAACCATCATTGCCGGCGAAACCGGCTCTGGTAAGACCACCCAGATCCCCAAGATGTGCCTCGAGTTAGGCCTTGGAGACAAGGGCCTGATCGGCCACACCCAGCCGCGCCGCCTTGCGGCGCGCACTGTTGCCGAACGCATAGCCTCCGAACTTGGCGTCGAAATCGGCCAGGAAGTGGGTTTCCAGGTCCGTTTCACCGGCGAGGTGGGCGCGTCCACCAAAATCAAGCTGATGACCGACGGCATCCTGCTTGCGGAGATCCAGCGGGACAAACTCCTGCGGAAATACAGCACGATCATCATCGATGAGGCGCACGAACGAAGCCTCAACATCGACTTCATCCTGGGCTATCTCAAGCGGATCCTTCCCCAGCGCCCGGACCTCAAGGTCATCATCACCTCCGCCACCATCGACCCCCAGCGCTTCGCCAAGCACTTCGGTACCGATGAAGATCCGGCACCGATCATTGAAGTTTCCGGGCGGACCTACCCGGTGGAAATCCGGTACCGCCCACTGTCTCAGCCGGCGGGCGGGGACGAGGACGATTCGGACGACGAGCTCGAAGAGGACCGCGATCCCCTCGATGCCGTGTGCGACGCCGTTGACGAGCTCGCCAAGGAAGCCCCGGGCGACATCCTCATCTTCTTCTCCGGCGAGCGCGAAATCCGTGACGCTGCAGAGGCCATCAATGGCCGTATCCAAACGAACCGCCGCCTTGCCGGGGCGGAAGTGCTTCCCCTCTTCGCCCGCCTGAGCCTCCAGGAACAACACAAGGTCTTCAACCCGGGCGGCAAACGGCGCATCATCCTGGCTACCAACGTGGCCGAAACATCGTTGACCGTACCGGGAATCAAGTATGTTATCGACACCGGCACGGCCCGGATCTCCCGGTACTCGCACCGGACCAAGGTCCAGCGCCTTCCCATCGAACGCGTCTCCCAGGCCTCGGCCAACCAGCGCTCAGGACGTTGTGGGCGTGTGTCCGAAGGCATAGCCATCCGTCTTTATTCGGAAGAGGACTTCGAGTCGCGTCCGCAGTTCACGGACCCCGAGATCCTGCGTACCAACCTCGCGGCCGTCATCCTCCAGATGACAGCAATGGGGGTTGCGCGCGGTCCAAAGGACGTCGAGAACTTCCCCTTCGTGGAGCCTCCGGAGTCACGTGCCATCAACGACGGCGTCACTCTCCTCCGCGAACTCGGCGCCTTGCGTGCCTCCAAGCCTGCAGACGCTGGCGGCAACGGCCGAAACGGTGGTGGCCTGACCGCCGTCGGCCATCAACTTGCCCAATTGCCGGTTGATCCCAGGCTGGGCCGCATGATTGTGGAGGCCGGCAAGCGCGGCTGCGTCCGGGAAGTCATGATCCTCGCCGCGGCTTTGACCATCCAGGACCCCAGGGAGAGGCCCACGGACAAGCAGCAGCTCGCCGCGGAGAAACACGCACGTTTCCGCGATGAGATCTCGGACTTCACAGGCTTCCTCAATCTCTGGAATTACATCCAGGAAAAACAGCGTGAGCTCTCCTCCACCCAATTCCGCAGGCTGTGCCGCAATGAGTTCATCAACTACCTGCGCGTCCGCGAGTGGCAGGATCTCTTCACACAGCTCCGGCAAATGTCCAAGCCTTTGGGCATCACCCTGGACAACAAGCGCGAAGCGGACCCCGTGGGCAACTATGAGGGCATCCACATCAGCCTGCTGTCAGGGTTGCTCAGCCACATCGGCCTCCTGGATGAGCGCAAGCGCGAATACGCCGGCGCGCGGGGCACCCGGTTCGCGATCTTCCCCGGGTCAGCACTGTTCAAGAAGCCGCCGGCCTTTGTCATGGCCGCCGAGTTGGTGGAAACCAGCCGGCTCTGGGCCCGCGTTGCCGCGAAGTTCGACCCCCTGTGGGCCGAACAGGTGGCACCGGACCTGGTGAAGCGCTCCTATAGCGAACCGCACTGGTCCTCGCGCCAGGGCGCCGTACTGGCCCACGAAAAAGTCACCTTGTATGGTGTGCCGATCATTCCCAACCGCAGGGTCAATTACGGGCGCATCGACCCCGAACTGTCCCGGGAACTGTTCATTCGTCACGCTTTGGTGGAAGGTGAGTGGAAGACCCACCACAAATTCTTCCACCGTAACCGTGCCCTGTTGCAGGAAATCGAAGAACTCGAAACGCGCATGCGTCGGCGCGACATCCTGGTGGATGACCAGACGCTCTTTGAGTTCTACGACGCCCGCGTAGGCAAGGACGTGGTTTCCGAACGGCACTTTGATAAGTGGTGGAAAGACGCCCGCCAATCGGACCCCGCCCTTCTGGACTTCGACCAGTCCCTGCTGATGAGTGAAGAAGCCGAGTCCTTGGATGACTCCGCGTACCCAAAGACGTGGATGCACAAGGGCTTTGAACTCCCCCTGAGCTACGAGTTCCACCCCGTGGCGCCGGGATCGGCTCCCAACCCGTCCGACGGCGTGACCGCTGAGGTTCCGGTGTTGTTCCTTAACCAGTTGGACGACGCCCCGTTCCGTTGGCAAATACCCGGCCAACGCGCAGAGCTCGTCACGGCCCTCATCAAATCCCTGCCCAAGCAGGTACGCAAGAACTTCGTTCCGGCACCGGACGTCGCCAGGCAGGCAACCGCAGCCCTTGAAGCTGACTTCGATCCCGCAACCGACGAGCTCGAGCCTTCCCTGGAGCTCGTACTGCGCCGGCTGCGAGGGCATGTCATACCTCCGGGCTCGTGGAACTGGGATGCCGTCCCTGCACACCTGCGCGTGAGCTTCAAGGTAGTGGACAGCAAAGGCAAGGTACTGGACGAGGGCAAGGACCTCGCTGAGCTCCAGGAGAAGCTGGCACCGGCCACCCGTCGCGCCATTGCCGAGTCGCTCGGAGCTACCCCGGCCACGACGTCCCGCGCCAAGAACGGAGCGGGAGCCGGCACAGCTGGCACGACTACCGGCCAGCACACAGCCCCCGGCACTTCAGCGGCCGGTGATGGTGCGGTGGCAGAGAAGAGCGGCATCACGGAATGGGATTTTGGCACAGTGGAACGCCAGGTCACGCGGACCGTCAAGGGCCATGCCGTCACCGGTTTCCCCGCCCTGGTGGATGAGGGCAAGTCCGTGGCGCTCCGGGTCTTCCAGACCCGGGCGGAACAGGAGGCCGCCATGCGCGGTGGAGTCATCCGGCTCCTGGCATTGCGTATTCCACCCCCCGACCGTTACGTGCTGGAGCACCTGAGCAACATGGAGAAGCTCACGTTCAGCCAGAACCCGCACGGATCCGTCAGCGCCCTGATTGCGGACTGCGCCCTCGCTGCGATCGATAAGTTGACGCCGCAGGAACTTCCGTGGGACCGACAGTCGTTTGATGCACTGTATGAAGTAGTCCGGGCAGACCTGATCGACACCGTGTTCACGGTGACCGCCGTCGTCGAGCGTATTTTGTCGAGCACCCGCCGCATCCAGAAGGAACTGAAGTCCAACGCGAGCCTGCCCTTGATCAGTGCGCTCAATGACATGAAGAGCCAGCTGGAACAGTTGGTCTTCCCGGGTTTTGTGGCACGGACGGGCTACGCGCAACTGAGCCAGATGCCGCGGTACCTGCAGGCCATTGAGAAGCGCCTGGAGAAGTTGCCCGGCAACGTCCAACGCGACAGCCTCAACATGGCAGTCGTGCAAGGCCTCGAAGACGACTACGACGACGCCGTTTCCGCACTGCTGCCCGGACGCCGGGCAGGCACCGAGTTAACCCGGGTGCGCTGGATGATCGAAGAGCTGCGGGTCAGCCTGTTCGCCGTGGAGCTCGGAACCGCCTACTCCGTGTCGGAGAAGCGCATCCGTACCGTCCTCAACCAGGCGCTTGCCCCGGCATAACCGCCAACAAGAAACCCGGCGGCGCTGATTCAGCACCGCCGGGTTAACTCTTGAAAGGGTCTCAGTCTGCCGGAACGGCGTCCCCGTGCCCTGCAGACCGCAGGGCTGCACGGAGTTTCACCGCAGTAGCGTCCATGACCGCCGGATCCGGGTTGTGGTCCACGTTGTGCACTTCGAAGTCCGCAGTGGAGTAGGCCGGCCACACGTGCACGTGCAGGTGCTCCACTTCGAAGCCTTCCATCAGGACGCCCACGCGCTTGGCGTCAAAGAGCTCCTCCTGTACTTTCCCGATGCTCTGGGCGACGTCCATGACCTTGGCCAGCAACTCCGGGCTTGCATGCGTCCACGAGTCAACCTCTTCACGCGGCACCACCAATGTGTGGCCCTGTGTAAGCGGTGCGATGGTCAGGAAGGCGACCACTTCATCGTCCTTCCAGACGAAGCGGCCGGGAATCTCCCCGTCAATGATCCTGGTGAACAGCGTGCTCATGCGTCTGCCCTTTCCGATGGTTCCTGGAGTGTTGCGGTATCCAGAACGAAACGGTACTTCACGTCGCCGGCCACCATGCGGTCGTACGCTTCGTTCAGTTGTTCGGCTCCCACGATCTCGATGTCGCTGGCGACACCGTGTTCGGCACAGAAGTCCAGCATTTCCTGTGTTTCCGCGATGCCTCCGATCAGCGAACCCGCGTAGGCGAGCCGTCGCCGGATCAACAGGGCGGGGCTGACCGGCGGCATGTCGTCGGCAGGAAGGCCCAACTGGAAGAGGGCACCGTCCAGGCGGAGCGTCCGGAAATAGGGGTTGAGGTCGTGGGGTGCAGCGACCGTGTCGATGATGACGTCGATGCTGCGGTTGGCTGCTTCCATGGCCTCGGAGTCCTTGGAAAGAACCACGTGGTCGGCTCCGAGTTCACGGGCTGCGTCGAACTTGGACTCGGAGGTAGTGAACACCGTGACTTCCGCGCCCATGGCCTTGGCGATCTTGACGGCCATGTGACCCAGTCCGCCCAAGCCCACAACACCTACGGTGTCGCCCTCTTCGACGTCGAAGTACCGCAGCGGGGAATACGTAGTGATACCGGCACACAACAGCGGTGCTGCCGCTGCGGGATCCAGGGCGTCGGGGATCCTCAGCACGAACCGGCGGTCAACCACCACCGACGTCGAGTATCCGCCTTGGGTGACAGCGTCACCGTGCCGGGGGTCCGGGGCACCATAGGTGCCGATGTTGCCCCGCTCGCAGTATTGTTCCAGGCCGTCGAGGCAGCTTTCGCATTCGCGGCACGAATCCACCATGCAACCAACGCCAACGTGGTCGCCCGGCGCGAAATCCTGCACGGCGGAGCCCACACGGGTCACCCGTCCCACGATTTCGTGCCCGGGTACCAGCGGATACGGCGGAACGCGCCATTCCCCACGCGTGGCATGGACGTCCGAATGGCAGAGCCCACAGAATTCGATCGCGATCTCCACGTCGTCTTCCGTGGGGATCCGGCGTGCCACCGTCAGGGGCACCAGCCCGCTGTCAGGCGCCGTTGCGCCGTAGGCTGCGGCCAGCGTACTGGAGCCGGCTCCGGTCCAGTCCGGATCAGGGGTGATGGTCTTGGCAAGTGGCGGGGGCACAGGGCGTCCGGGTGTCATCCTTCGACGCTACTCCCGGCAGTGGCGCTGGTGCCACTCCGACCAGCGTGACGGCCTTCACTCCCAGCCCCGGCCTCGAACGGTTCAGCTCCTACCGCCACGGGATTACCGGAGTTGTTGGACCACTGCGAGAAAGATCCCGGAAAAAGCGATGCCGTGAATCCAGCGACATGAAGAGCGGCAATCTCGTGCGACGCCGTCACGCCGGAACCGCAATAGACGGCAACGTCGCTGGAATCTTCCAGGCCCAGGTCTTCGAAGCGTCGGCGGAGCTGTTCTGCCGGCAGGAACGTACCGTCGGCTGCCAGGTTTTCCGTGGTTGGAGCACTCACGGCCCCCGGAATGTGTCCTGCCCTGGGGTCGATAGGCTCCACTTCACCCCGGTAACGCTCCCCGGCCCGGGCATCCAGCAACGTCCCGTGCTGCGGCCACTCTGCGGCTTCCGCTTCGGTAACGACCGGCATGACGCCGTCGCCCAAAGTGACGTTTCCGACGGCGGGCCGCACCTCCCCTTCCTCCACCGGGTAACCTCCCGCATGCCAGGCGGAAAGGCCGCCGTCGAGAAGATAGACCGAGCCGAAACCGGCGTTCCGCAGCATCCACCACACGCGGGCCGCCGCCATGCTGCCGCTGTTGTCGTACGCCACCACCGTGTCGCCGTCGTTAATCCCCCAGCTGCGCGCGGCCGCCTGGAAGCGTTCCGGGGAAGGCAACGGGTGGCGGCCCCGCTCGGGCAGCGCGTGGTCTGCGAGCTCTGATGGGAGGTCCACAAAAACAGCACCCGGCAGATGGGCGGCCAGGTACTCGCTGTGCCCATCGCTGCGCCCCAGAACCCAACGTACGTCCAGGAGCACAGTCCGCTCGCCCGATTCCTGGCGCTTGCGAAGCCCTGCAGCGCTGATCAGAGTGTCCATGGGTTCTCCTTCGGTCCGACGGCACGGGCACCGTTGCTGTCGGCGCCCGGATTCCAGCCTAGGCTTATCCAGTGAGCAATTCGTGTATTCAGGACAGGGCTTGGGCCAGCGAGGCCATCCGCAAAATCGAGGCGGAGAACAACCGTTCGGCTGACACCCACCTTTACGCAGTGCCGTTACCGGAGCACTGGGGCGTGCAGTTGTATTTGAAGGACGAGTCGACGCACCGGTCAGGCAGCCTCAAGCACCGTCTGGCACGCTCACTGTTCCTCTACGGCCTGGTCAACGGGTGGATCACCGAAGGCACCACCATCGTCGAAGCTTCCAGCGGCAGCACGGCGGTTTCCGAGGCGTACTTTGCGCGGCTGATCGGCCTGCCGTTCATCGCGGTCATGACCAGGACAACCAGCCCCGAAAAGATCGCGTTGATCGAAGACTTCGGCGGCACGTGCCTGTTCGTGGACCACGCGTCCGAGGTTTACGCGGTGGCCGAAGAGACCGCGAAGACGTGCGGCGGCTACTACATGGACCAGTTCACCCACGCAGAACGGGCCACCGACTGGAGGGGCAACAACAACATTGCCGAATCCATCTTTGAACAGCTGTCCCTTGAAGAGCACCCTGTGCCCGAATGGATCGTGGTGGGAGCCGGCACCGGCGGCACCAGTGCCACGATCGGCCGCTACCTCCGCTACAACCGCTACAGCACCCGCCTTGCCGTAGTTGATCCCGAAAATTCGGCCTTCTACCCGGCATGGCGGGACGGCGACGCCTCCACAGCCACAGGATTGCCCTCCCGCATTGAAGGCATCGGCCGTCCGCGCTCCGAGCCGAGTTTCATTCCGGCGGTGATAGACCACATGATCCAGGTCCCCGATGCCGCGTCCGTAGCCGCCATGCGGCATCTCCGCAAACTCACCGGCCTGCACGCGGGACCCTCCACCGGCACCAATCTCTGGGGCGTTTGGCAACTGGTGGCAGCCATGATCGCCGAAGGACGGCAAGGCAGCATCGTTTCGCTCATGTGCGACGGCGGCGACCGCTACGCGGGCAGCTACAACGACGCCGGGTGGCTTGCCTCGCACGGCCTGGATCCCGCGCCGCATGAAGCGGTGTTGAAGTACTTCCACGACACGGGAACCTGGACCGGCTAGACCTCTACGGAGTCCCGCGGCGCCAGCGACTGGTACGTGGTCCCGTAACGGGAGCCAATCCGTGTGACATGGCCTTCAACGAGGCCCCGTCCCATATCGTTGAGCAGCGCATCATGGACCGGAAACGCCTTGGGAGCACGCACGGAGATCACGAAGTCCAGGACCTCGCCCACTTTGGACCACGGCGCATGGATGGGTACCAGGAGTGTCTTGACGTCCAGTCCATCCGGGACCACGAAGGAATCTCCCGGGTGGAACACGTTCCCGTCCACCAGGTATCCGATGTTCGCCACGACCGGAATCTGGTGATGGATCACTGCGTGTTGGCCGCCGAAGGTTTTAATGCCAAAGCCGGCGGCCTGGAAGTCAGAGCCGGGCTCGGCGACGTGCACACGGGCAGCGATGTCGCTGTTTTCCTTGAGTGCGGTGGCGACACCGGCCGGGGCGTGGACTACCAGCGAATCGTTGCTCCGCAGGGCTGCTAGAACGGCGGGTGAGTCGATATGGTCGTTATGCTCATGCGTGATGAGTACTGCGTGCGCCCCCTTCAACGCTTCTTCGGCCTCAGAGAAGGCCCCGGGGTCGATGACAAGGACGTTTCCGTCCTTCTCCAAGCGGACACATGCGTGGGTGTACTTGGTGAGCTTCATGGGGACAGCCTAGGGGCGGCCCCTGAGAGTTTCCAAGGTTCCCCTGCTGGTAAAATTGGGGTTCGCCAGGATCCCCACGGAAGTGAGTCAGTCAATGCCACAAGGCACCGGTTCCACCACGACAGGCCCGGCCACGCCGGCCTCCGGCGGGGTGAAGGAGCAACGTGTCACCAAGCAACGCTTGGCTGTCAGCGCCGCCCTGGATGAATTGGACGACTTTGTCAGCACCCAGGAGCTGTACCGGCTGATGCAAAACAAGGGCATCTCGGTGTCCCTTGCCACCGCGTACCGCATCCTGCAGTCCCTGGCGGATGACGGACTGATTGATGTCCTGCGCAACGGCGAAGGCGAGGCCGTCTACCGTCGATGCGCAGTCACCGGCCACCACCACCATCTGCTGTGCCGCAACTGCGGAAAAGCGGTCGAGGTGGAGGCCCCCGCGGTCGAGACCTGGGCTGCCCGCACGGCCGCGGAACATGGCTTCACCGAGGTCGCGCACACGGTCGAGATCTTCGGGCTCTGCCCTGAGTGCACTGCGAAGAAAGCCGCGGGAAAGCTCTAGAGCGCTCCCGCAGGCTGTTCCCGCGACACCCGCCCATTGAGGCCTCTCTTGGCGCGGACGCGTCCTATCACCCGGCACACCACGTAGATCAGGAACGACAACGTGGTGACGTAGGGGCTGATGGGGATACGGCTTCCCAGGGCCAGAAGGATGCCACCCACGGTGGCAGTCATGGCAAAGGCAACGCTGAGCACCACCACCAACTTGGGCGAGGTTGTCACTTTCAGCGCAGCCGCAGCGGGGGTAATGAGCAAGGCAAGCACCAACAGTGCGCCAACAATCTGGATGGACAGCGCCACGCTGACACCCAACAGAACCATGAAGCCAATCGCGAGACCCCGCACCGGGACACCGCGTGCCTCAGCCATTTCAGGGTCCACGCTGGCGAAGCTCAGTGGCCGCCAGATGGCCACCAACGCAATCATCACCACGACGGCGGTCCCGGCAAGAACCTGTAGCTGAACGGTATCCACGGACACAATCTGCCCCGTCAACAGCCCGAACTTGTTGGCTGCCCGGCCCTCATACAGCGCCAGGAACAGGATCCCCAGGCCCAGGCCAAAGGGCATGATGACGCCGATAATCGAATTCTTATCCCGGGCCCGGACGCCCATGAAGCCCAGCAGAACGGCTGCGGCCACCGAACCGATCAAGGACCCGAAGATGATGTCCGCGCCAATCAGCAACGCAAAAGCCGCGCCGGCAAAGGACAGTTCCGAGATTCCGTGAACAGCGAATGCGAGATCGCGTTTCATCACGAACGTGCCAACCAGGCCGCCCAGCAGCCCCAGAACCGCCCCGGCCCAGATGGAGTTCTGGACCAGGACCAGAAGCTCGGAGTAGTTCTCAAAATTGAAGATGGTCTGAAAAACAGTAGCGAGATCCACTTAGAGCTCCTCCCCGACGCTGGCGTGGGCATCGTCATGGAAGTGCGTGGTTGCGTCGGGAAGACCGACGACGACGATCCTTCCGTTGGTATGGATGACTTCCACGTGGCTGTTGTACAGCTCCGAAAGAACTTCCGTGGTCATCACTTCCTGTGGCGTCCCCACACGGAATTGCCCACCTGCCAGGTAGAGCACGCGATCCACATAATCGAACACCGGGTTGATTTCGTGGGTCACGAAAACCACCGCACTGTCCCTCTCGTGGCATTGTTTATTGATCAGAGCACTGACGCCCTGCTGGTGATGCAGGTCCAATGAGAGCAACGGCTCGTCGCACAGGAGGACCTGCGGCTCGGAGGCCAGCGCCTGGGCCACCCTAAGCCGCTGTTGCTCACCGCCGGACAGCTGGCCCACGGGGACCTTGGCGTAATCGGAGGCCCCTACCTGCTCCAGCAAGTCATCGATCCGTTGGTTTACCTTGCGCGAGGACAACCTGATTCCCCAGCGGTGCCCGTCGATCCCCAGCCCCACCAGGTCGCGGGCACGCAGCGGGGTATCTGGCGCGAACGCCTTCTGCTGTGGAATGTAGCCGATCCGTTTGCTGCCACGTTCCACGGGGTGGCCGCCCAGGGAAACGGTACCGGACTGGAGTTCCTGCAACCCGAGGAGCACCTTAAGGAAGCTCGTCTTACCGCTGCCGTTGGGCCCCAGGACGGCAAAGAACTCTCCCGGGTTGATGTCGAGGTCCAGGTCCCGCCATAGCGTCCTCTTGCCGAACTGCAGGCTGGCGCCGCGGAGGCTCACTACCGGTGTCAAAAGTTGTCCTCGATCCAAGCGCTGCTGGGAACGCAATAGTTCTGGTGCTGTTGTGCAGGGGGCAGGAAAGGCCCCGTAGCCATCCTGAACATCTTAGGACGCCAACGGGACCCTTCACCCCAGCCAGGTCCTTGGGTAAGGCTACTTCTTCAAGGCCGAGGCGATGGACTCCACGTTGTCGGCCATCCACTGGACGTAGTCTTTGCCCTCCGGCAGCGTCTCGGTGAAGTTCAGTACCGGCACGCCGGAGGCTTCTGCCGCGCGCTTGACCGTTTCGGTCTGCGGGCCCTCCGTCTGCTCGTTGTAGGCAAGGAGCCGCACCGACTTGGAACCGAGGAGGTCCGTGGTCTCTTTCAGTACCGATGCCGGCACGTCGGTCCCCTCTTCGACGGCAGCGCTGTAAGCCTCGGGTGTCTTGTTCTCCAGGCCGGCCGCTTCAAGGAGGTATAGGGGAACCGGTTCAGTGATGGCGACGGGTTGGTGCTCGTTCGCCGCCTTGAGAGTATTCAACGTGCCGGACAGCCCAGCGAGTTTTGCTTTGAAAGCATCCGCGTTGCCAGTGAAAGTCGCAGCGGAACCGGCATCCAGGCTGACAAGCTTGGCCGCAACGGCATCAGCGAGCTTGCCCATGGCATCCAGGTTGTACCAGACGTGCTCATTGAAGCTGCCGTGATCGTGGGCGTGGGGCTCGTCGCTGTGGGCGTCCGCGCTGGGGGATTCCCCCTCGGGAGCGAGGCCTGAGATATCGACAGCGCTGATCATGTTCTCGTGACCGATCTTGGTCTCATCAGCGATTTTGTGCAGGAAATCGTCGTACCCGCCGCCGTTCTCCACCACCAGCTTGGCTTTGGAAATGACCAGCTTGTCCTGGGCGCTGGCCTCGTAGGAGTGCGGGTCCTGGCTGGTCTTGGTAATGATTGCCTTGACGTCCACCTTGTCCCCGCCGATGGCCCTGACGATGTCGCCGTAGACGTTCGTCGAGGTGACGACCTCTATAGCACCCGACGGTGACTGGCTGTCAGTCGCTGAGGGGCCGGCACAGGAGGACAGCAGGAGCGCGGCAAGGCCTGCAGAGGCGGCCAGGGACAGGCGGGCGGCGGTAAGACGCACGAAGACCTCGGATCTACTCAAAATGAGAATCAAACACAATTGCGGACGGACTTCAGTGTAGCCCTAAATAGGAATGATTCCTATTTAGACAGATCTGGCGCCGACCGAAATGATCGACGCCAGACCCGGCTCACTGTCCTTTATTTGACCTACTGGCCACCATAGCGGCGGATACCCGTTGCTTGGGTAGCGTCCCGGATCTCTCCAACCAGCTGCTCGATGACGTCCTCGAGGAACAACACGCCTTGGGTGTCGCCACCGGCGCCCACCACCCGCGCCAGGTGTGATCCCGTGCGTTGCATGACAGACATGGCCTGCTCGATTTCGTCATCCGGTGCCAGGTTTGCCAACGAGCGGATGCGGCCCTCGGCAATAGGGTGCTTCCGACCTTCCTCCGGGATGGACAGGATGTCCTTCACGTGCAGGTAGCCGGCGAGTTCGCCGTCGTCGTCCACCATCGGGAACCGTGAGAAACCCGTGCGGCTGACGGCCTTCTCCAGGTCCACGGGCGTGGAAGCCGTCTTGAGCACCATGAGCTTGTCCAGCGGGACCATGATGTGGGCCGCCGTGTGCTCGGAGAACTCCAGGGCTCCACTCAACAGGCCCGCGTCATCGTCCACCAATCCGTGGCGCGTGGACTCCTGGACAATCGATTGGACCTCTTCCAGGGTGAAGGAGGAAGAGACCTCGTCCTTGGGCTCGATTTTCATCAACCGCAGGATGTGATTGGCCAGCCAGTTGAGGGTCCAAATGACTGGGTTGACCATGCGGGCAATGAACATCAGCGGCGGAGCCAACAGCAGCGCCGCCTTGTCGGCCACGGACACCGAGATGTTCTTCGGAACCATTTCGCCAAAGGTGACGTGCAGGAATGTTACGAACAGCAAGGCGATCGCGAAGGCGATGATGTCCGCCAACTCAACCGGAACACCTACAAGCTCGAGGGGTTCAGCGAGCAAATGGTGGATAGCGGGCTCGGCCACCTGGAGAATAAGGAGCGAGCAAACGGTGATGCCCAATTGGGCGCAAGCCAGCATGAGCGAGACGTTTTCCATGGCACGCAATGTTGTCTGCGCACGTTTGGAGCCCGCCTCAGCCAGTGGTTCTATCTGGCTGCGCCGTGCCGACATGACCGCGAATTCCGCACCCACGAAGAACGCGTTTCCGATCAGGAGCACGACCAGCCAGACAATTCCTACCCAGTCGCTCATAGGGCACCTGCTTCGTGATGGGCGCCTTCAGCGTCTTCGGGTGACGATTCATCCGTCTCCACGTGATGGAAGCAGATCCTGTCAATCCTGCGGCCGTCCATCCTGGTCACCGTCAACGTGCCGCCGACCGCGTCCACGACGTCGCCTGTCTTGGCGATGCGTCCCAGCTGGCTCATGACATACCCGCCCACGGTTTCATAGGCAGATTCGTCGGGGACAACCAAGTTGGGGATTTGCTCGGTTACTTCGTCGGGCCGGAGAAGGCCCGGGAAATACCAGTCCCCTGATGCGCTCTGCAGAACGCCGGGGCGGACCTTGTCGTGCTCGTCCGCCACTTCGCCTACGATCTCTTCCACGAGGTCCTCGAGGGTGGCGATGCCGGCCGTGCCACCGTATTCGTCCAGGACAACCGCCAGCTGCAGATTCCCTTCACGCAGTTCGGACAGGAGCGCATCCAAGTGGATGGTCTCCGGAACCTGGAGGACGTCGGTCATGATCGCACCGGCCTGGAGCTTCGAACGACGCTCAGCCGGTACGGCCACAGCTTTCTTGACATGGACCACCCCGCGGATATCATCCGTGGAATCGCCGATGACGGGGAACCGCGAGTAACCGGTTCGACGTGCGGCGTCGAGGATATCGGCCACCGACTGGTCGGCGTCGATTGTTTCCATCCGGATTCGCGGCGTCATGACGTCCGCCGCCGTGCGTCCGGAAAAGTTCAGGGTTCTCGCCACGAAGTTGGCCGTGCCGGCATCCAGCGTCCCGAGTTCAGCGGAGCGCCGGACCAACGAAGCGAGTTCCGCGGGAGTCCGTGCCCCTGAGATCTCTTCCTTGGCCTCAAGGCCAAAAAGGTTCAGCACCTTGTTCGAGAAACCATTGAGAACCACAATCGCCGGTTTGAACACTGCAGTGAACATCAGCTGCGGACGGGCGAGCCGCTTGCCCAACGGAAAAGCGAGGGCGATGGCCATGTTCTTGGGAACCAACTCACCGATCAGCATGGACAGGAGCGTCGCGAAGACCATCGCAACGATCAACGCCACCGAATGCACCACCTCGGAGGGAAGGCCCAACAAGCCCAAAGGACCCAACAGCAACTGACCAACGGAGGGCTCCATCACGAAACCGGTCAGCAACGTGGTCAGCGTGATGCCGAGCTGGCAGCTGGAGAGCTGCGTTGAGAGCGATTTGAGGCATTTCAACAGGGGGGCCGCTGCTTGGTCTCCGTTGTCGACCGCACGCTGGACACTGGATTGGTCCAGAGCCACCAAGGAAAACTCAACTGCTACGAAAAAGCCGGTGCCAAGAATCAGGGCAAAGCCGGCAAGGAGAAGAATCCATTCCACTTAGCGCATCACCCCAAGGGTGGGCGCGTGCAATGGGGATAACGCCATCGGCCAGGGAATTCGGCCCGGCGGAGGCTGGTCGGGCGCCGCGGACGCATGGTCTGCGGCACCACCGGCAGAAAACGCCGGCGCGTGATGGGCATGTGAACGGGTGTTGCCGGCTCGACGGGCACGCTGTGCGGAGTTGCCAGTTTGGCTCCCCCGACAGTTCCCAGGCCGGCACCTAGATTTACTGTCCATAAGACTTTCAGTCTACAGTCCGCCGGCAGGGCACCCACACTCGGGTTACCGCACATTAATGGACGCCTTGGTCCACTAAGTCAGCTCCAACATGATTTAGGTCACCACTATTGGCAGTTAACCAACGATCCTAACTAGACTGTCAGGGGTCTGAGTTCGCGGGACCCGGACCCTGTCCCATCGTTGCGGAAAAGCAACCTTGGCCAGCGGGAAAACAACACTCATGGAAGAGGCGTATTTCAAGTGCCAGAGCAGCCCAGCCACCGTCTACCAGAGGAATTTGGCGGAAACGAGTGGCTCGTTGACGAACTGTACGAGCGGTACCAACAGGACAAGAATTCGGTCGACGCCAAGTGGTGGCCGCTCTTCGAATCCTTTGCCTCCGCTGACGGCACTTCTTCCAACGGAACCTCCGCAGCTCCAGCAGCTGCCAATCCCCCAACCCAAGTACTTCCCGTAGTGGCTCCGGCCGCAGCGGCCCCGGCACCGGCGCCGGCCGCTCCCGCAGCTGCCACGGAGACTGCCCCTGCAGCACCGGCTCCGGCCAAGAAAGAACCGGCCACGATTGCCCGGGACGGAGCAAAGAAGCCCGCCGGCGGCAACGCAACGCAGCCCATTCCGGCCCAGCTGCCCAAGAACACCAAGGCACCCACCGCGCCGGAAGAAGACGTCGTCTCCGTCCTGCGTGGCCCGGCCAAGGCCATCGCCACCAACATGGTCACCAGCCTGGAAGTACCCACAGCCACCAGCGTCCGGGCAGTTCCCGCCAAGCTGCTGATCGACAACCGCGTGGTGATCAACTCCAACCTTGCCCGCGCACGTGGCGGCAAGGTGTCCTTCACGCACCTCATCGGGTACGCCGTTGTCCGTGCGCTTTCCCAGTTCCCCTCGATGAACGTCTACTACGACGAGATCGACGGCAAGCCGAGCGCCGTGCAGCCCGCGCACGTCAACTTCGGCATTGCCATTGACATGCCCAAGCCCGATGGCACGCGCCTCCTGATGGTTCCGAACATCAAGAAGGCCGAGACCATGGACTTCGCTGAGTTCTGGCACACCTACGAGGACCTGATCAAGCGCGCCCGCAATGGCAAGCTCACGGCCGATGACCACGCAGGCACCACGGTTTCGCTGACCAACCCCGGCGGCATCGGCACTGTCCACTCCGTGCCGCGCCTTTCCAAGGGCCAGGCCGCCATCATCGGCGTCGGTGCCCTCGACTACCCGGCGGAGTTCCAGGGTGCCAGCGAGAAGATCATCGCCCAGAACGCCATCAGCAAGATCCTGACGCTGACCTCCACCTACGATCACCGCGTGATCCAGGGCGCAGGCAGTGGCGAGTTCCTCAAGCTGGTCCACCAGCTCCTCCTCGGCGCGCAGAACTTCTACGACGAGATCTTCGAAGCCCTGCGCATCCCGTACGAGCCCGTGCGCTGGAGCCCGGACCTGCAGGTTGATCCGGCCGACGAGATCAACAAGGTCGCCCGCATCCAGCAGCTGATCCACTCCTACCGCGTGCGCGGCCACCTCATGGCCGACACCGACCCCCTGGAGTACGTCCAGCGCAAGCACCCGGACCTCGATGTCCTGACCTACGGCCTGACGCTGTGGGACCTTGACCGTGAATGGCCCACGGGTGGTTTTGGCGGCAAGCCGATGCTGAAGTTCCGTGACATCCTTGGCGTGCTGCGCGATGCGTACTGCCGCACCACCGGTATCGAGTACATGCACATCCAGGAACCTGCAGAACGCAAGTGGTTCCAGGACCAGCTCGAGCACCCGTACTCCAAGCCGAGCCGTGAAGAGCAGCTCCGCATTGTCTCCAAGCTCAACGCGGCAGAGGCTTTCGAGACGTTCCTGCAGACCAAGTTCGTCGGCCAGAAGCGCTTCTCCCTGGAGGGTGGCGAGTCGCTGATTCCGCTGCTCGACGCCGTCATCTCAGATGCAGCCGACGACGGCCTGGATGAGGTTGCCATCGGCATGGCCCACCGTGGCCGCCTCAACGTGCTGACCAACATCGCAGGCAAGACCTACGCCCAGGTCTTCCGCGAATTCGAAGGCACCCAGGACCCACGCTCGGTCCAGGGCTCCGGTGACGTCAAGTACCACCTCGGCACCGAAGGCACCTTCACCTCGGACAACGGCAAGCAGACCAAGGTCTACCTCGCCGCGAACCCGTCGCACCTCGAGGCAGTGGACTCCGTCCTCGAAGGCATCGTCCGCGCCAAGCAGGACCGCCTGGACCAGGGTGAGTCCTTCCCTGTCCTGCCCATCATGGTCCACGGTGACGCAGCTTTCGCGGGCCAGGGGGTTGTGGCTGAAACCCTCAACCTCTCGCAGCTGCGCGGCTACCGCACCGGTGGCACCATCCACGTGATCGTCAACAACCAGGTTGGCTTCACCACGGCCCCGTCCTCGTCGCGTTCGTCCACGTACTCCACGGATGTCGCCAAGATGATCCAGGCTCCGGTCTTCCACGTGAACGGCGACGATCCCGAAGCCGTGGTCCGCGTGGCGCAGCTCGCCTACGAGTTCCGTCAGCGTTTCCACAAGGATGTCGTCATCGACATGGTCTGCTACCGCCGTCGCGGCCACAACGAGGGCGACGACCCCTCGATGACCCAGCCGCTCATGTACAACCTGATCGAAGCCAAGCGCTCCGTCCGCAAGCTGTACACCGAGTCGCTGATCGGCCGTGGCGACATCACCGAGGAAGAAGCAGAGCAACTGCTCCGCGACTACCAGGAACGCCTCGAGCGCGTCTTCGCTGAAACCCACGCTGCCCAGACGTCGCCGATTCCGATCATCACTGCGGACTCCGCAGCTGTCTCGGACATCGAGCGGCCGATCGCACAGCAGGCCGATTTCGGGACCAACTCCCCCGCATCCACGGCAATTTCCGCTGAGACCCTTGCCCGCATCGGCAAGGCCCACCTGGAAATTCCGGAAGGCTTCACCGTCCACTCCAAGCTCAAGCAGCTGTTGGAGAAGCGTGAGCAGATGTCCCGTGAAGGCGGCATCGACTGGGGCTTCGGCGAGATCGCAGCTTTCGGCTCATTGATCATGGAGGGCGTGCCCGTTCGTTTGGCAGGCCAGGACTCCCGCCGCGGTACGTTCGTCCAGCGCCACGCCGTCTTCCATGACCGCGCCAATGGCAACGAATGGCTCCCGCTGGGTAACCTTTCGGACGACCAGGCCAAGCTGTGGATCTACGATTCCCTGTTGTCCGAATACGCCGCAATGGGCTTCGAATACGGCTACTCGGTAGAGCGTCCCGACGCCCTGGTCCTGTGGGAAGCCCAGTTCGGTGACTTCGTCAACGGTGCGCAGACCATCATTGACGAATTCATCTCCTCGGCTGAGCAGAAGTGGGGCCAGCGTTCCTCATTGGTACTCATGCTGCCGCACGGCTACGAAGGCCAGGGTCCGGACCACTCCTCGGCACGTATTGAGCGCTTCCTGCAGATGTGCGCCGAGGACAACATGATCGTGGCGAACCCCACCACGGCCGCTTCGCACTTCCACCTGCTCCGCCGCCAGGCTTACAGCCGTCCGCGCAAGCCGTTGATCATCTTCACGCCCAAGCAGCTCCTGCGCCTCAAGGGCGCCGCTTCCGCCGTCGAGGACTTCACGAACGGCGGCTTCAGGCCGGTCATCAGCGATCCCGAGATGCAGCCCGCGAACGTTGACCGCGTCATCCTGGTCTCGGGCCGTTTGTACTACGACCTCCTGTCCAACCGGCAGAAGTCCGGCGATACCTCAACAGCGATCATTCGCGTTGAGCAGCTGTACCCGCTGCCCAAGGCGGAGATTGAAGCGGAGCTCGCCAAGTACCCGAACGCTGACGTCGTCTGGGCGCAGGACGAACCTGCCAACCAGGGTCCTTGGCCGTTCATGGGCTTGAACCTGGCACCGGAGCTCGATCGTAAGCTCCGCCTGGTGTCGCGTCCGGCCTCTGCGTCCACGGCTGCAGGTTCCATGAAGCGCCACGCTGCTGAGCAGGATGCCCTGATCAAGCAGGCGTTCGAACGCAAGTAAAACCGAAACTGCCCGGCCCGAGGAGCGATAAGCGCGCCTCAGGCCGGGCAGTTCTGTTTAATGGGACAGGTACCGGTTCCCGAACCGGCTGTTGAGCCTGGACCGTGCAAGGACCGTAACGAGTGTGAAGAGGTAACCGTGGAAGACAGGAAGCTGCGCATCGCAGCTGTAGGAGATGAACTGCTGGCGGGCCTGGGGGATCCCCGCGCATTGGGTTGGCTCGGACGAGTGCTGGCCCGTACACCCCAGGACTCCGTCGTAGTGGAGAGTTTCCCGCTGCCCTGTCCCATGGAGGGTACTGAGGGGCTGGCCGCCCGTTGGCAGGATGAAGCGGGCAGGCGTTTCAGCGACACGCACGAGAACCGCCTGGTCATCGGCCTGTCGGGGCGCGACCTGGAGTTCGGCTTGTCCACGGCACGGAGCAGGTTGAACCTTGCCAACATCCTGGACGGCGCCTCGCACAGCAGCGTTGAGGTATTTGTGGTCGGCCCGCCGCCTACACTTGACCCAGCACGGAACAAGCGGCTCGCCGAACTCAACACAGCGTTTGCCGATGTCACCACCCGGCGGAACCACCACTACGTGGACACGTTTTCGCCCTTGCTCAACCACGAGCAGTGGAGGACTGACCTGGCCGCCAATGGAGGAACCCCCGGGCAGGCCGGCTACGGCTTGATCGCGTGGCTCGTCCTGCACCGCGGCTGGTTCCAGTGGTTGAACATCGCACAGCCCGAGTAGTTGCGAGGCAGCCTTGCCGGCCCTCTGATCAGGCTAACCATTGCGCCCCTCCAAATCGCGATATATCGTGAAATTATTCAACGCGATATATCGCAATCTGGAGGGGACATGTCAGAGGAGCTATGGACCGTCACCGGTCCGCAAACCATCGAAGTGGACCACGTCCGCTCGCTGAAGCTGGGAATCGTCAAGGGCCGCTTCGACGTGGTGTCCCACGACGAGGACTTTGTCCGGATCGAAATCAGCGAAATCACCGGCGACCCGCTGACCGTCACCTTGGTGGATGGCCGCTTGGAAGTCCGGCATCAGCTACAGGGTCCGCAAGGCTGGTTCCGGAACCTGATGGGCACGGTCAACAACACCAGCACCAACTCCGTGGTAGTGGGAATCGCCCTCCCCCACGGCGTCGATGTCGAAGCCGGAACGGTGAGCGGGGACGGCATGGTGTCCGGCACCGACGCCCGCACCCGGCTGAACACCGTCTCCGGCTCAGTCATGGCGGACGGAACCAGCGGCGAACTTCATGTCAACACGGTCAGCGGCGAGGTCATCGCCAGAAACCACGACGGCGTCCTGACCGCCAAAAGCGTCTCCGGCGAAGTTACTGCGTCCGGCACGTTCAAGAACGTCCGGGCGAACACTGTCAGCGGCGACCTCAGCTTCGACCTCCTGGACTACACGAACGACCTCGGGGTCAACTCCGTGTCCGGCGACCTGACCATCCGGCTGCCCCATAACGTCGGCCTGGACATCGTTGCGAAGTCCGCCAGCGGATCAGTGGTAATCGACGATCAGATCTACGCCCAGCCCGGAAACAACGTGCACACCATCGTAGGACCAGACGAGCGGCTGATGCTGGTCCGCACCAACACGGTGTCCGGCAAGACGTACATCATGCATGCCTCAGCGCCCACAACGGACCACGAGCACCCCGCCGGCGGGGAAGCAGGCCTCTGATGCCCCCGGTCTTCGCCCACGGGGCACTGCGCCTCTACCTGCTTGCCTTGCTCGAGGTAGGCCCGAAACACGGCTATGAGCTGATCAAGGCCCTGGGTGACCGTTTTGGCGGTACCTACTCCCCCAGCGCCGGCACCATCTACCCCCGCCTGGGCAAGCTGGAAGAAGAAGGACTTGTTGCCACCGAAACCGAGGGCAGGCGCACCAAGTACTTCATCACCGACGCCGGCCGCGCCGAGCTGGACGGCCGGCGAGCGGAACTGGCCGATGTGGAAGACACCATCTCTGCCTCGGTCAGGCGGCTGGCCGACAACCTGCGGGAGGACATCAGGACCAACATGCGCGGCCTGCGGGCGGACCTCGCGGCAACCGCGGAGGCCGCACGCAGCAGCGCTTCGTCGGCCCCGTCCAGAAGCCACACCGGCGGCCACACACCGGAGAGCCAGCGGATCCTGAAGGAAGCTGAGCTGATGGTCCAGTCGTTCAGGGATGACATCCGGGTTGAATTGCGCCAGCACGGCGCTTCGCATCCCTTGACGCCTGTGGCCCTGGAAACTGTCCGTGCCGTGCTGGACCAAGCACGTATTTCGATCCGTAATTCGCTGCGAAACTGAGCGCCTTTTCCCTTCCCGGTCCCGCCGGTTCGCGGCCCGGCACCCGGGTGTGCGAAACTGGAGGGCAGCTTTATTGAGTATCAATCCTTGAAGGAGGCCAGCTATGAGCAAGCGTGCACGTAAGCGTCGTGACCGTAAGCGTGGCGGCG
This sequence comes from Paenarthrobacter sp. CAP02, assembly GCF_040137855.1. Lineage (NCBI taxonomy): Bacteria > Bacillati > Actinomycetota > Actinomycetes > Micrococcales > Micrococcaceae > Paenarthrobacter > Paenarthrobacter sp. CAP02. The sequence goes on along the minus strand of NZ_JBEEII010000004.1, from coordinate 176,912 downwards.
CGAACCACGGCAAGCGTCCCAACACCTAAGCCAGCGGCTTAGTGTCACATGCCTAAAAGCGAGGGCCCCGGAAACCATTCGGTTTCCGGGGCCCTCGACGCTTAATACCTTTTGCCGGGACGGATCAGGCGTCCACGGGCTTGATGGAGTGAATCCTGTCAAGAATGGAATTCTTGAGGTTCTCCGGTGCTGACTCAGTACACGAACGCTTGACCATGGTGCGGATGAGGCACTCGAGGTCATACTGCTCAGCGCATTCCCCGCACGTATCCAGGTGCTGCTTGATTTCACTGAGGTCATCACGGGTCAACGCACCGTCGAGATACTCATAAATCCGTTGCATACGTGTATCGTCGCAATCGCCCAATCCCTGGCAGTCGCTCATTTCTCTTTCTCCTGATTGTTGCTTCCGGCCGCGGCCTGATCTTCGGTATGGGCCCTGAAGCCCCGTTCGGCGGCATAGTCCGCCAGCATGTCCCGCAGCATTTTCCTGCCGCGGTGCAACCGCGACATCACCGTGCCGATGGGAGTGTTCATAATTTCTGAGATCTGCTTGTACGCATATCCCTCGACGTCCGCGAAGTAGACCGCCAACCGGAACTCCTCCGGGATGGCTTGCAACGCGTTCTTGACGTCGGAGTCCGGCAGATGGTCCAACGCCTCGGCTTCCGCGGACCGCAGCCCTGCGGAGGTGTGGGACTCTGCCTTGGCCAACTGCCAATCCTCAATCGTGTCCGAATTGGACTGCAGGGGTTCCCGCTGCCGCTTTCGGTAGAGATTGATGTAGGTGTTGGTCAGGATGCGGTACAACCATGCCTTGAGGTTGGTTCCGGGCTTGTATTGGTGGAAGGCGGAAAAGGCCTTGGTGTAGGCCTCCTGGACCAGGTCTTCCGCGTCCGAAGGGTTCCGCGCCATCCTCATCGCTGCCGAGTACAGCTGGTCCACATACTGCATGGCGTCGCGCTCGAATCGGGCACGCCGCTGCTCGGACGTCTCAGAGGAGACGTCGACGGCGGCCGTCGCCTCCGCAGTGCCCTCTGCGGACGATTCGGCTGCTTCATACATGGCCGCTGCGGCCGGTTCAATGGTGCTCATCGTTGCCAAGTCTACTGTCAGCTTGGGTGAAACCAGCTGTGAACCGTACCCCGGCTCTGACAGGACCGCCCGGTCCTTAACCAAAGTCAAAAAACCAACTCCGTTCAGCGAAGCGGCAACACCATGCCGCGGTCCGGTCTCCCCCGCACCTGTTGTTCACAACGGCCGCCGCTGGGTAAATATTCCGCAAAGGTGCAAGACTAGAGCAGACTGCACCCCGTGAACACAACACTCATCCAATAGTGTGGCAAGCCATCCAGGAGGCAAGACATGTCTGTTATCCGTTTTCTCGCGCGTCCCATGCTCGCGTCCAGCTTCGTCGTCGCAGGTCTGGAAAAGCTACGGAACGCGGACGACACCGCGAAGCAACTCTCGCCTGTACTGCGCCGCGCATCGGAGTCCCTGCCCTTCAAGGCAGACGAGAAAACCCTTGCCCGTGTTATCGGCGGTGCCCAGCTGGGCGCCGGGACATTGCTCGGCCTGGGCAAGCTTTCCCGTTTCGCCGCAACCGTGCTGGTTGTGACCTCGGCCCTTAACTCCTACGTCGAGTGGCGCTCAGCAGACATCAGCACCAAGGAAGGCCGGATTGCCCGCAAGGCCCGGCTCCTCAAGAACATTTCCCTCACAGGAGGCGTCCTGCTTGCTTCCGTTGACACCGCGGGCCGGCCAAGCATCGCATGGCGGGCCGAGCACCTCGCGGCCGACGCCAGGAAGGTCACCGGCAAGCAGATCAAGCGCGCCGACAAAGCAGTTCGCAAGGCCGTAGACAACGCAGTTGGAGCATAAGGAAGCATGACAGGCACCACCCCCGCCAACACCGACCCAGCAGCTACCGAAACCGCGCTTCCGCTATGGTCCGCCCCATACGCCCGAGGCCCTGTGGATGCGACGGTGACGGTCCCGGGTTCGAAGTCGCTGACCAACCGGTACCTGGTGCTTGCAGCTTTGGCGGATGGGCCGTCACGCCTGCGGGCCCCCCTGCATTCCCGCGACTCCGCCCTCATGATCCAGGCCCTTCGGCAGCTTGGTGCCACAGTCACTGAAGAACCCGGCGACGGCGACTACGGACCCGACCTCCTGATCACGCCGCTGGATCCCCGGGCTACAAGCGCAGAAACCGCCATCGATTGCGGGCTGGCTGGAACTGTGATGCGTTTTGTTCCGCCGCTCGCGGCGTTGCGCCGCGGGGCTACCGTGTTCGACGGCGATCCTCATGCCCGCAACCGACCCATGGGCACCATCATCGAGGCCTTGGTTGCCCTGGGGGTTCCTGTCGCCGCTGAAGGCGGCAGGACGCCGTCGGCCCTTCCGTTCACGGTGGAAGGCACCGGGGAGGTGCGCGGGGGGCACCTGGTGATCGATGCCAGCGCTTCGTCGCAGTTCGTATCTGCCTTGCTGCTGGTGGGTGCGCGTTTCACCGAGGGCCTGCACCTGGAGCACGTGGGCAAGCCCGTTCCGAGCCTTGACCACATCTCGATGACGGTGGCGACCCTTCGCAGCGTCGGGGTCTCGGTGGACGATTCGGTGCCGAACCACTGGCGGGTATCCCCCGGTCCCATAAGCGCCTTTGACCAACGGATTGAGCAGGACCTCTCCAACGCCGGCCCCTTCCTGGCAGCTGCGCTGGCTACCAAGGGAACCGTCCGCATTCCCAATTGGCCCTCCGGCACCACCCAGGTGGGCGACATGTGGCGGAGTATCCTCGCCACGATGGGAGCGGAAGTCACTCTTCAGGACGGGACACTGACCGTCACCGGCGGGCAGCAGATCAAGGGCGCGGACTTCGACGAAACCAGCGAACTCGCACCCACCGTTGCCGCTCTCTGCGCACTGGCAGCCGGGCCTTCGCGCCTCACGGGCATTGCCCACCTGCGTGGCCACGAGACTGACCGTCTCGCGGCCCTGGTGGCCGAGATCAACAGGCTGGGTGGTGACGCTGAGGAAACGGCTGACGGCCTGGTCATCCGGCCGGCAGCCCTGCACGCCGGCGTGGTGCACAGCTACGCGGACCACCGCATGGCCACAGCGGGTGCCATCCTTGGGCTCGCCGTCGAAGGCGTCAGGGTCGAAGACATCGCCACGACGTCGAAGACCATGCCGGAGTTCCCGGACATGTGGGTTCGAATGCTCGGGACTGCCGGCGCGGAAGAGGCCGGCAACTGACCATGGCCCGTGACGCACGCTCCTGGGACGAGTCCGATGTCCGTATCCGTCCCAACAAAAAAGGGTCACGCCCCAGGACCAAGGACCGCCCAAGCCACGATGACGCCGTCATTGGGCGCATCATCACAGTAGACCGGGGACGGTACCGGGCAATTGTCGGGGAAGACACCGACAACGAGCGCCTGGTCATCGCAGCGCGGGCCCGTGAACTGCGGCGTAACCCCGTGGTCCCGGGTGACTTCGTCGCCCTGGTCGGAGATGTCTCCGGAGACCCGGATACCCTCGCCCGCCTGGTCCGGGTGGAGGAGCGCAGGACGCTCCTGCGCCGCAGTGCCGACGACACCGATCCGATCGAACGTGTGGTCGTGGCCAATGCCGATCAACTCGTGGTGGTGGTGGCGGCCGCGAACCCCGAGCCCCGGACCGGATTCATCGACCGTGCCCTGGTGGCCGCGTATGACGCCGGCATCGAGCCGCTGCTGCTCATCACCAAGGCGGACGTCAAGGACCCGGCGGAACTGCTGGCGAACTACCTCAGCCTGGACTTCCCCGTAATCATCAGCCGGACCGCCGATTCAGGGGCCGGCGGCATTGACGCGCGTTCCGACGACGGCCTGTCTGCCCGCCTGGACCGGGATGCCGTCGCGCAGCTCCGCTCCCACCTCGGCGGAAAAGTAACTGTCATGCTCGGCCATTCCGGTGTGGGCAAGTCCACCATGGTCAACGCCCTGACGGGTGCCGAACGCGCCACTGGCGGCGTGAACGCCGTGACGGGCCGCGGCAGGCACACCTCCTCGTCGGCCCTGGCCCTTAAACTCGATGACGCCCCCACGGGAAGCTGGATCATCGATACTCCCGGCATCCGCTCCTTCGGTTTGGCCCATGTGGACCCGGACCGGATTCTGCGCTCCTTCCCCGACTTGGAGCCCGGCACGGATGGCTGCGAACGCGGCTGCAAACACGACGCAACCGCCATCAATTGCGGACTGGATGCGTGGGTCAACGAAGGCCATGCCGGACCCTCAGGCGTCGCCCGCCTTGCCTCGCTGCGTCGCTTGCTTGGGGCCGATCCCCGGCTCGAAGCGAAAGAGGCCAAGGAATTGGGCACGGTCAACTGATCGTGGCGGCTTCACGTCCCCACTGCGGCCATTGATTCAGGATAGTTTGGTGGCATGACCCATCCCGTTTCCACCTACAACGATGACTTGCGTCTCGCCCACGTCCTCGCAGACTCAGTAGATGCCCAGACCATGGATCGCTTCAAGGCACTGGACCTGCAGATCGAAACCAAGCCGGACCTCACACCCGTCACAGATGCGGACAAGGCCGCGGAGGAAGCGATTCGCGGCCAGCTGTCCCGTTCCCGCCCCCGCGACGCCGTTCTTGGCGAGGAATTCGGCAGCAGCGGACACGGCTCGCGTCGTTGGATCATCGATCCCATCGATGGCACCAAGAACTTCGTTCGCGGTGTTCCGGTATGGGCAACGTTGATTGCGCTGGTCGATGAAGGCGAACCGGTTGTTGGCGTAGTGAGCGCCCCGGCTCTGGGCAAGCGGTGGTGGGCAGCCAAGGACATGGGTGCTTACATGGGCCGTTCGCTCGCCTCCGCCACACGCCTGAAGGTTTCCAACGTCTCCCGGTTGGCGGACGCGTCGATGTCGTACTCGAGCCTTTCCGGCTGGAAAGAACGCGGCAACCTCGACGAATTCATGGGACTCACAGAGGACATCTGGCGTACTCGCGCCTACGGGGATTTCTGGTCCTATTGCCTGGTCGCCGAAGGCGCCGTGGATATCGCCTGCGAACCTGAGCTGAATCTCTACGACATGGCCGCCCTGGTACCCATCGTCACCGAAGCCGGCGGACGCTTCACGTCCCTGGAAGGCGAAGACGGACCGTTCGGCGGTAACGCGTTGGCCACCAACTCGATACTGCATTCGGAGGTCCTCAAGCGCCTCAACCCCGGGCTGGACGACCTCCTCTAGCTCCGGTTGCGGCAAGGCCCATATCGAACCACCACGAAATTTTCGACGGCGGATGGCCCCTTTTAGGGCCGTCCGCCGTTTTATCTTCGCCCAATGACGACTTTTTCGTTCCACGTAACAATGCGCTTAACAATGTTCACCGGCTTTGGAGGGGCTGGAGGGTATGCCCTAACCTTTCTTACAGGTCACGAGTGCCAGCGCTAAACCCCGGTTTGCTGGCCGGCAACCCTCCATTCGCGGTGGGGTGCCCCGGGTGACGACCCGGCCGGTCCGGAACGGATACGGCAAGCGCGGATCCCCCATGCGGGGGTCCCTCTTAAGTGAGGTCCCATGAGCACCGTTACGTTCAACGCCAACACCATTCCGTCGTTTGCTGAGGCAAGCGCGGTGCCGGTTGCTGCAGCACGTCCACTGGCCGCTGTCACAGGCGCGGAGCTGCAGGCACCCCTGATCCAGGGCGGCCATGTCCGTTATGCCAACCTCGACTACGGCGCATCGGCACCTGCCCTGACCATCGTCTCGGCGCACCTCAACGAGGTTTTGCCTTACTACGCCAGCGTTCACCGCGGTGCAGGTTTTGCTTCGCAGATCAGCACCTCCGTCTACGAAAATTCGCGGAACATTGTGCGTGAATTCGTGGGCGGCCGGGCTGACGACTCGGTGATTTTCACCCGCAACACCACGGACTCCCTGAACCTGCTGGCCGGATGCCTCCCCGTGGTTGATGGCCAGGTCGCTGGCGAGGTTCTTTACTTGGACATCGAACACCACGCCAACCTGCTGCCTTGGCAGGGTGTGCCCCACCGAAGCGTCGTTGCAGCACCAACCCTGGCCGCCACGTTGGACAAACTCCGCGATGAGCTCGCCCAAGGCGGCGTGAGCCTGCTGGCTGTCACCGGCGCTTCCAACGTCACCGGTGAAATCCTCCCCATCGCCGAACTGGCTGCCCTTGCCCACGGGTTCGGCGCACGGATCGTGGTGGACGCCGCCCAACTTGCACCCCACCGCCGCATCAACATCGCAGAAGCGGACATCGACTACCTGGTCTTCTCCGGCCACAAGCTCTACGCTCCGTTCGGCGCTGGAGTGGTGGTGGGGCGCCCTGACTGGCTCGACGCCGGCGTCCCCCACCTGGCTGGCGGCGGAGCCGTCCGTGAAGCCCGGTTGGATTCGGTCAGCTGGGCTACCGGCCCGGCCCGCCATGAGGGCGGTTCTCCCAACGTCCTGGGAGCGGCAACCCTGGCCCGCGCCACCCAGGTACTGGCCAGCCTGGATGAGCAGGAATGGCATGCCCATGAAGCGGCCATACGTTCCTACCTTGTTGAAGGCCTGGAAGCGATTGAGGGCGTCTCTGTCCACAAGATCTTCAGCGATTCCGCAGACACCATCGGTGTGGTCAACTTCTCCGTGGAAGGCTTCGACGCCGGTTTGGTCGCCGCCTACCTCGCGGCGGAACACGGTGTCGGCCTTCGGGATGGCCGGTTCTGCGCCCACCCGCTGCTCAAGCGCCTGGGACTCCCGTCAGGTTCGCTGCGGGCAAGCTTCGGCGTCGGCTCCCGGTTGGAGGACGCTACCAGGTTGCTGGCAGGCATCGAGGAACTCAAGCGCAACGGACTTGGCTGGGACTACGTCGTGGACGAAGGCCGCTGGGTACCTGCGAACGACCACCGCAGCTACCCCGAATGGGCACCCAATACTCCGGGCACGGCAGGCGCGGCGCCCTGCACTGTGGACTAGGAATCCGCGCACCAAAGGGTTTCACGGCTGCGGTAAATTCGTAGGGTACCTTTTGGCAACCCTGTGAAGGAGCTCCGCGTGTCCACGCCGTCCCCCGGAGCCGCGAGTCGTCCGGCGGTCATTCCCGGACCAGCAGGACCACGCGGTCCCAAGCTCCACGCCACCCGCAGGCACGAACTGGGCCAAAGCTTCCAGGACGGCGGGGAGCACTATGACCGCGTGCGCCCCGGATACCCCATGGACTCCCTGGAATGGATCCTGCCCCAAGGGGCCCGGACAGCGGCCGACATCGGGGCGGGCACCGGCAAGTTCACGTCGCTTCTCCTCCAGCGGAACCTGGAGGTTGCCGCCGTCGATCCTTCACCGGACATGCTGGAACAACTGCGCAAAAGCTATCCGCAGGTCAACGCACTCGTGGGAACAGCCGAGGCAACAGGGCTGACGGACTCAGCATTCGACGTCGTCAGCGTTGCGCAGGCATGGCACTGGTGCGACCCCCTCCCCGCCAGCACGGAGATCGCCAGGATCCTCAGGCCCGGAGGAACGATGGGTCTGGTGTGGAACCAGTTGGACACGTCCATCCCTTGGGTCCACAGGCTGTCCCGGATCATGCACGCAGGAGATGTCCACAAGCCGGGATTCCGGCCAGTTATCGGCCCGGAATTCCAAGGCCTGGAACGCCACCTGACCACATGGGAGGATCCCCTGACTCCAGAGGACATCATGGAGTTGGCGAAGTCCCGCAGTTACTACCTCCGTGCCGGCGAGGCCACCCGTGCGAAAGTCATGGATAACCTCAAGTGGTACCTCCACGAACACCTTGGACATGCTGCGGGCGAAACAGTGCCCGTGCCCTACGTGACGCAAACGTGGCGTGCACTCAAGGTCCAGGGTGCGCCGCCACGGTAGGCTTGGTGTGTGAAGACCAGTACGCCCTCCTCCTCGATCGAGGACTACGTCAAGGTCATCTACTCCTATACGGAGTGGCAGGACAAGCCGATCACGTCCTCCCAGCTCGCCCAAAGGCTGGGCGTGGCCAACTCCTCCGTCTCGGAAATGGTCCGCAAGCTCAAAGACCAAGGCTTGGTTGACCACCAGCCCTACAGCGCCATTCGACTGACCTCTGAAGGCATGCGGCTGGCCTTGTCCATGGTGCGTCGGCACCGGCTCATCGAAACCTACCTCGTGGAGGAACTGGGCTACAGCTGGGACGAGGTCCACGACGAAGCCGAGATGCTTGAGCATGCGGTGTCAGACACCTTCATTGAACGCATGTCAGCAAAGCTTGGGCACCCCGTCCGGGATCCGCACGGCGACCCCATTCCGTCGGCAGACGGAATGGTGGACTTGCCGCACGCGTACCAAATGATCGAACTTGACCAAGGCCATGCCGGGAAGATCACCCGCATCAGCGACGAAAACCCCGATCTCCTCCGTTACCTGGCCGCCCAGGACATCGCGCTGGACGCGCCTGTTGAAGTCATGGGGCGCAAGCCGTTCGGCGGGGCACTCGTTGTGAGGATCGGCAGCGGACCGGATCGCCGTGAGTTTGACCTGGCCGATGAAGTCGCATCGGCCCTGTGGGTCCAAAGCGCAGGAGTCCACCCCGGGTGCGTGCTCCCGGGGCGCTGAAGCAGCCGCACGTCCGGCTAGCTGCGCTGGCTGGCGGGACCGCCGTCGTCGGACGCCGTATCAGTAACGCTTCCAGCAGAAGCAGCCGCTTCACGCGGCGGGTTCCGGATCCCGACGGCGGACGCCAGGCCCCCGATTACGAAAAGGGCCGCTGTGACCAGCAAGGCATTATCGAGGCCCTGCCGCGTGAACACCGGTCCAACGATCACCCCGGCAAAGGCAATGGTAATCAAGCCGGCAATGCGAGCCACTGCGTTATTGACCGCCGAGCCTATACCGGCCTCCTCCGTGGGCACTGCACCCAGTATGGCTGCTGTCAGGGGAGCCACCAGAGTAGCCAAACCTACGCCAAAGACAATCTGGCCGGGAAGCACCTGCGTCCAATAGTTGAGGGGTTCCTGGACCGTCAATGACATCAGGAAGCCCACGCCGCACAACAACGGACCTGCCGTCATGAACCAACGAGGACCATACTTGCCGGCAAGGCCGCCAAAATACGACGCACACAGCATGAGGATGACCGTCCCCGGAAGCAGGGCAATGCCGGCCAATGTCGCACCCATACCGCCCACCTGCTGAAGGTAGATACCCAGGACGAAGAACCCCAGCGAAATCCCGCCGTAAATAGCCAAGGTAGCCACGTTGCCCCACGCAAAATTGCGGATGCCGAAGAGCCTTAGCGGCAGCATCGGTTGGGCAGTCCGCGCCTCGTGGGCCAGGAAAAGGACCAAAGCTACGGCTCCAACCACCAGCGGCGCCCACACCAGCGGGCTCTCCCAGCCCATCCTGCCCTGCTCGATGAAGGCATATACGGGACCACCCAGGCCGACCATCGCCAGGAACGCACCGAGATAGTCGATCTTCTGGCTCTTGTCCCGTGCGGCGTCACTTGCACGCAAGCCCGACAGCATGGGCCAGATCAGGGCTGCAGGGACAACGTTGATGAAGAATATGACGCGCCAGGAAAGCAAATCCACAGAGACACCGCCGATGAGGGGCGCCACGATGGCCGCCGCGCTGGTCCACCCGGACCACTGGCCGATGGCCTTGGACTGGGCAGGGCCGGAGAACGAGGTAACGATCATGGCCAACGAACTCGGGACCAGGAGCGCACCGGCAATTCCCTGCAGGGCACGTGAAACTACAAGGACTTCGCCGGTCCAGGCAAGCCCGCACATCACCGAGGTCACCGCGAACCCGGCCAGGCCCCATTCCAGGATCCTGGCCCTGCCAAAATGGTCGGACAATGAGCCGGCCACCAGGATCAGGGCACCCAACGTCAGCAAGTACGCATCCACCACCCACTGCTGGATGACCAGGCCACCGCCCAGTTCCCGCCCAATGGCCGGAAGTGCGAGATTCACCACAAAACCGTCAAGGATCGCAATGAACGAAGCCACGATTGCCACCACCAGCACGCGTTTTTGGAGCGGGGTGCTCGGTTCCACAGCGGCTGCGTCAGTCATGAGCACAGCCTACGCCGATGGAGTCCCGTATCGTTGAATGGTGATTAGCAGACGTGACGCCGCCCTGGCCCTGGATATTTCGATGGAAATGGCCCAACGCCACGGCATTCCGTCCCGCCTTAGCGAGGCCGAGCTTCGCGACATGCAGGACCATCCCCCGGCCTGGCTGGTGCAGTCCCGCGCCAACCGCACCGGAAAGCGCCCCGTCTGGGTCCACCTCACATGTGCTGTGTGCGGCTACTCTGAGGCTGTCCGGCCCAAGAAATGGTGGCCGGACTTCTCGTTCGTCTATTGCGGCACGCACCGGAACTCCGAGCTGCCCAAGCTGTTCCTCGGCGAAGTCCGCAGCGAATACGAAGGCGTTGGCAGCCGCTTCGTCGGCGTCGTGGACGTTCCGGAGAACCAGGCCTAGCTGGCTAACCCGCCTGCTGGCTCATCTCCGAAGGTACCGCGAGAAGCTGGAAGGTCCTGCCCTCCCGCAGAACGGTCAGCGGGAACGGCTCGCCGATCGCCTCCTCAAAGAGCAGCTTCTGGAGGCTTTCCGCGCTGGACACCGCCCTCCCCTGGGCACGCAGCACCAGATCACCTGGCTGGAGTCCGGACCGCTCAGCAGGCGAGCCCGCGATCACCTCGACGACGCGCAAGCCTTCCTTCTGGCCTGTCCGCACCACGGCACTGGCGTCAAGGGGTATCGGCGTGCTGACCAGGCCCAGATAGGCTCGACGCACCCGGCCATCCCGCAGCAACGAGGCAATGATCCTCTGCGTCGTCCTGTTGATGGGAACAGCCAACCCCAGCCCAAGTCCGGCGACAGCAGTGTTGATACCGACGATGCGGCCCCTCGTATCAGCCAAAGCCCCACCGGAATTTCCTGGATTCAGAGCAGCATCCGTCTGGATGACATCCTCTATCACCCGCCGGTGCTCTCCTGCCCGGACAGGGATGGAGCGACCCAGGCCACTGACCACGCCGGCAGTCACGGACCCGGCCAGGCCGAGGGGGTTCCCCACGGCAATGACCAACTGCCCTACATGCAAAGAGTCCGCATTACCCAGCAGCGCCGGAGGCGGCGTGGATCTCAGCCCACGGACCACCGCAAGATCGGACAGAGGATCGGCACCCACCAACTCCACGTCGGTGTGCTTACCGTCCGCGAAGACGGCCCGGCCGGACTGAATGCCCGCCACGACGTGGGCGTTCGTCAGCAGGTACCCGTCGCCCGTAAACACGACGGCGGATCCGCTTCCCACACGCACCCGGCCACGGCGCCCTGTGCTAGTCATTTCGATGGCAGCAACATGGGGTGTTACGGACTCCGCCACCCTGACGACGAGCTGCGAATACGCGTCCAGGGCCTCGTCTTCGTCCGGTTGTTGTTGTTCAAACTCAGGCTCTGTGCTCATCACTTGCCTCCTGCCAAACGTCGGACCGCGATCCGCACGCCCCGTCCGGCTTCGCGCTTACCCAGTACAACGACCGGGGTCAGTGGGCTAGTCCGTTTTGCGGTACGCCGTGGGTGAACGCGGCTTAAGGGCAGGTAGTTTTCGGCACGAAGAAAGCCCCCGGATCGCGAGGATCCGAGGGCTTTCCGGGGTGGAGATGGGGGGAATTGAACCCCCGTCCGATGTCGTGTTGTCAGGGCTTCTCCGGGCGCAGTTTGCGTCGGATTTTCTCGGCCCCAGCCGTCCTGCAAACAGGCGGCTGATCCGGGCCCAGTCATCTAAGAGTCCCGTTTACCTCAATGACGAAGGCAAACAGCAGTGGCTATCTAAATGACGCCAGGAACCGGGGCGATAGCAACCCCGGGCTGACGGACTGTCTTACTGCTTAGGCAGCGAGAGCGAAGTCAGTGCGCTTAGATTCGGCACTTATTGGTTTGCAGACAGCGTTTACGAGATAATTCTGCATCCTCGGCCCGCTTCACCTGTCGCGACTAACATCGTCGAAACCGATCATCCCCGTATTTTGTTACCAAACCGTCGGACTGTGGAAGCTCCGCCGGACTACTTAGCATAGCGCATTAATCGGAAGTTTCATTCCCGGACACGCGCCTTGGCCGGCTAGCGTCGGTTGCGTTCACGCAGTTCACGCAGGGACTCACGCTTATCCTGCTGCTCGCGGAGGGTCTGCCGCTTGTCGTAATCCTTCTTACCGCGGGCAAGGGCGATTTCCACCTTGGCACGTCCGTCGATGAAATACAGCTGGAGCGGGACCACGGTGAAGCCGGACTCGCGGATCTTCTGCGAAATCTTGTCCAGTTCCTCGCGATGCAACAAGAGCTTACGACGCCGGCGCGCGGCATGGTTGGTCCAGCTCCCCTGGTTGTACTCAGGGATGTGGATACCCTCCATCCACAGCTCGTCGTTGTAGAAGGTGCAGAAGCCATCCACCATGGACGCATGGCCCTCGCGGAGGGACTTCACCTCAGTTCCCATGAGGGCAATGCCTGCCTCATAGGTATCAAGAATGAGGTAGTTGTGCCGGGCCTTCCGATTGGTGGCCACTACCTTACGGCCACTTTCCTTGGGCACGGTAGAACTCCTTGTTAGATGCGGATTTCAACTAGTGTACGCCAGCCCCGGCGGGCCCCCGCACCTTAGAGAAGGGTCATGGGGTCCACTGCCGAGCCGTTGAGCCAGGTTTCGAAGTGCGCATGGCAACCAGTGGAGTTACCTGTGCTGCCCGAGTAGGCAATGAGCTGCCCTGCCGAAACCTGCTGACCATTGGCAACCACAATGCTGCTGTTGTGATAGTAGATGGTGGTCAGCGAGTTGCCCTGGACAACGCCGTGGGAAATCTTGACCCGCCAGCCGCCCCCGTCTGCTGAGTTCCAGCCGGAGTTGAACACCTGGCCCGCGGCGGCCGCATAGACGGGGGTACCGCAGGCCGCACCGAAGTCGATGCCGGTGTGCATGTAACCACCCGTGCCGTAGAAGTCGATGGTGCCCGGCGGCGTTGCACGCCAACCGAACCCCGATGTGATGGGCACAGCGCTGGCGAACGGGTGCCGCAAACCGAATGCCGAAGGCGATCCCGCAGCGGGCGGAACATAAGGCTGCTCCGGGGGCGCCGGCCTACCCTGTGCTGCCGCAGCCGCGGCTGCAGCAGCAGCGGCCTCCGCAGCGATACGCCGTTGCTCCGCTTCCCACGCTTCCCGCAATTTGCGGTCCCGCTCCACAATCTCAGCTGCAACGCTGTCCTGTTCGGACTTCACCCGAGCGAGGTTTGCTTCGATTCCGGGTTTGGCCGCTTGCAATTGTCCGTTCAAGCGGGTGGTGTCTTCGATCAGCTTGTCGACTTCGGCTTTCTTGCTCGCAGCCTCATCCCGGGCCGCTTTCTCCCGCTCCAGCGCGGCATCAGCCTTGGCCTTGAGGTCCTGAATTTCTTCCTCGACCGCAACCAGCCGCGCTTGTGAGTTCACGTTCGTGGCGTTTTGCTGCGTCAATTTGGTCATCGCTGCGTTTTGGCTGCGCATCGCCTGGTCGGCCAAATCCATGGACTCGGTCAGGCTTCCTGTTTCACTGGAGCCGAACAAGAGGGCGATGTTGGTAGGCACGCCACCCGATTTGTACGCCTGGGAAGCAATCTGCCCGATCAGCTTTTTGGTGTCAGTGATTTTTTGCTTATCACTTTCCAGCTGCTCGGTAATCTTCGCTTTGTTCTGCTGGGCAAGCTCCACCCGGGCAGCCAACGCTTCGACTTCCTTGACTGCGCCGGCAACCCGTCCCTGAGCTTCAAGCAGCGCCTGCTGGGCTCCCGGAAGGCGGCCTTGGTAGATCACCAGGTCACCGGCAGCCTTCGCGATATTCGCGTCCACGAATTCCAGGGAGGCCTGCACCCTGGCCGACTCTGCTTCCAGGGCGGCCTGCTGGTCATCCAGGTTGTCTGCCTGCGCGGTTGGGGCACCTGACAGGAGGCTGACAGCCAGACCCACGGCAAGGGCAGCACCCAGAATCCGAACGTGGCCGGACGCAAGGCGCCGACGCAGGGAGGTCGGGTCCAACGTGGTCATCAGGAGTCCTTTTCGCTTGTCAGCACGGTTGTTCGGTGAAACGGGAGGGTCACGGCTAAACCTTCAGGTAACGCCGCAAGGTCAATAGCGACGATATACCAGCGAGCCCGGCACCCAGCGCAATGAGGACCGGGGCGATCACCAGGACCTGCGCTGATGAGATGAACGGCGTGTTAAGGAACTGTCTGGAGAGGTCGCCATTGAGCCAGAAATGAGCCATCAGCCACAGGGTGACCGAGGCCAACAAGGCTCCAACGACGGCGGCTATGACGCCTTCGAGGATGAAGGGCAGTTGGATGACCATCTTGGAGGCGCCCACGAGCCGCATAATGCCTGTTTCGCGACGCCTGCTGAAGGCTGAAAGGCGGATGGTTGTCGTGATCAGCAGCACCGCACAGAAAATCATCACCGCAGCAACGCCAATAGCAGCCACGGAGGCCCCGTTCATCCACGAGAAGATGCGTTCAAGGACCTGTCTTTGGTCACTCACGGTCTCGACGCCGGGCTGGGAGGAGAACGTCTCGCTGATGATCTGGTATTTCTCGGGGTTCTTCATGTTGATGCGGAACGAGGCCGGCAGCTGGTCCTCGGACACCGAGTCCACGATCGGTGAGTTGGAGAACTGTTCCTTGAAGTGCGTGTAGGCCTCGGCCTGGGATTCGAACTGGAAGTCGTTGATGTATTGCTTGACGGCAGGTGACTCCAGCATAGCCTTCAGGTTGTCCTGCTGCTCCTGCGTGGCCGGACCGGATGCGCAGCCAACCGCCGTCGAACCGTCGTTGCAGAGGAAGACCGCCACCTGGACTTTGTCGTACCAGTAGCCCTTCATCTGATTGATCTGCATCTGCAGCATCCCCGCAGCGCCGACGAACGTCAGGGAAACAAAAGTCACCAATACTACGGAAATCACCATCGACAGGTTGCGGCGCAAGCCACTGCCGATTTCCCCGAGGATAAACAGGAGCCTCACAGCTGTGCCCCCTGAGCCCGGTCGAGTTCCTCGCCACTGGCATCGCGCAGACGGCGCGACTCCCCCACCACAGGAATCATCGATGTGTATAGGGCCTTGGCTTCGTCGCGGATGACCTTACCGTTCTTAAGTTCCACCACGCGCCGGCGCATCTCGTTGACGATGTCGTCGTCGTGGGTGGCCATGACCACCGTGGTGCCGTTCTGGTTGATTTTGTCCAGGACTCCCATGATTCCCATCGAAGTGATGGGGTCCAGGTTTCCGGTCGGCTCGTCTGCCAGCAGGATGCCGGGGCGATTGACGACGGCGCGGGCGATCGCCACGCGCTGCTGCTCACCACCGGAGAGTTCATGCGGCATTCGCCGCTCCTTGCCTTCCAGACCCACTGTTTTCAGGACCTCGGGCACTGTCTCGCGG
Source organism: Paenarthrobacter sp. CAP02 (assembly GCF_040137855.1). Lineage (NCBI taxonomy): Bacteria > Bacillati > Actinomycetota > Actinomycetes > Micrococcales > Micrococcaceae > Paenarthrobacter > Paenarthrobacter sp. CAP02. Next base: position 161,435 of record NZ_JBEEII010000004.1, on the reverse strand, counting down.
ATGATCGAGCGGCTCTTGCCGATGACCTGCATCGCGAAGGCCACATTGGCAAAGACGTTTTTCTGGGGCAGAAGGCGGAAATCCTGGAAGACAACGCCAATTCCGCGCCTGAGCTTGGGGACCCGCCAGCTTGAAATGTTGGCGACGTTCTGGCCCGCGACGTAAACGGACCCGGAGGACGCTTTGTCTTCCTTCAGGATCAGCCGCAGGAACGTGGACTTGCCTGAGCCCGAGGCACCGACGAGGAACGTGAATTCGCCGCGGTTGATCTCAAGGCTGACAGAGTCGAGCGCCGGTCGGGCATTCTGCTCGTAGACCTTGGTGACATTCTCAAATCTGATCATGGCCCTTTAGAACCCCGCCGGACATGACGTAGTCGCCCAGTCCAACAGCCGGAGCGCGGGCTTTCGATGGGGGAAGTGAGAGCACCGGCCTCTCGACTATACGCACGGGCAGGGAGCTAAACCGGACCTTTAAGGGGCGTGTCGCCGAATCCGGACCGACTCCTCACAGCCTTCGACAGCCTGCGGGATCTGCTGACTGCTGTACGGCCTAGCTGGCAGCGGCGTTGCGGTTGCCCGTGCGCCAGCGGATGCCAGCGTCAATGAAGTCGTCAATTTCGCCGTCCAGCACTGCCGATGTGTTGCCCACTTCATGTTCCGTGCGCAGGTCCTTGACCATCTGGTACGGATTGAGCACATAGGAACGCATCTGGTCGCCCCACGACGCTTTGACGTCACCGGCCAGTGCTTTCTTCTCCGCGTCTTCTTGTTCTTTCTTGACCAACAAGAGGCGGGACTGAAGGACCCGCATGGCCGCCGCGCGGTTTTGGAGCTGTGATTTTTCGTTCTGCATGGAGACGACAATTCCAGTGGGAATGTGCGTCAACCGTACTGCGGAGTCGGTGGTGTTGACCGACTGGCCACCCGGTCCCGAGGACCGGAAGACGTCCACCCTGATTTCGTTGTCCGGAATCTCGATCGAGTCCGTCTGTTCAATCAGGGGGATGACCTCCACGGCCGCAAAGGATGTCTGCCGCCGGCCCTGGTTATCGAAGGGGCTGATGCGGACCAGGCGGTGGGTGCCCGCCTCCACGCTCAGCGTGCCGAACGCATATGGCGCCTTGACCTCGAAAGTGGCGGACTTCAAACCCGCTTCTTCCGCATAGGAGGTGTCCATGACCGTGGTCGGATAACCATGGCGTTCGGCCCAGCGCAAGTACATCCTCATCAGCATTTCGGCGAAATCGGCGGCATCAACGCCACCTGCCCCCGCCCTGATGGTGACAACTGCTTCCCGCTCGTCGTATTCACCCGAGAGCAGGGTAACGACTTCGAGTTCCTCCAATGCCTTGCGGATGGAGGCCAATTCCTTCGCGGCTTCGGCCATGGAAGCTTCGTCGCCTTCGTCCTGGCCCAACTCCACCAGCACCTCGAGGTCATCGATGCGGGAAGCAAGCTTCGACAGTCGCTCAACTTCCGACTGCCGATGCGATAGCCGGGACGTGATCACCTGGGCTGCTGCGGGGTCGTCCCAAAGGTCCGGCGCACCGGCTTGCTCGCTCAGTTCAGCGATCTCAGCTTTGAGGGCATCAACATCCGTGACGTTCTCGATGGAGCTGTAAGTTGCGCGAAGGGCGCGGATTTCTGCGGGAAAATCAATGTCAGCCATGGTTATCCCAGCGTACGCTATTCATCGGACTCCCCCGTCGGGGCCGGATACTTTGGCCCGGATCATTACTGCGTTAGCCTCGACCGTGCAGTGGATTTGGCCTCAACGGCTATACCGTCGGGAAGCAGGAAACTGATCACTGGCGGATGGGCAATGGACGCCAGGACCACAACAGCGGTATCCCCCGGGCCCCGACCTGTTTCAGCCTCCACGGTCAAATGGTCATGGCTAACGAAAGCATGGCTTTTGTCCAGGTAGGAGCCTGCCGCGGCAAGCACCCTGCTGTCCGCCAACGTGGTCGATGGCGAGCTTCCCCCGCCTATCTCCCCCGCAACGTACGCGTCCGCGGCAGCGAGCGCTGCTCCGTCAGCCAGGGAGAGCAGCTTCTTGTGTTCCAGGTACACAGCGGATGCGGCCATCACCGCTGTTGCCAGCAAGAGGGACAACGCCACAAACCCGATGATAAGAACTGTCATCTGGCCGTCCTCCGAGGCTGTCCTGCTGCATCTGCAACCCGTCATCTGTATCGCCCCACAACCTGTGTTGCTGTCGCACTCACCCTGCTTGCCATCAGTTGGCCGGCGTCCGCAAACGGCATCATGGGCAAGGGAACATCCAAGCGCACAACGACGGAAACCGTGGCACCCGCCGATGAGCAGTCTGATCTGTCGCACGAGACCTCAAAGCTGGCCTGCTCCGGAGTGTAGCCATAGTCCTTCAGTGCAACGAGGACAGTTTGCTCCGCCGCCCTTTGGGCGCCCGCCGGGTTTGATTGGGCAACGAAGACCTTCGCGGCTTGGTCCGCCGCCCCCACCACGGCGAAGGAACCGCCCTGCAGTTGGCCGACAGTCACGACGAAATAGACCACCGGGACCATCAAAAGCAGGGCCAGGAAGATGAACTCGACCACCGCGCTTCCCTCCTGCGCCCCGCTGGGAATCGCATGACGTATGCGGCCCGCCCCGACTTCTGTCCGCACGCCCAGGGCATCAGCTGGCCTTCGCCGCATAGCCGTCCACAGCCGACCCCCAAGGTCAGCCCGAAAGAACCGCATGTCCTTTCACCTCCATCAGTCCGACGGGCCCGATCAACCCCACCATCGGAAAAGGCGCCCTGACAGTCACCTCCAAGGTGCGAAGGCCGTCGATCGTAGCCTCGGCTGCCGTAACCTCACGTGGGAAGTCGGCACTCAGGGCAGAGCCGATCAGCTCAGAAGCACGCTCTTTGGCGTCGGTCGGTGTCCTGTCCGCCAACGATCCGTAGCGTGCACCGGAGGCCGCAGCATCGATGAGCGTATTCCGGACATGCAAGACCAAGGTGAACTGGATGATCGACAGGAACAGCAGGGTCAGGAACGTCCCGACCAGAACGAAATCGACGACCGCGGACCCCTGCTCGTCGGGAGCTGCCGTGCCCGCCAGTCGAAGCCAATGACCCAAGGTACGGACCCTTCCGCGCCGGGGCCTACTTGGCAACCTGATGGATCGCCTGGTTAAAGAGGTCCTTTAGGGCCGGTGCAGCGAGGGCCAACAGCCCCGCCACCAGGACAGCTGACATCAGTGTGATCATGACCCAACCCGGTACGTCCCCCCGTTCATGGTCGTCAGCGGCAGGCATTGTCCGCCCCAGTCCGGCCGTGAACAAGGAGCCGGCACCAAGGACCACGACCCAGGCTGCAGTTGTGCTTTGCGCTATTTTCTTCATGATTTCCCCACTATGTGTCGAGCTGGTGTTGAAGCAGCTTGTTGGTGAACAGGATGATGAGATGGACCTGGCCAGCCTCCTAGAGGCTGATTTCCAAGGCTGCAATGGCTGGGAAGGCCGCAAAAACCACCGTGAGTGGAAGTACACCGAAAACGAGCGGCACCATCATGGCGATCTCTTTCCGGCCGGCTGATTCCATCAACTCCCGTTTGGCGGCGTCACGGACGTCGGCGGCCTGCGCCCTGAGTACGCCGGCCAGTGGAGTGCCACGTTCCACGGCAACCACCAGCCCGTCAAAGAACCTGACCAGGGGTGGCAGCTCCGCCCTTGAGGAAAAGCCTCGAAGGGCCTCTGGCAGCGGTTTTCCGGAGCGGGCATCCGCGATGACCATGGCGAATTCGGCAGCAAGCTCGCCGCTGGAGCTGCGGGTCACCCTGTCCATGGCGCCCATCGCGCTCTCCCCTGCAGCAACGGCCAAGGCCATGAGCTCGGCAAGACCTGGAAATTCGGACAGCATTTTGGACTCACGCCGCTTGATGTGTTGGCCAAGAACGTAGTCACGCAACAGATAACCCGCCAATGCACTTCCGATGACCGCGACCACCAGTAGTGCCGGGCTGAACTGTCCGGTCGCTGCCCGGACCGCAACCACCAAAACGGCAAGCACGAAGCCAGCACCGGCCCACAGCAATTGTTCGGCCCTGTAATCAAGAGTCGACTTCCGCAAACCCGCCCGCGCCAACCGCTTGGCCAGGGCGGTCGAACCGACATTGAACCGGGAAAGGTGCCTCATTGCGTCACGAATCACTGGACGGAGTATCCGTTCCAGTGGTCCGAATGGCGTCAGGTTCTGCGTAGGAGGGCGCAGAAGGCGCGATTCGAGGTTCCTGGACTTCAGCTGCGGTTCGATTCGTTCGGCCAGAGTAATGCCGCGCAGGAAAGGCAGGCGAACAATCGTCATCCACACCCCTGCCCCAAGCAGGAGCCCACACAGGACCGCGAGCGCTGTTGTTGAACTCATGCAAGGATCCGTTCGTCCTCAGGCAACGCGCCTATCCGAAGCATGACCGCGTAGCAGATCACGGAGACCACGAGGCCTCCCAGCAGCACCATGGCGCCAAGGGTTGAGCTGTAGGCCCGCATCGCCTCCGGCCGGCTGGCCATCACCACCAGGATGATCCACGGGGCCGCGACGGCGAGGCGGGCGGCGTTGATCGTCCAGGATTGCCGGGCCTCAAGCTCGCTGCGTGTCCGGGCACTGTCCCGCAGGAACTCAGCGAGGGTGCCAAGCATCCGGCCAAGGTCGGATCCGCCCACCTCCCGGGTCATCCGAAGTGCTTCGATAATCCGGTCTGCCACTGGATCAGCCAGTCGCTCCTTCAACCTATTCAGGGCAGCTTCGAACTGTCCACCGGACCTGTAATCGGCCCCGAAGTCGAGGAACAGAGCACGCAGTTCATCCGGCCCGTTGTGACCCAGCTGAATCAGTGCCTCCGGCAAAGCAAGGCCTGCCCGGATGGCGGAGCGCAGGTGATCCACCACATCCGGCCAAAGGACGCGGAGCGCCACGCGGCGCTTCTTCGCCTTCCAACGAACCATGCCGAAGGGCACCCATGAACCGAACATCCCGAAGCACACAGCAATGGGTAGCGAAGCCGTCAGCACAAAGAAGACGAGAAGGGCGAGAACGCCACATCCAGCGCAGGTCGCAAGGAGCCCGCCAGCCGTTACCTTTTCTATCCCCGCCGATACCAGCAAGAGGTCCAGTCGCCGCGGTTTGGCCTTCTTCTTTTCCGCGGGCTGCTCCCATGCGGACCACCACACCAGAAATACGCCAAGGCCACAGAGAATCCCGAGAAGCGGCGCCATCAGTTCAACTCCAGGAGGGCTGCTACATCAAAACCTGCCCGGGCAAACTTCTCGACCGCGGGCATGGAGTTGGCTCTGGGCTGCAACTGGCCGCCAACCATGCCAAAGACTTGAGACGACTCGATGATCCCGTTCTCCACGCGGCGCCCCAGGGAGAGCACCTCGGTCACCTGCCTGCGCCCGGTGGAGTGGAGACCGCAGTGCACCACGAGGTCTATACATGAAGCGACCGTGGGTACGACGAAGGCACTGGAGATGTTGGCTCCTGCCAGCAGTGGCAGGGTACAGATCTTCGTTACGGCGTCATGAGCGGAGTTGGCGTGCACCGTACACATACCGGGAAGGCCCGAGTTAAGGGCGATCAGCATGTCCAGGCTCTCGGCTTCACGGACTTCGCCGACGATGAGGCGGTCGGGCCGCATACGCAGTGCTTCCTTGACCAACCGACGCAGCGGGATTTCGCCCTCACCCTCCAGGTTGGGCTGCCTGCACTGAAGGCCCACGACATCGCGGAGAGGCAGTTGAAGCTCGAAGATTTCTTCTACCGTTATTACCCTTTCGCGGGAACCGACGTTCGCCGCCAGGCAGTTCAGCATGGTGGTCTTTCCCGCTTGGGTGGCCCCGGACACCAAGATGTTGAGGCCACTGGCCACGGCAGCGCCCAGGAATCTGGCTGCTTGGGGTGTCAGACTTCCCAGCTCGACGAGGTGCTCCAGGCGGCTTGCCCTGGCAATAAATTTCCGGATATTCACGGCCCAGTGCTTCCGGGTGATATCGGGGATGGCTACGTGCAGCCTTGAGCCGTCCGGCAACGCAGCATCCACGAACGGCGATGATAGGTCCAGCCGCCGGCCCGAGCTCTTAAGCATCCTTTCGACGAGGTCCCGGACCTGCTGCTCGGTGAGGCTCAGGGCAGTCAGTTCAGATTCCCCGTTCCGGGCCACATAGATTTCATGGGGAGCATTGATCCAGATCTCCTCGATGGAGGGGTCATCCAGGAGTGGCTGCAAGGGACCGAAACCGGCGACGGCATCAAAGACGTGGCGGCGCGCCGCCTCGAGATGTCCCAAAGGTGGAAGGGGCCCGAGGAGCGCCCGCTCGTCATAGTCGCTGACCGCGGCCTCCACAAGTCGCCGCACATCCGCCGTTTGCTCCAAGGGATCCAAACCCCTGCGGCGGATGAGTTCGCGGACCTCGCCCTCGACTATTTTTACAGCGTCCACATCTCCCCCAATGGTCACGGATTGGTCAACCGAGAGGCGCATCTCGAGTGACTCACGCTAGGCGAGCGCCAGGAGCCCCTCAAGTCACTCGGAGGCACATGTGGATAAGTTCGAATCAGGAGTCACTGCAGTATCCTCAACCCCACTAGTCACTCCAGTTCCAGAATGTTAGGGTAAGGCCGTTAGGAGCTGGCCTTTGGTCCCATGCGCAGGCGCCCGCCCCGGAGCTTGTCCGCAAGCCACACCATGCGCCGCTGAGCCGCGGCACAGGGCCGGAATGCAAATGAAAAAACCATCCCTCAACGCGCCCCGACGGTTGACGTGGACCAACGCAGGCCTTGCCCTTGCCACCGCCCTCGTGGCGGGCAGTTGCCTCGGAGCTCCTGCGCAAGCCGTGGCAACGGCACCCCAGCCGGCTCCGTCTGCCACGACGCAACCGACACCAACGCAGCAGGGCCCACGTCCCGCTCCGACGGGCACAGGCATTGTCGGGCCCCAGAAGGATGCCCAACCGTATGTCCCTCCGACCGCACCCGCGGAACCCAAGCCGGGAACCGCCGTCGGACCTTCCAGCCCGCCGACACAGTCGCCCGGCCAACCGTCGAACGAGGCGGCGCAGGCACCGGATCCAAAGTCGCTGCCAGGCAGCGGGCAAGACGCGGCGGCAAAGAACGCGGCGATGAGATCAGCTATCCCGGCCGGTGGAGCCGAAATGGGACAGCGGTCTCCGCGGGTCACTGCCGCGGCCCAAGGAAAGGGTTCCCCGGCACCTGCCGACGCCCAAACGCTGGAGCAGGCGCCGGTCCAGCCCCTGGGGGCCGATCCCGGACACTGGCGGCCCAGCATCGGGATTGCGGGCCAGGACGTCAGCGCCCATCAGGGCAACGTCGACTGGCAGAGCCAATGGAACCAGGGCTCGAGGTGGGCATACGTCAAGGCAACTGAAGGCAATTACTACCTCAACGAAAACTACGCCCAGCAATACGACGGCTCACGAAACGCAGGCATGGTGCGCGGGGCCTACCATTTTGCCATCCCCAACTGGTCCTCAGGCGCTGACCAGGCCAGGTATTTTGTGGCCAATGGCGGTGGCTGGACAGCGGACGGATACACGCTTCCCCCCGTCCTCGACATTGAGTACAACCCCTACGCCGGACGGACCATCAACGGCTTTTACTTCGGGGACACGTGCTACAGCATGTCCAAGGCGCAACTTGGCCAGTGGGCGGCAGACTTCGGCAACACCGTCAAGGCACTGACGGGTCGGTTCCCTGTCATCTACAGCACCACGGACTGGTGGAACACGTGCGTGGGGAACTCCACTTTCGGCAGCTATCCCTTGTGGATCGCTTCCTACTGGAACAACCCCACCAACACGCCCGGAACCTTGCCCGTGAGCTGGGGCAACTACTCCATGTGGCAATACAGCAGCACCGGACCGTTCGAGGGTGACTCCAACATCTTCAACGGCAGCTATGACCAGCTGCGGACTTTCGCCCGAGGTGCGGACACCCCCTCCGCCCCCTCCATCAGGTCGGGGGCAGACGTCCTGGCGACCAGCTCATCCGGTCGGCTGGACAACTTCCCGGCAGATGGCCAAGGCAGCATCACGGGTCCGGTCGCCATTGGCTCCGGGTGGGGCAATGCCAAGGCCATCTATGTGGTCGACTGGAACCAGGACGGGGTCCAGGACATCCTCTCCCAATGGCCCGACGGCAGCCTTCAGGTGTACCCGGGAGCCCCCCGCGGCGGCTTCCTTGCCCCCATTCAAGTTGGGTCAGGCTGGCAGGAAATGTCTCTTACAGTTGGTTGGTGGAACTCCAAAGACGCCTACCCGGGGGTCATCGGGCTGGACGGGGACGGCAATCTCTTCCGCTACCAAAACGCCTCCGGTCGGGGCTTGGGCGGAGGCGTCCTCATTGGGACGGGCTTCGGCGGTCACCAGATCAACCAACTCGACTTCGACGACGACGGCAGCCAGGACATCGTTTCCAGGACGTCCGACGGAACCATGCGGCTCTACCGGTCGAACGGGCTCGGATCGTTTGTTCCCGAAGCAAGCAGTGTGATCGGCAACGGCTGGTCAGCCATGACCTCGGTCAGCTCCTCATCCGGGTTCAACGGGTCCGGTTCGCAGGGCCTGCAGGCACGCGCCGCAAACGGTGACTTGTTCTACTACCCCGCGGAATCGGGATCGTGGGGCAACCGCTTCCTGACCGGCCTCGGTTGGAATGATGCCGCGCTGATCAGTGGAGCCCCGGTAGACGTGGCTTCAACACTCGGCGTCGACGCTGCCGACGTCCTGGCCGTACGGACGGACGGCAACCTCTACCGCTACGCTGCAACAGGATCCACGTCGCTTCTCGGCGCGGAACGCATCGGCACGCAGTGGACTGGGCTGAAGGCCGGTTTCCTCACCGATTGGAATGGGGATGGTGCCCTGGACATCCTCGCGCAGTGGTCCGACGGCCGCCTGAATGTCTATCCAGGCCTGAAGGGCAGTGGCTTTGGGTCCCCGATCAGCCTCGGGACGGGTTGGAAGGACTGGACGTTGACAGTCGGTTCATGGAAGAAGTCCGATGCCCTGCCAGGCATCACAGGCTACGACCCTTCGGGCCGCATGTTCTACATCAGCAACCCCAACGGCAACGGACTGGGCCCCCGCGTGCAGATTGGCACGGGTTGGGGAGGCCTTGAGATCCTGCAAATGGACTTCGATAAGGATTCGAACGCCGATCTTCTGGCCAAGGGCAGCAACGGTGACCTGAGGCTCTACCGGTCCAACGGAAGCGGTTCCTTTATCCAGGAGTCGCCGAGTGTCATCGGGGTCGGCTGGGACGCCATCTCCAGTTTTGGAGCCGTTAAGGGATTCGCGGGAACCGGCACCTCGGGAATCATCGCCCGGACCACCACCGGCGATCTCCGCTACTACCCCGTGGGCCAGAACCGGGCATGGGGCCAGCCCAGTACCGTGGGCACCGGCTGGAATGGCTTGACCATTTTTAGGCCGGCTTCCAGATAGAACCATGGCATGAAGGGCCGCACGCTTCTGAATGGAGTGTGCCGGCCCTTTTTGTTTAACCAAATACCCGAAGAGAAAACGATAAATATTTGGTGCATCTGACACGCCGGATTCCGCGCAACGCGTGATCTAATGAAGGTGGTCTCACGTATTGGCTGTTAAGCGCTACCGGGAAACGGGCTTTGTTTGGGGGCAAACGAAGGTCACCATTGCGCACAATCAAGGAGTGATCTTTCATGGCGTTTACCGTTTCGACGGCCCAAGTGAGCATTTCGCCATCGCTTGACGTCAATCCGTATATGGCCGGGTACGGAACGCTCGACGGCGGCCGTGAGGCCACCAGCAGCGACCCCTACGAATCATTGTGGGCCCGGGCCATCGTCCTGTGGGAGAACGGCTCCCCCAACCTGATCATGAGCGTCGACATCCTGGCGCTGCCCAGGTCCATCCATCAAAGGGCCCGCCAACGCATCCTGGCCCTGGCAGACTGGTCCAACAGCGACATCCTGATCCAGTCCACGCACACCCACAACGGCCCAGTGGTGATCGATACGCTCCACCCATTCATGTGTTACGGCTTATCGGACCTTTCGATGGTCGAGACCTACAGCCAGCAACTCGAAGATGATCTGGTGGAGGCAGCCCAGACTGCCCTGAATGCCGCGCAGACGTCAGTGACGCTCGACTACAAGGTCACTACGGCGAGCATCGCGTACAACCGCGCAGGTCTTTCCTATCTTGAGAACACTGTGCCCGTCATTGTGATGCGCAAGGGAAACGGCGTGCCCCGTGCGGTCATCTTCAACTACGCGTGCCATCCTGTCGCAGCGGGCATGCGGACGCTGTTCGACGGCGATTTTCCTGCGGGGGCGTGCAACTACATCGAAAACAACAACCCGGGGTGTTTCGCATTGTTCCTCCAAGGTGCGGCCGGAGATCAAAACCCCATGGGCGTGCCCAGCTGGGAACTGCGGGATGAATACGCCACAACACTCGGCTCAGCGGTTTCGACGGCGATGCAGAGCGCCGGTCGCACAATCGGCAGCCCCCTGCAAACCAGTTACAAGGAAATCCAAATTCCCTTGGACATCACTCCGACCGCAGGAAACATGGCAGCCGTTCGGGCGGCGTACGCCTCACGGCTGCCGAACCTCGACGGAAACCCTGCATGGTACGGACGTCATGCCCAAGTCATGATCGGCCGGATCGACAGTGGCAGCTACGCGACATCCGTGGCCTGCCCGTTCCAGGTGTGGAAGTTTGGCGGCAGCCCCCAATTGAGGATCGGGATCGTCGGGGGTGAGCTCGTCAGCGGTTACGCTGCGTACTTCCGTGGAAGGTACGGCGGAGCGAACGGCGTGATCGTCGGTGGCTACGGAAATGAGTCGTGCTACTACCTGCCCAGTGCGCAGTTCCTCCCGCCCTACTCGGCCGGGGGCAGCTACGAGGGGGGCTGGGATCCCGATTACCCGGGCATCGCAGGTGGGGCCATGACGGTGTACGGGCACATTGCACATTTCAAGGGCGGCACCACCGGCGTTGAGGCCACCATCATCAACACCCTGGACGGCATGTTGGCCTAAAGCCTTGCCCGGGCCCTGCTCCCTTGATCAGGGACCCGGGTTGATTCGTAGTGGTATAGATACTCAGATCGCCCACATATCCGTTGACCAGCGTCTTTTGCCGGGCAACCATGGAGTTGGAGGTCACCATGAGAGCGTTGTACCCACTGGCGGCAGCTTTGCTGCTCCTCGTTTCCGGTTGCTCCACGGCCGCTCCTCCACAGCCCACGGCCAGTTCGACGCCATCAGCAACATCCTCGCCAACACCAACGCCCTCCGGCACGGAAGCGGGCCCCACCACGGACCCGGGCAGCGGCCAAGGAGCGGGCAGCGGCCAAGGAGCGGGCGCACCCGATGACTCCGGCCGATTCTCCTACCTCTGTTCAAGCCTCGACGGCGTACCCGACGTGACGCTGTCCAGCCTCGCCGAAGTCTGGTCTTCCACGGGATATCTTCGGCTGGCTTCCTGCCAGGCACGGTACGAAGGACCGGACCCGTATGAACCGACGGAAGACGAAGCAAGAATCATCTCCATAGCCCAGCCCGGAGTGAACCCCTCCGATGGCCTGGACGCCTACCTTGCCGCTTTGGGGCTGTGCACCCGTGTCAGCGATGATGCCGCGTCCGAACTCTTTGGCCAGAGCCCGCGACCCCTGCTGCGGGCGGCCAGCGAACTGTGCCCTCGCGGTCCGCAGGGAAAGATCATTGCACTCTGGGCGTCAGGGGCAAGGGCAGCCGACGGCACCTACCCGGTGTCGGCTGATGGATTGACGCCGGGCAGGTTCCATCTGCGCAAAGCCCCTCCCGAGGGATGTGCCTGGTCCGTTGCCGGGGTGGACGGCAAAGTGAAGTCGACGGGCGGCGCAGCAGAAGGACAGTCCGGAATCACGCTGGCAGAAAAAGACGTCCTAACTAGTGACAAATGCGGAATTTGGGAGAAGATAGAGTAATGCAGCCGGCAACGGCTGGGGCGAAAATCCAACTGCATGCGGAGCTGGGGAGCATCCGAATGAAGTGGGGATCCCTCGGTGGACATGCCAAGACGCGCTATCGTCCAGCTTGGCCTAGTCGGTCTCGTTCTTACGGGCTGCTCGGTCAAGGTCGTTGAAAATGTTGAGCCATTCAAGCTCGGCGTAACTAATGTCGGCGATGCCGTCAAACCTCGCGTTGAAAGACCCGAACCCGTAAAGCGCTATCAATTCGAGTGCCGTGGGCCAAACGGACTTCCGCTGATCATTCTGTCCAGCCTCGAAGAAGTATGGGCAAACACCCAATACAAGAAATTCTCGGATGTCGTGGTGACATTCGTCGGCCCTCAGCCGTGGGTCCTGACCGCAGAAGAAAATGCAGCGGTCAATGTTGCCGTCGCGGCCGGCGCCACGGGGTCGCGCAACGACATCCTCCTGGCAATCATCAAGGCATGCACCCGAAGCAACCCGCCAACCATCAGTACAGCACTTTTTGGCTTGGGCGGCGTACCGATCGTCAAGGGCGCCCTGACCCTGGCACCCATGGCGCCGCAATCGGCAGTCCTGACAAAGTGGCTGAAGGAAGTGGCGTGATGATCAGGCAGATGAAGAACGACGGCGGACTGGGGCGTCGGGCGCACAAGGTCACCACTTTCTGGGCTGCTTCGATCCTGGCCGTAGCCGGAATGACCGCAGTGGTTTCCAGCACTCCCGCCCACGCGGACCAGCAACGGCAGGTCATTGGGACCGGGCTGACCAAGTCCGCGGGGTCCGTACTGGACCCCCTCGGCCACGTTTGGGTGTCGGACAGCGTTGCCGGCTTCTGCCGGATGTCTGAGCCCTCCAACGGCCAGCCGGGCACGATTGATAAGAGCACATGCTTGGGCGGGAGCTCGCAAGGCGGCAGCAAAGGCCCAGTGTTGCCCGGAGTCGCAGTCGTCCTGGATCCGACCCCTTCCTCAGTCGGAAGCGGCGACGAGACCGCGTTCATCCCGGACGCCGCGGCCGGGAGTTCGCGCCTGGTCAGGGCGGTTTGGGATCCGCCGTCGGACCTTTTCGAGTACAGCAGTACCCTGTCCATCCTTGATGGCGATGTTCGCCCAAACGCTGTCAGCGATGGCCCCGACGGCAACATCTACCTGTCATTTGCGAACGCACGATCGATCATCAAGATCGTCGATCCCACCATCATGCACCCCAGCATCGAGACCATCGCATCGGTGACCACAAAGTCCCTGGGCCTGGTAGCCGCGGGACGGGACAGCAACGGCCACGTCAGCGTCTATGTCCTGGAAACCACCGGGATGAAGGCCTTCTCAGCCCCCGATGATGGGGATATGACGAACTATGTGCCCGCGGCTTCCTACAACGTGGGAATTGCGTCGTCCATCCATTATGACTACGACGCCAACGTTATCTATGCCGGTACCGGAACGGCGGCCACGGCTGCTGACGCCGGAAAGGACAAGGTATCGAAACTTGACCTGACAACCGGCGTCGTCGACAACTCGTGGGCCTTGGGCTTCAGCAAAATCGGCGGACTCGGGATGCGGGGCGGCCAGCTCCTGGTCATGGATGACCCCGGTCAGTTGAACGCGGCACCGGCCACCGGCCAAGGACGCCTCAGTATTCTTGGCGGCGTAACAGCAAAGATCACGTCCGGGCCTACCCAGGCGAATGGGACACAAGCGCCCAACCCTGACTTCACGAATGACACCACACCAACATTCGGAGTGAGTTCCGATCCCGCCGGCAGCGCCTTGGAATGCTCCATGGGCGGCGCGTGGACGGACTGCACCAGCGGTACTTACACGGCGGCAACCCTGACCAACGGATCCCAGACCTTCTCTGTCCGGCCCGCCCCCGGAGGAGTTCCGGTGTCACGGACCTTCAAGGTGGACACGGTCGCCCCGGCGCCTCCGGTCTTCACGGCGCCAAACAGCGGGCAAGTGGTCAACGGCAAGCCTGTGCTGGGCGCAACCTTCGAAACTGGCACAACCCTGGCCTGCTCGGTCGATTCAACTGCGGATAGTGCTTTCAAGACCTGCGTACCCGGAGACACCTTCAGCCTGACAACCGAGGGTGCTCACACCTTGCGGATCCGCAGCACAGACCCGGCAGGTAACGTCAGCCCTGCTACATCGATAAATGTCACAGCGGACCTGACGGCACCACAAGTGGCCATCACCGCTCCGGCAAGTGGAGCCACCGTAGGAGCCGGGTACCAATTCATGTTCTCGTCGAACTCCACGGACGTCGCAGGATTCCGCTGCCGTTTGGGCACCAACGCCTTCACGGAGTGCACTTCACCCAAGGTCTACGCTGATATCGCCAACGGTGCCAACCGGTTCGAGGTAGAAGCCAGGGATGCTGCAGGCAATACGACAGTCGCCGGCGTCAACTTCACTGTCTTCATTGCTGATACCACTCCACCCACGGTTTCAGCCGATCCCGCGGCCGGAACATATGGTCCGGGCACCAAGATAACGTTGACGGCCAACGAAGCGGGCGCCAAGATCTACTACACGGAAAACGGCACCACGCCGACAACAGCCAGCACCCTATATGCAGGTCCGATTGCGATGGGTACCAAGACGGTCAGTTTCATCGCCGTTGACGCATCCAACAATGCCTCGGCACCTCAGTCCCGAGCCTACGTACTGGACAGCACTGCTCCTGTTGTCACTCCCAGTCCGCTGGGTGGAAACATTTCGCTCGGACAGAAGATCACGTTGACCACGGAAACCGGGGCCAAGATCTACTACTCGACGGACAATTCCACCCCGACCCTGACAAGCCCGAGCGGTATCACGACTGTGACCCTGACTCCAACCGCAACCACAACAGTGAAGTACTTCGCAGTTGACGCGGCAGGCAACCAATCTGCCGTAGCGTCGCAGACCTACACAGTGCCCGCAGCACCGGCGAACACGTGGAAGGACTTCAACGCGGACAGCAAGAATGACGTCCTTGCCCGGGACAGCGCCGGCACGCTGTGGCTGTACCCCGGAAACGGAACTGGCGGCTGGCTGACCAGGGTCAACACCGGCACAGGCTGGAACAACTACAACCTGCTGGTTCCAACCCGGGACTTCAGCGGAGACGGCCGCAGCGATGTCCTGGCCCGTGACTCCGCAGGCCAGCTCTGGCTCTTCAAAGGCAATGGCCTGGGTGGCTGGCAGCCTGCAGTTGCGGTTGGCTCCGGGTGGACCGGCATGACGTCGATCGTGGCACCTGGCGACTTCAGCGGCGACGGAAAAGCCGATGTCCTCGCCAGGGATGCATCAGGCATTCTGTGGCTCTACAAGGGCGATGGCCTGGGTCAGTTCAGCTCCGGCCGGACCCAAGTGGGTTCAGGGTGGAACACCATGAACGCGATCTTCAGCACTGGAGATTTCAACGGAGACGGGAAGACAGACATACTGGCCCGCGACACCGGGGGCGCCCTGTGGCTATACCCGGGCAACGGCTCCGCTGGCTGGGGTACCCGCTCGCAAATCGGCAGCGGTTGGGGTGGCATGACTGCACTCCTTGGCCCCGGCGACTTCAACGGCAACGGCAAGGCCGATGTCATGGCCCGCGATGCCAGCGGCAACCTTTGGCTCTATCCCGGGAACGGCAGTGGAGGCTGGCTGGCTTGGAGCCAGATAGGCACAGGATGGCAGGGTTTCACTTCCCTCCCATAAAGCCGAAACAGGGGTAGCTTGCCCTTTGGAAGGGTGCACCGGAGAATATCCGGTGCACCCTTTTGGTTTGCGCAGTGGCTGTCCCGGTGTCCTCAATGCGCCAAAAGTGGCCTCCGGTCCACAGAAGGCATACTGCGATGAACTAGACTGAGGGTTTGCAAGGACCTCGTGACGCCAGCGTTGCGGGCTGTGGCTGGCGTATAAGAATCTCGTCGGCACGAACTACCGAGGAGAGTCTTGACTTTCGACCAGGCAGGCCAACCGGACCTCTCCGTTGTGATCCCGGTCTACAACGGAGAACGGATATTGGCGGCAACAATGGCCCGTCTCACCGGCTATTTGACCAGTGGCACCTCCGAGATCATCATCGTGGAAAACGGATCCACGGACAAAACACTTGAGGTTGCACGTCAGCACGCTGTTGACACTCCCCACGTCACCTTCCACGTACTCCAAAGCCAGAAGGGGATGGGCAACGCCCTCAGGACCGGCATCGAAGCCAGTTCGGGCCGCCGGGTGCTTCTCACTGCGGACGACCTCCCTTTCGGAACCGACGACCTCGACGAAGACAAGAAGCTGGACCCGAAGCCCCATATCGTCATCGGTTCCAAGGCGCACAAAGACTCCAACATCCAGCGCAGTCCTCTGCGGGGACTCACCACTTTCGGTTTCAAGACCCTGCGCCAGGTCATCCTTGCGTCCAGGGTTGGCGATTCACAGGGAACGTTGATTGTCGACGGCGACTGGTTGCGGAGCATGGTCGACCGCTTCGACGATCCGGGCTTCCTTTTCAGCACGCAGGTTGTCTACGCAGCGGAGAAACAGGGTTTCACAATCGTCGAGGTGCCCGTCACCCTGGCGCCCGACGACGATCCCAGCGAAACCACCATCCGCATTGCCGACGTCGTCAAGATGTTCAAGGGATTGCTGGCCATGCGCCGCCGTCGTCGTGAATTTGCAGCCGCGCCCAGCACAGGAACCCACGCGTCATGACAGGATCAATTGCCGAGACGCCCTCGAACGATAACGACCTGAACCAGGAACAGCCACCGGCGAAGAGCGCCAAGTCCAAGCTGGTCGACTTCGCCCGGCGGGCCTTGGTCGTCCTCGTATTCGCGGCAGCTGTCTACTTCATCGCCACCCAGTGGCCGCAGGTGCAGGCCACAGTATTCGCCCTGCAGTGGTGGCAGATCCTTCTGTCCCTCCTCGCTCTCATCCCGGGAGTCCTGCTCGGCATGTACATGTGGCGGGTAGTGATGAGCAGTCTCCTGAAGTCCGTGGACATCGAACCCCCGGGACTGGTCCTCAACCAGATCTACCTGGTGGGGCAGATCGGCAAGTACCTTCCTGGATCTGTCTGGGCCTTCGTCCTGCAGATGGAATTGGGCCGTAAGAACGGGATTGCACGAGCCCAGGTCTTTGTGGCCTCACTGGTCAGCACCGGAATCACCATTGGTGCGGCCCTGGTAGTCGGCGCGTCGTCGCTTCCCATCCTTGTCCAGCGGGAACCCAACCTGCAGTGGCTGTACGTGATCCTTCCGGTGGTCATCCTGGCCATGAACCCCAATGTCGTAACCTTCCTCGTCAACACTGTCCTTAGGGTCTTCCGGCGCCCGCCTCTCCCCGAGCGGATTCAAGCCAACACCATGGTGAAGGCTTTCATTCTCGGTGTCCTCATGTACCTCTGCTTCGGGCTCCATCTGTGGATCCTGGTGGGCCATGAGGCCACGCTGGACCTTGCCACGTTCCTTGTACTCACCGGTGCCCTGGCCTTGGGCATGACCCTTGGGGTGCTCGCCTTCCTGCTTCCGGCTGGTGTGGGGGCCAGGGAAGCGATCCTCATCCTGGCACTGGCCGGAATGATGAGCGCAGGCGCGGCTACGGCCATCGCAGCCCTCTCCCGGATCATGTTCACGGTGGCCGACCTGCTGTGTGTGGGCATCGCCTACATCCATTTCCGCTGGCGGCACCCAACTCTTGCCAAGGCCCCTGCCGAGCAAACGGACAACAACGCCAACTAGCGGCCGGTTCCGCAATGGCAACCAGCCCTCAAGGACGCAAGCCCCGCAGACCGCCCAAGGCAGTCAGCCAACTTTCATACACATGCCGTGCTAAGGAGCAAGGTACCACCATGACCTCAGGAACCTCGGGGGCAACTGCCCAGCGCCGACCGCGAACCAGCCGGCGCTACTTTATGCAGCACGATTGGCATTGGGGCATCGTCACCGCCGCGATAGCGGCCGTTGCCTCCATCATTCCCAGGCTCTTCAATCCCACGTTCTACTACTGGGATGACATGATGCAGTCCTTCCTCCCCCTGTGGCGCCACATGGGCGAGGAGATCCGCTCCGGCCGTTTCCCCTTAATGGAACCCGGTGGATGGGTAGGCGGCAACATCGTGGCCGAAGTCGGCTACGGCATCTTCAACCCGGTGAACATCGTCAACTCGGTCATCGTTTCGAACTTCGAAAACCTGTCCCTGGCGAGCTACTTCATCATCATCCAGTTCATCGCACTGCTGGCCTTTGGCACCTACATGCTCGCCCGTGACTACGGCTCGAACCGGCCCTTGGCACTGGCCGCCGGCGTTGCAATCCCCTTCAGTGGATTCACGCTCTTCTATGAGGCTGCCCGCTGGCCCGGAGGCCTGATGGCGTTCGCATGGATCACCGTGTTCTGGTGGTCGGTTCGCCGCTACGCACGCCGCAACACCTCCCCCTTCCTGCCTTTCCTTCTGGGCTTCCTCACCATGACTGCCGGCAACCCCTACGGCGCGATCGGCGTCATCCTGGTCCTCGGTGCCGTGGCCGTCGAGCTGATGCTGATGCGCCACTGGCGCAGGCTCATCCCTATCGTTATCGTGGGCGCCCTGGTAGGACTGACAGCGGTCCTCGTGTACTTCCCGCTGCCTTTGAGCTCCGCTGTTACCGTGCGGCAGCAGAACGAAATCCTGAACGACCTCTTCCTGTCACCGGATATGTCGTCGCTGCTGACCATGAGCACGTCCTCGATGACTCCCCGTATCAACAATTTCTGGGCGCCTATCGACAACGTACCGTCCAGCTACCTGGCCTGGTTTGTCCTTCCGCTGCTTCCATGGCTCGATTTCCGGAGCTTCCGCGGCCGGTCCCGCCAGATCTTCAGCATCTACGTCATCACCGGTATCTACTTCCTGCTGACCTTTGCACCTTCACAGGTGCTGGTCTTCCGCTGGCCGATCCGCCTGATCGAATACGTCTACCTCGGTGTCATCGTCCTTGTTGCAGTGGTCGCCTCTGCCGGACTGAAGACCACTGCCTGGAAAAAGCGGCTTTTCATCACCGTGGCGATCCTCGCTTTCGGCACGTATCGGGCGTGGTCCATGGTTCCCGGTGGCGGCAAGTGGCAGATCTTCACGCTGGCTGTCACGCTGGGCCTGGTCTGCCTGGCCATCTTTGGCTGGCGGCGCTTTGGATACAAGGGCCTGGCGGCCGTATTGGTTATTGGAACCATTGCAACGCTTGGAATGCAGTCCAGGCAGTTTGTCCCCAATAACGCTGTGGCAGGAATTGGATCGCCGGTCGATGCCGAGACGCTTCGGGATGCCACCAGCGACTACAAGGGCAATACCATCCAGATCTTCAACACCATGAAGATCACTGGAAAGGAATTTACCGGGGGCCAGTTGCTTTATGGCAACCAGATCCTCAACGCTGACGTCAACAACAGCATGGGCCGCTACAGCGGAATCAGCTTCACCACGTACGTCAACGCCCTGTGCATGAACTACCGTGGCGAGACGTGCCCGCTCGCCTATACGGAGCTGTTCAAACCGGCCTCCGACAAAATCGACGCCACACTTGCAGACGTCCTGCAAGTGGAAACGGTCGCGGTGCAGAAGACCCTCATAGCACCTGATCAACTTAAGGTTGCACCGGGATGGTCGATCGTTTCCTCTGACGACTCCCGGACCATCCTGCGACGGGACAAGCCCCTCCCCTACCCTGGAACGGTTTCCTGGGCATCTGAGGGCGTATCCGTGCAGGACTCCGTCCGGAATGGGACTGATGAGAAGGTCACCCTGTCCGGCTCTGGCAGCGCCGGTCAACTCACGCTCGCCCGACTCGCGTGGCCCGGCTACTCAGTCAAGGTTGACGGCCAGCCGCAGACGCTGACCCAGGGACCCGCAGGCGTCATACTGGTCGACGTTCCAGCCGGAGCCAAGTCAGTCGACATCACATTCACGACGCCGGGACTCACCATAGGACTCGCCGCGCAGGCTCTCGCCTGGTTCGGGATTCTGCTCTTTACCGTCATCCATTATGTTCGCCGACGCCGGAACACCACAGCAGCTGAGACCACAGCACCGAAGACCGCACAGAAGGTGACTGTCTAGGACCCAAAGCACGACGGTTCCAGTCAGCCCAGGAGCGTCCGTCCCGTCACGGGATGGACGCTCCTTTTCTCGCTGGTGACGGCTCACTTGGGTATCCCGCATGTCCCGGAACACGGAGAAGGCCCCCCTTCTCCGTGGAGATGGGTGGCCTTCCTGTCCAGTACCCGGTAACGGGCTACATCACATTCGATACGTCAGCGGTCACGCAGCCAGGCTACGGCTTCCTGGGCTGGACCCTCGAACTGCACGGTTCCGTCCGAAAGGACCACCCCGCGATCGCAGATGCGGGCAATCATGTCCAGGTCGTGGCTAACCACAACCAGGGTACGGCCTTCATCAGAGAGTTGCTTGATTTTGGCCAGGCACTTCTTCTGGAAGGGTTCGTCGCCGACTGCCAGGATTTCGTCCACCAGGAAGATGTCAGGCTGGGTATGGACAGCCACTGCGAAGGCCAGCCGAAGGAACATACCCGATGAATAGAACTTCACTTCGGTGTCAATGAACTGCTCAATCTCGGAGAAAGCCACGATGTCATCGAACTTATCGTTGATCTCCTGCTCCGTCATACCCAGGATTGCAGCATTGAGAAATACATTTTCACGCCCGGACAAGTCCGGGTGGAATCCCGCGCCAACCTCGATGAGACCGGCAACCCGGCCCTTGGTCCGGACCGTACCCTTATCGGGAAGGATAACGCCCGAGATGAGCTTCAACAGCGTGGACTTGCCTGAACCGTTGAAGCCCAGCAAAGCGACGGTCTCCCCCGGCTGGATTTCGAAGCTGACATCGTGCAGGGCATCGAACTTCCTGGTCAGGTCTCCCTTGCGGCCCTTCACGAGCCAAACAAGGGTCTCTTTCAGCGAGTGCGAGTGCCGAAGATTGAAGGTTTTCTTCAACCCTTTGACGATTACTGCGGCGCCCAACTAAACCTCCTGCGCAAAATGGCCCTCGAGCCGACGGAACACGAGCTGGCCGATGACCAGGAACAGTGCTGCCATGCCCAAACCAACGAACCCCGTGATCAGAAGATGCGGTGGCAATTCCACCGGCCGGTCCACGGTGGGGTACCAGAACGCCCAGTGGAACAGTTCCACAGCCACCGTAATCGGGTTCAACTGATAGACGAACAGGACCCACGGTGCTGCCAATCGGCGGATCATGGTCCAGTCATAAAGCACCGGCGAAGTCCAGGTAATGACCATCATCAGCATGTCAACGATGTTCTCCGCATCGCGGAAGAAGACGTTGATGGCTCCAGCCAGCAGACCCAGTCCAGTGGCCGTGACCGCAACAATGACGAATCCCAGGAGGGCACCGAAAAGCTGCATAACGTCAGGATGCCATCCGTTCAGCAATGCAGCAGCAAGCAGCACCACCAGTTGCGGCAGGAAGTGGACTGCGGCCACCCACACGGACGCCACGGGGAAGAGCTCGCGTGGAAGGTATATCTTCTTGACCAGTGCTGCATTCGACACAATCGAACGCGTTGCGTTGGAGAAGGCTTCGGTGAAGAAGTTGATGACAATAACGCCCGAGAACATGTAGAGCGCATAGTTGGGGATCTGGTCCCCGACCCTCAACACAATTCCCAAAGCGAAGAACAGCACGACGTACTGGACCAATGGCTTGACGTAGGACCAAGCCAAGCCAAGGACGGACCCGCGGTACCGGACCCGAAGTTCCTTGCGGACGATCAGCTTCAGAAGGAAACGCCGGCGGTAGACATCCAGAAGCCCGGCGCCTACCCCCGGAACAGCATATGTATCAGTGGAATTGGCCATCGCTACTTGCTGGGCTCCGACGCTTCAAAGGTTTCCCGCCATGATTCCATCGAAGTGATCTCCGGAAGGGCTTCGCGGTATTGAGCCCGGAGCGTTTCCCAGTTCGAGAAAAGCTGTGCGTGCAACTTGGCGGATTCGACCACAAGTTGGCGGGCCAATTTCGGATCGCGAAGGTGCCATGATGCACCGGTACCGTCGGCGTTGGAGACGACTGCACTGTCCAAGTGCGCCAAGCTCCACCATTTGCCATCCTGGTGGGCAACCTGGGCTTCGGGGTTTTCCTTCGCGGACTCTCGGACGGGAGCCAGGGTCTGCTTCAGGACCGTCTTCACGGCCCAAGGAAGCAAGCCAAGGGCACCGGGCTGCTTGTAGGACTGCGGCTTCTTCGGCGGACGCTTGCGGAACACCTCGGGGAACGCACCCGGGTCAGTCTTGACCTGTGAGTCCGGGAACTCCTCGCGCATGGCACGCAGCTTAGGCATTGTGGTCGGCAACTGCTGATGCAGGTTGCCGGGCCCCGCCAGGACATCCTTGAGCGCCATGATGCGAGCCTGCTCAGGGTAGTACTGCATCGAGACCAAGTGCTTAACGTCGGCATTCAGGCTTTCGCGAAGAATGCGACCACCCTTCGGGAACGGCGAATGCAGCAACGTGGCAATGAGGCGGTTGCGCTCGTGATAGTAGGCCTGCCAGTCGACGGAGTCGTCCTTGTCGGCCCAAGAGACATGCCAAACGGCAGCACCCGGCAAGGTCACGGTCGGGAACCCGGCAGCGCGACCACGAAGGGAGTATTCGGCGTCGTCCCACTTGATGAAGACCGGCAGCGACAGGCCGATTGTCTCCACAACGGTCTTGGGGATCAAGCACATCCACCAACCGTTGTAGTCCGCGTCCCAACGCCGGTGGAGCTGGGGTGTGGACCGCAACCCGGCGGCGGAGAAGTCGTGGTTGCCCAGTCCTTCCACGGGACCCCAGAGGAAACGGTAGAAGTTCACGACTTCGGAGTAGGCGTGCAGCACGGACTTGTTGTACATGTCGAACATGTGGCCACCCACGATCGTGGGCTTCCGGCAAAGGTCGGCGAAGGCCACCGCGCGCATAACGCCTTCGGTTTCCAGCTCAATGTCGTCATCGAGCAGCATGACGTAATCGCTCTTGTCTGAGACGACCATCTCGTACATGTTGCGGGCGAAGCCACCTGAACCACCGAGGTTTCCCTGGTTGATGATCCGCAGCTGTTCGCCCATGGACTCTGCAACGGCGTCAAATCCGGCTTCGTCGGCAACCTTCTTGTTGCCTTGGTCCACAATGATCAGTTCAGCGAGGATTTCACGCAGGCCCGCATCGGCGTCGATCGACTTGATGGTTTCAAGGCAGTAGTCGGCGCGGTTGAAGGTGGTCACGCCGAGCGTGACCCGGCCCTGCGGGCGGCCTTCATCCGGCACGGCCCAGTGCGCGGTCTTCAGCGTCATGCCGTCCCCACCGGCAATCAGGTCGAACCAGTACCAGCCGCCGTCTCCGAAGGGTGCCAGCGTCAATTCGAAATCGTTGCTGGCCGAACCCTCAACAAGCACCGAGTCCACGCGCTGAGAGGCTCCGCGGGCGTTGGAGCGGTAAACGATGACCGTTCCTTCGCCCTCGGTCTCGAGGTGAAGGACGGTCTTCGTGGCAATGGTCCATTTCCTCCAGTAGCTGGCAGGAAAGGCGTTGAAGTAGGAACCGAAGGACAGACGCTCGCCACGGCGCACCTGCACCGAGCCACGATCCAGGATGTCTTCCGGGTGCAGCTTTCGGGCCATTCCGACCGCCTGCACGACGGCGCTGCTGCCGCCGTCGTCCTTCTGCACCTTGCTGGTGTCGGGGTCGACATAAAGGGGCAGCGTGTCGAGGTCGCGGTTGGCGGGGAAAATCACCCGCTGAACGATGCGCAGGCTCTCCTGCGTTGAGGCTTCCGAGGCATTTTCAGCCGTCATGGCAGTCTCCTGGCTTTCGTTGGTAGTAGCGGTCATGCGTCCACTCCTCCGCTTTCAAGCTTGGCGCCACCCGTGAAGTGCGGCTTGATCTTGTTATCGAACATGGACAGTGCCGAGCCGATGGCCATGTGCATGTCGAGGTACTTGTAGGTTCCGAGCCGGCCACCAAACAGGACCGACTTCTCGCCCCGGGCCAGGTCGCGGTAGGCCAGGAGCTTCTGGCGGTCATCGGAGGTGTTCACCGGGTAGTACGGCTCGTCGCCCTTTTCTGCAAAGCGGGAGAATTCGCGCATGATGACAGTGGCATCCTTGGTGTAGTCCCGCTCCGGGTGGAAATGGCGGAACTCATGGATGCGGGTGAAGGCGGCATCGGCGTCGGGGTAGTTCATGACAGCGCAACCCTGGAAGTCCTCGATCGGGAGCACTTCTTCTTCAAGGTCGATGGTGCGCCACGACAGGTCGCCTTCTGCGTAGTCAAAGTAGCGGTCAACCGGGCCGGTGTAGATAACCGGAACCTGGCCCAGCACCGCAGACCGGCCGTACTCGCCGTCGTCGAAGAAGTCCGCGTTCAGGATGACTTCAATATTGGGGTGGTCCGCCATGCGTTCGATCCAAGCGGTGTAGCCGTCAACCGGGAGGCCCTCATACGTGTCGTTGAAGTACCGGTTGTCGTAGTTGTAGCGCACGGGAAGCCGCGAGATGATCTCTGCCGGCAGGTCCTTGGGATCCGTCTGCCACTGCTTGCCGGTGTAGTGCTTGATGAAAGCTTCATACAGGGGACGGCCGATCAGCTGGATGCCCTTGTCGTTCAGGTTCTGGGGATCCGTGCCCGCGAGTTCTCCGGCCTGCTCTGCGATCAGCGCCTTCGCCTCCGAGGGGCTCAACGCGGAACGGAAGAACTGGTTGATGGTGCCCAGGTTGATGGGCATCGGGTACACCTCACCCTTGTGGTTGGTGTAAACCTTGTGCTGGTAGCTGGTGAACTTCGTAAAGCGGTTCACATACTCCCAGACGCGTTCGTTCGAAGTGTGGAAGAGGTGCGCGCCGTAGCGGTGAACCTCGATTCCAGTCTTCTCTTCGTTTTCGCTGTAGGCGTTTCCTCCAATATGGTGGCGGCGATCAAGAACCGCGACCTTCAGCCCCAACTCGGTAGCGGCGCGTTCTGCAATGGTCAGGCCAAAGAAACCCGAGCCGACGACGACGAGATCAGCGTTCACAAACTCTCCTGTGTATTGGCGTGCGGGCACAGAAATGCCCACGTCTACTGGTCAAGGCTACCCGACGTTCCGATTGTTCCCCGATTCGGGGGCCGGCCGCGGAAGCCCTTCCCATGGGTCGAAAAAGCAAACGGGAGGCCTGGCACTGGGCCAGCCTCCCGTCCATCCTTGCGTGAAACTTGGTACTAAAGCGCGATCACGGAGCCTGAATCGGCCGATTCAAGTACGGCCTCTGCAACCCGGAGCGTCTCAAGGCCTTCGGCCATTGTGACAATGTTCATCGACTTTCCGAGGACAGCGTCCCGGAAAGCCTCGTGCTCCATCTTCAACGGCTCACGCTTGGCCAATGCGAAACGCGTGGATGAGCCTTCCGAGACCCCACGGAATGCCGCGACAGAGTCCCAGTCCGTCTGGAACGTTCCGTTCTCGATGAATGTCAGGTCAGCAGAAATCGTGTCGGCGATATAAGCACCACGCTCACCCAGGACAACCGTGGTCCGTTCCTTCATGGGAGACAGCCAGTTCACGATGTGGTTGGTGACAACCCCGCTCTTCAGGTGGCCAATGGCCGTGACCATGTCCTCGTGCTGCCGACCGCTCCTGGACGTGGTGTGCGCCATGACGTTGACGAAGTTGCTTTGCGCAAGCCATGCCGTGAGGTCGATGTCATGCGTGGCCAGGTCCTTAACCACCCCCACATCTGCAATGCGCGAGGGGAACGGCCCCTGGCGCCGAGTGGAAATCTGGTAAACCTCGCCGAGGTCTCCGTTGCCCAACCTGTCGCGAAGGCTTTGCAGTGACGGGTTGAACCGCTCGATGTGACCAACCGCGCCAATCAAGCCACGGGAGTCGAAGGCTTCGGCGATCCTGCGGCCGGAAACGGAGTCATTCGCGATGGGCTTTTCGACGAGGCAGTGCACGCCGGCCTCGGCGAGCTTCAGTGCCACTTCCTCGTGAAGAACCGTTGGCACAGCAGCGACAGCCATGTCAATGCCCTGCTCAATCAGTTCATCCACGGAGCCGCAGACGGTCAATCCATTGGCAACGTTGTGCGGGTCCCCGAAGGAATCCGCTACGGCCACCAGGTCCACGCCTTCGAGTTCACGGATGACGCGGGCGTGGTGGCGCCCCATCATTCCCAATCCGATGAGGCCTGCGCGGAGATTCGCCACTAGCTGCCTGCCTTTGCAACGGCGTTGACCGCGGCAACGATCCGGTCAAGGTCGTCCTGGCTCAACGACGGGTGAACCGGGAGCGAAAGCACGCTTGCCGCCGCTTCCTCGGTAACCGGCAGGTCATCGGAGGTCTGGAACGGAGCGAGCCGGTGGTTAGGGATGGGGTAATAGACGCCACAGCCCACGTTGTACTCCTCGCGGAGTGCCTTCGCGAAGCCGTCGCGGTCCTCTGCGATGCGGATGGTGTACTGGTGGTAGACGTGCTCGTAGCCGTCCGCAACCTTGGGAGTGACGACGCCCTCAATGTTGGCGTCGAAGAAGGCTGCATTTTCCTGGCGTGTCTTCGTCCAGGCTTCGACTTTGGTCAACTGCACGCGACCAATTGCAGCATGGATATTGGTCATCCGGCAGTTGAAGCCGACCAGTTCGTTCTCGTACTGCCGTTCCATGCCCTGGTTACGCAGAAGCCGAAGCCGGCGCTCGACGTCGGCCAGGCCCGTGCTCACCATGCCGCCTTCGCCGGACGTCATGTTCTTGGTGGGGTAAAGGCTGAACATTGCGAAGTCGCCGAACGTACCGACCTTGCGTCCGTTGACGGCCGCGCCGTGGGCCTGTGCAGCGTCCTCGAAGACCTTGACGCCGTGCTTTGCCGCGAGTGCGCCAATGCCGTCAACATCGAAAGGGTGTCCGTAGAGGTGGACAGGCATGATGGCAGCCGTACGATCCGTGATCTTCGACTCGACCGAAGCGGGGTCCAGCGTGTAGTAGTCCGGGTCGACGTCGGCGAAGACGGGCGTCGCGCCGGTCAATGCCACGGAGTTCGCGGTGGCAGCAAAGGTGAAGGACGGAACGATGACTTCGTCCCCGGCGCCGATACCGGCAGCCAGGAGGCCAAGGTGCAAACCGGAGGTGCCGGAGTTAACGGCCACCGCTGCCCTGCCGTCGAGGAGGACCTGCGAGAACTCCTGCTCGAAGGTTGCCACCTCCGACCCCTGGGCGAGCTGGCCGGAAGCCAGCACGGCGTCTACGGCCTTCCGCTCGTCTTCGCCAATGATGGGCTTTGCGGGGGGAATGAATTCGGGGCTCATGCCTCTACCTCTCGAAGAATCTCGTTCTGTTCAACATACGTTGCGCCGGTTTCGGGGCACACCCAGTTCTCTCCGCTGCGCTTCAGCGGGAATCCGGCCTTGCCAACCCAACCATGGCGCTTGGCCGGAACTCCGACCATCAACGCAAAGTCCGGGACGTCTTTGGCTACTACTGCTCCGGCAGCCACGGTGGCCCATCGTCCAATGGTCACCGGGGCGACGCACACGGCGCGGGCGCCAATGGACGCACCTTCGCGAATCGTGACGCCCACAGGTTCCCAATCATGGGCACTCTTCTGGCTCCCATCCGGGCCAACGGCACGGGGGTAGGTGTCGTTTGTCAACACCACGGCCGGGCCGATGAAAACGCCGGCTTCCAGTTCCGCGGGCTCATAGACAAGTGCATAGTTCTGAACTTTGCAGTTGTCCCCCATCTTGACCCCGGTGCCAATGTAGGCACCCCGTCCTACGATGCAATTGACGCCAAGTTCGGCCTGCTCGCGGACTTGGGCCAGATGCCAAATCTTTGATCCATCACCAATTACAGCCTTGTCTGAAACATCGGCGCTCTCCGCAACCACTATCACCGGTGAAGGTCCTTCCTCATTGAGCACACGCGACAACGAAACTCATCTTAGCTGAGACACCATGCCACGGCGTCAAGTCACCGGCATGGGGAACAGGCTTGGCCCTGTTGTCCACATAGGCCATGAGGGGTCCTGAACTCCCATCGCCGAGTGCCTATCGTCGGTGGTGAAGCAGTCCATTGCGAAAGGAAACACAATGCCCCTGGAGTGCACACTGGTCCGCAGCCCCGGTGCGGAGCGGAATGCCGAGCCCACGGAATTGTCCATCGCAGTGCCTGCTGGAACGTCCGGTGTCGACGTTCAATCCCTCATTGCTGAAGCCCATGGCACTGCTCTTCTTACTGTTCAGGGACAGGAATTAACTGCTCTCACCGTGGGAATTCCCCCGTTGGTTTCCGGCGCCATCCTGGTGGACGGCCCTCCGCTGCAGCCCCGGAGTCGGGAGGGCGGATCGGTCCCGTTGGTACTTCTGGCCCACTCCGGCCCGGCCGCCGGCTCGGTTTTCCGGCTCCGCCGCGGGCGGTTCATGATCGGACGCGGCCAGGTCGATATCCAGATCCCGGATTCGGCGATGTCACGGGAGCACGCCGTATTGGAGGTTAGCGGCACGGCAGTAGTGGTGAGCCAGATGGAAGGAGCTGCACCCCTGTATGTCTGCGGGAAGGCAACGCGGCGAAGCCCCATCAACTCGGAATCCTCGATCCGCTGCGGCAACTCGACTTTCAGCATCTCCTCTGACATAGGTGCCGTATCGCAGTTATCTACTTTCGCTGGATGCTCGGTTGAAGAGCCCCTGGACGTGGTGCACGCATCACCCACAACCCGCCGCCTGCCCTTGGCGTTGGCAGCAGGACTGCCGCTGATAGCCGGCGTAACCCTGGTCGCTGTCACTGGCACATGGATGTATCTCGGATTTACTGCACTTTCCGCAGTCAGCCTGCTGGTCCCGCTTCTCACTGGCCGAAAAGAGCGGAAGGACCGGCTTCAGGCCCTTTCCCGCGCCGTGCAGGAAGATATTGCCCGACGCCGGCGGTGCTCTCCCTCGGCCGCCGATATCGTCATGGCAAAGTACCGTCCACCCCTGGCCATGGGAGCGGACAGCCAGGAACTTCAGTATCCGGCTGGGCCTTGCCAGCCAGAAAAGAGTCCGACGGCGGACGGGGAGCCGACGTCGGGCGACGGCACCTGGGTGCGGCTCGGCACCATGATGAATTCCACGGCGAATGTTCGCATGGTGCCTCACGATCCCCGTTTCCGTCCGCCTGCCATCGGGACGGCCGCTGTGACATTGGATCCGAAGATCCCGCTGGTGAGGCTTCGTGGACACCAGGACCATGTGGACGCCTTGCTCCGATTTGTGCTGATGCAGTTAGGCAGTTTCCAAGGCTCGTCCCAGACACCCATCATCCTGCTGGGACCGATCAGAAGACTGCCCTGGCCCGCCCGTTTCCTCAGCACCGTCACCCTGGCAGCCAGTAACCTGACTGCCATCACTGCCCTTAACCGCCATGGCATTCCGCCTGGCAGGCTTTTTGTCATCGATGATCCCGGCGGAAGCGGTACTGAATCCATAGCATCGGTGCTGACAGCCGCACGCCGGGTTGGCTGGCAGGTCATTGACTGCTCCGGCTCGGCGCCGCAACTGCTGCCAACTGTTGAATTGGGGTCATCCGGTACCGCTGGCGTCCTTCGGGTGGAAGGCTCCCACCAGGACTTCATCCCCGACCTCATCCCCGTGGACGTCTTTGACGCTTTTTGCCGGTTCTTGGCGTTGGAGACATGGAACAAGGGGGCCGGTGACGGCGACGCCATTCCCGACAGCTGCTCGTTTACTGATTTGCATCAGGGCGGACCGCGCAGGCTGCTGCGACGCTGGGCCGACCCCATAAGCCGAACCGGTCTTACTGCCGTGCTGGGCCAGGGCGGCGCTGGCCCCATGACCTTCGATTTCAAGATCGACGGCCCACACCTTCTGGTTGCCGGGACCACGGGCTCCGGGAAGTCGGAACTGCTGCGAACCTTGGTAGCATCCATAGCCCTAAACCACTCACCGGACTACGCAACGTTCTTGTTCATCGATTTCAAGGGTGGTTCGGGTTTGGGTCCGCTCGCGAGCCTCCCGCATTGCGTAGGGATGCTGACCGACCTCGCCAAGCATCATCTAGACCGCGCACTCGTCTCACTCCGTGCCGAAATCAGCCGCAGGGAACAAGCGCTTGCAGAGGCGGGAGTGTCAGACCTGAGTCAGTACCACTGTTCGGATCGGCAGCCCTCCCCCATACCGCACCTGCTTCTGGTCATTGATGAGTTCCGCATGCTCGTGGACCAAGCGCCCGGCGCTCTTCAAGAACTCATGCGCATTGCAGCCATCGGGCGTTCCTTGGGAATTCATTTGGTGATGGCAACGCAAAGACCCCACGGAGCCCTCACGGCCGACATCCGGGCCAACGTCACCTCCAGCATTGCGCTGAGGGTGCAATCCGACGCAGAGTCTTTGGACATCATTAACAACAAGGCTGCGGCTTCCATCCACGTCGGGAGTCCGGGACGCGCGTTTCTGGCCAGGGCCTCAGGTGACGCCGAAGAATTCCAGACAGCATCACTGGACGTGCCTTCCGCAACGGCGTCTTCCGGATCCGGGTCCGCCTACGGGCAGGTCCTCGTCAAGCCCGCTGCCCAGGCCATATTGCAACGCGCTGCCGCCGACGCCGGGCCCGATGCGCGCAGCGACCAGGCGAGCGCCGGGACGGCCACCATAGCGTCCACTCTCCCTGAACTCTGGCAGGCCATGGGCGGACTGCATCCGCGCTCTCCTATAGCCGACCCGCTGCCCGATTCCATAGCCTGGAACCACAGTCTCCCCGCCCCCGGACAGGCCCAAGGCGAAGACTCCACAACAGTCTCATCATGGCGCGTTGGACCCTTCGCGCTGGTGGATGTGCCGGCCCAGCAAGTCGTCGAACCCTTGATATGGATTCCTGCCCAACATGGACATCTGGCTATGATCGGCAGCACATCCAGTGGCGTGATGACCTCCTTCAGGGCAGTGGCCGCCATGCTGGCCACAGCCCATCCACAACCTCACCTCTACGTCCTTGACGCCATCGGTCTGTTGGAAGACGTGGCCCAACAGCAACTCCTCGGGGGCCGGGCGGGGCTGCATCAATTGTCCCTCGCGGCGCGAATCGTCAAGCGCCTTGCAGCGGAGTTGGATGTTCGACGCGACCCCCGGAATGCCTCACGATCCGGCACTCCACTTGTACTGATCGTGACGGGGTGGTGCTCGTGGTCCAACGCCATGCGGAACGGGATTTTTGGATGGGTAGAGGCGGCATTGCACGACATCGTCCGCGACGGCACGCCCCTCGGCATCTCTGTGCTGATCTCAGGTGAGAGAGAGCTCGTCAGTTCGCGCTTCTTCGCCGCAGTCCCCAATCGGGCGTACTTTCCCAGCGGGTCCACGGAGGAAGCGCGTTTCCATTGGCCGCGGCTTCCCGAGATCGAAGACGTCGCTGGTCGGGCTGTGGTCACCGGTAATTTCATTGACGGCCACTCCAACGTTGCACAGTTCCGGGAAGCTCCAGGGTCCGGCGCATGGCCCTTCAAGGACCTGGAGAATTCCGAACCGCCTTTTCGGATCAGGCCACTTCCTGACACGCTTAGCGCCGAGGAGTTCTTTCGGTGCCTGGAAGAAGTGCGGCAAAGAGCTGTTGTGCCCGCAGCCTGCACCACGGCTCCGCTCCCCCGGGGCTCGGATCAGTTCTCCCCAGATGGAGATGCACGAGCGCCCCTGTGGTTGGGCGTTGGGGGCGATGAGGCCATTCCGGTTGCCCTCCCTCTTCCGGAACGGGGCGTCAGCGCCATTTTGGGTGGGCGCTGCTCCGGCAAGAGCTCCGCGCTGGCGGGCCTCCGGCAACTTAACCCACTGGCGCCGTGGGTATACCCTGACGGAGCCGGCGATACAGGTTCGTTTTGGGCTTCCATCGCCGACCAGGCAGAAGCCGGCGCCTTGGATCCCAACAGCATCCTGCTGGTGGACGACGCGGACGCCATGAATGCCGAGGGCCGCCATGCGCTCACCGCACTGACAGGTAGAGTCCGGGGAATCGTGCTTACAGCCACGACGGGACCGGCACTCGTGCATCACTTGCCTCTGGCCGGCGACGTGCGGTCCTTTGGCACCGGAGTGGTCTTGGCCCCGTCAACACCGCATGACGGTGAACTCTTTGGAGTAAGGCTCGACGATGTTGGCGCCGCACGCCCAGGCAGGGGTTTCGTTATCCAAGGAAAAGAGGTGACTCCATATCAAGGAGCCCTGGCAGCCCTTTGACGTCTGATGACGAGGACGGAGCGGCCTATAGTGCCGCTGAAGTGCCGCCGGTCCGTGATGCGTAAGCGATGACGTCCTTTTGGAACAAGAACACTATCGCCGCGAGCGCGGGGATGATCATCGCCAAACCTGGCAGCACCAAACCGCCGGTCATGGTGGGGAATCCGATGGTGAGGACGAACAACTGTGCCACCAACGCGGCCGCACGGGTCCACCGGTAACCCCGGAACAGGAAGTGGCCTACGGCAAACAGCCACGCAGAAAAAGCCAAGAGCAACCCCAGGGTAAAAATCGCACCCCAGAACGTCAGCACAGGCGCACCGGTAAGCAGCTCGAAAGCGTACCAGGCAGCGGCGCCCAGGAGAGCCAGTGCTTCCAGTACGACAACCAAGGAAATGACTGCGACGCCGAGCGGTCGCGGAGTGCGTCCGGGTGCCCCGGTCGTGCCGGGCGTCGGTGTCCCGGGCCCGTCTTTTCCGTCGGGTTCGGGCGTGGATTGGCTGGGGTTAACTGGAGGTCTTGACACACTGGCACACTACCGGACATAGTCATCTAGCAGTGAGGGCACCGGCCGCTGATGTGATGCATCGCTCACGGATTCCGGGCATTTGGTCCGCTAACACCCCTTGTTTACAAGGCGTTAACATGAAACGCTTGACTCAGACGACCAAGGGGGCCCATGCGGGCCCCTTTCCTTTGGAGCCTCTCGTGAATGTTTTCACAAAAGGGGCCCTACTAGTTCTCACGAATGGAGTGACTGATCAGCATGGATTGGCGTAATCGCGCAGCCTGCCTCGACAAGGACCCGGAGCTCTTCTTCCCAGTCGGCAATACCGGACCAGCACTTCTCCAGATAGAAGAAGCCAAAAGCGTTTGCCGTCGTTGCCCGGTGGTTGATACCTGCCTGCAGTGGGCCTTGGAATCCGGACAGGACGCCGGCGTCTGGGGCGGCATGAGCGAAGACGAGCGCCGCGCACTCAAGCGCCGGGCAGCTCGCGCACGTCGCGCTTCCTAGGCATAGAACCCAGCAAGAAGGCCGCGGACCCCAGGGGTCCGCGGCCTTCTGTTTTAACGCGCTGCGACTTTAACGCGCTGCGACGCTTTCAGCCCAGCTGGGCCGCTACGTCTCCCCCGGGGCCGGGTTACTCAAGCCCGGGTTTACTCGGGTTGGTGCCCTCCGGACCCTAGGACCGGGCAAGGTTCAGGACGATTTCGACGGCGGTCCCGCCGCCGTCACGCGGCCTCCACTGGATCGATCCCCCGAGCTCACTGGTCACCAGCGTGCGGACAATCTGAAGGCCCAGGCCTTCTGTGTACTGCCCGTCCGGCAATCCAACGCCATCATCTGCGATGGTGACCGTCAGGAATTCGTCGTTCCCGTCCCCGTCGGCCCTGTCCGCCAACAACCATACGGTTCCAGTCCGCCCCTCGAGCCCGTGCTCCACGGCATTGGTGACGAGTTCGTTGATGACCAAAGCCAACGGAGTGGCGAAGTCGCTGGGCAATTCACCGAACAGCCCGGAACGCTCTGTGCGTACCTGCTGGGAGGGGGAGGCAACCTCGGCCGACAACCGGAACTGCCGTCCAATGAGCTCATCGAAGTCGACGCTCTGCGTCAAACCCTGCGAAAGTGTCTCGTGGACCAGTGCAATGGTGGCTACGCGCCGCATGGCCTGTTCCAGGCCCTGCTTGGCTTCGTCACTGACCATACGGCGGGACTGCATGCGCAGCAGCGCAGCCACAGTCTGCAGGTTGTTCTTCACCCGGTGGTGTATCTCCCGGATGGTGGCATCCTTGGTAACGAGTTCCATCTCCCGCCGGCGAAGTTCGGAAACGTCACGGCAGAGAACGAGGGCACCGAATCGATGCTGCTCGTCGCGCAAGGGAATGGCCCGAAGAGACAGGCTCACGCCCCGGGACTCGATTTCACTGCGCCAGGGCATCCTGCCCGTAACCACCAATGGCAGGGTTTCGTCCACCATGCGGCGATCTTTCAGCAGACCGGCAGTCACTTCGGCGAGCGAGCGTCCCTCCAGCGATTCGACTTCGCCGAGACGGCGGAAGGCGGACACTCCGTTGGGACTGGCATACTGCACGACTCCGTCGGCATCGAGACGGATAAGCCCGTCACCAACACGGGGCGCCCCTCGGCGGGATCCCGTCGGTGAGGCAAAGTCGGGCCATAACCCGAGCGTTCCCATCCGTAGGAGGTCGTACGCGCACTGGCGATAAGTCAGTTCCAGCCGGGACGGCATCCGCGAACTGGACAGGTCCATGTGCGAAGTGACAACGGCCAGTGTGCGGCCGTTGCGCACCATGGGAACGGCTTCCACGCGCAAAGCCATCTCGCTGCTCCAGCTGGTTTCACTGGACCGTTCGATCGATCGGCTGTTCCACGCCTTGTCCACCAATGGGCGGAGGTCGGAGCGGATGCCCTCACCCACGAAGTCCGCATGGAACACCGTATGCGATGTCGACGGACGCACGTGGGCGAGGGCGATATAGCCGAGCTCCGGGTGCGGGAACCACAACGCAAGGTCCGCGAAAGCCAGGTCGGCGACCATCTGCCAGTCACCGACGAGGAGGTGCAGCCATTCGGCATCTCCAGGCCCGAAATCAGCGTGTTCCCTGATGGGGTCTGTAAAGATTGCCACTGCACCTCCATTTGCGACGCCGGGACTTGCTCCTAGCGTCGAACGATTGACCTCAAGAGCCTTAATGCTACCGACAGTGACGCCATGTCGTCGGCTTCGAGTGCGTTGACCTCATCGAACATGGTCTTGGCCCGGCCGAGCTGCTCGGCATTCTGCCCCTCCCATGCCCTCAGGCGATCCTCCGCCGAGGTGCCGGACTCAGTCGACTCAAGTACCGACGTCGTCATGTCTGCCACCGTCGAATAAAGGTCATCCCTCAGTGCAGCACGGGCCAACGCCTGCCAGCGGTCGTCACGTGGAAGCGAACTGATTCGCTCCAGCAATGAATCGACGTGGAAGCGGTTGAACACCGTGTAGTAGACGTGGGCGACGTCCTCGACCGTGTCGTTTCCGGTCCGGGCGATCCGGGCAATATCCAGAAGGGCATAGCTTTCAAACAGCTCCGCCCACCTGTGTGCCAGATGATCCGGCAGTTCCCAACTGCGTGCCTTCTCCAACCAGCCGGTGATGCGGACCTTATCCTCGCCCCGCAGGTAGTCCAGCAGCTTTGCACGCAGCGGAGCCAGCATCGGCTTGAACGATTCCACGACCTCGGAAATCGGCTGGGACGCCATGCCCTGACCCAACACCCACCGCACTGCGCGGTCGAGCAACCTGCGGATGTCCAGGTGTACTTCGCTCCAGTGTTCTGTAGGGAAGGACGCCGGAAGCGCATTCAGTTCATCGACCATGGGGTCGAGGTCGTAGATTTCGCGCAGGGCGACGAAAGCCTTGGCGACTGCGACTTCATTGGCCGACGTCTCTTCCATGGCCCGGAACGCGAAGGTGATGCCGCCGAGGTTGATGATGTCATTGGCGACCACAGTGGCGATAATCTCGCGCCGCAGCGGATGGGTGTCCAATTCGGCGTCGAACTTCTCGCGCAATTGCTTGGGGAAGTAGTTGCGGATGGTGTCCGCAAACCACGGATCATCGGCAAGGTTGCTGTCGCGGAGCGCTGCGCCGAGCTCGATCTTCGCGTAGGCCGCCAGGACAGCCAGTTCCGGAGACGTCAGGCCCTGGCCCTGTTCCAACCTCGCACGCAGGGTGTCAGTAGTCGGCAGAGCTTCAAGGTCGCGCTTGAGGTCTGCGGACTTCTCCAGCCAATCCATCAGGCGCTCGTAGCTCGGGCTCCAATCGGCAACCCGGGTCCTGTCGTTGAGGAGCAGGATGTTCTGGTCGATGTTGTCCTGCAGGACCAGCCGTCCCACTTCGTCAGTCATATCGGCCAGGAACGACGCCCGGTCCGCGGCTTCCAGCTTGCCTGCCGCAACCATCCTGTCAACGAAGATCTTGATGTTGACCTCGTGGTCGGAGCAGTCCACGCCGGCCGAGTTGTCGATCGCATCCGTATTAAGGATGACCCCCTGCAGGGCAGCCTCGATGCGTCCACGCTGGGTCAGGCCCAGGTTTCCACCCTCGCCCACCACCTTGACCCGCAGGTCGCGGCCATCGACGCGAATGGCATCGTTTGCCTTGTCACCCACCGCGGCATGCGTCTCGGTACTGGCCTTGACGTAGGTACCAATGCCGCCGTTGTAGAGAAGGTCGGCCGGCGCCAGCAGGATCGCGCGGAGGAGTTCCGGCGGGCTGAGCTGGGTTGTGCCGTCGGGCAGCCCCAGCGCCTTGCGGACCTGGTCCGAGACCGGAATGGTCTTTGCCTGGCGCGCGTACACGCCACCGCCTTCGCTGATGACTGAGCGGTCATAGTCGTCCCAGGAAGACCTGGGCAGTTCGAACAACCGCTGCCTTTCGGCGAAGGACGCCGCCGCATCGGGAGTCGGATCCAGGAAGATGTGGCGGTGGTCAAAGGCTGCCAGCAGCCTGATGTGCCGGGAAAGCAGCATGCCATTGCCGAAGACATCGCCTGACATGTCGCCCACGCCGACAACCGTGAATTCTTCGGATTGGGTGTCGAGATCCAACTCGCTGAAATGCCTCTTGACGGATTCCCAGGCTCCGCGTGCCGTGATGCCCATGGCCTTGTGGTCGTAACCGACCGAACCGCCTGAGGCAAAGGCGTCGCCGAGCCAGAAGCCGTATTCGGCAGCCAGCCCGTTGGCCGTATCCGAGAACGTTGCGGTGCCCTTGTCAGCTGCCACTACCAAGTAGGAGTCGTCGCCGTCGTGCCGGACAACGTCCGACGGCGGCACCAGCCTCTCGCCGTCCGCTGAGGTGACGAGGTTGTCAGTGATGTCCAGCAATCCCCGGATAAAGGTCTTGTAGCTCTCAATTCCTTCGGCCATCCAGGCGGCCCGGTCGACGGCAGGGTTAGGCAGCTTTTTGGCAAAGAAGCCGCCCTTGGCTCCCGTGGGAACGATCACCGCGTTCTTTACCGTCTGGGCCTTAACAAGGCCCAGGATCTCAGTGCGGAAATCCTCCCGCCGATCCGACCAGCGAAGACCCCCTCTGGCCACCTTTCCAAAGCGGAGGTGTACACCTTCCACCCTCGGGGAGTAAACCCAGATCTCGAACATGGGGCGCGGGAAAGGAAGCCCATCAATCGAGGTCGGATCCAGCTTGAAGCTGACGTAGTCCTTGTTTTGGAAGTAGTTGGTCCGCAGCGTCGACTCGATGAGGTTCACGAAAGTCCGCAGCACCCGGTCGGCATCCAACGTGGCTACTTGCTCAATGGATTCCGCGAGTGCATCCCTGGCAGCAGCCTGTCGGTCAGCCCGAAGGTCCTCGGGCACCGCGGGATCGAAGCGCGCCGAGAAGAGTTCGTTGAGACCTCGGGCAACGTCGGGGTTCCCGAGGAGTGTGTCAGCTATGAAACCGAAGGAGTTGGTGTTGCCCATTTGCCGCATGTACTTGGCGTACGCGCGCAGCACCACAACCTGCCGCCAGTGCATGCCTTCACGGAGGACCAATTTGTCGAAGTTGTCCGACTCCACAGCCCCGGTCACCGCTGCCCCAAACGAATCGCCCAGCAGGTCACCCGTGGTCAGGGGATCAACCCCGGCAGGGTACTTAAGCCCGAGGTCGTAGAGGAAGAAGTCCCGGTTGTCTGCGGTTTCAATCTCAAAGGGGCGCTCGTCCAGGACTTCGAGGCCGAGGTTATGGAAGTAGGGAAGGATCTGGCTGAGGCTCTTGGGTTCCATCAGGTAGAGCTTGACGCGTGCGTCCTCTTCCAACGCCTCACCCGCGCCCTCCGGAAGGTATACATGCACCCCCGGCTTGACCTGCTGGGTGGATGCCCCCGCCCTTTCCGCTTGGGCACCGTACTTCTCGAAGCGCTCGATATCTTCCAGGGCATCTTCGACTTCGTAATCCACGCGGTAACCGGCCGGGAATGCCTCA
This sequence comes from Paenarthrobacter sp. CAP02, assembly GCF_040137855.1. Lineage (NCBI taxonomy): Bacteria > Bacillati > Actinomycetota > Actinomycetes > Micrococcales > Micrococcaceae > Paenarthrobacter > Paenarthrobacter sp. CAP02. Next base: position 123,211 of record NZ_JBEEII010000004.1, on the reverse strand, counting down.
GCCCACAGAGCCGACAGGACATCGGCTTCGGCAGTTGGACGGTTCTCCCGCAGGACTTCGGCGATACCTTCGCTCCACGACCTCGATGCCCGCATCAGGCGGTGTTCGAGCTCTTCTACATTAACCTCGGCAAGTTCCGCGGCCCGGGGCAACCGGATCCGGAAGAAGACACGGGCCAAAGCCGACTCGGTAATCCGGGCCTCGTAGTCAATACTCTCGGCCTGGAAGGTCTCACGGAGTTCCTGCTCGATCCGGAGCCGGACGCTGGTGGTGTAGCGATCGCGGGGCAAGTAGACCACAGCGGACATGAATCGGCCGTAAATGTCGGGCCTCAGGAACAGCTTGGTGCGCCGGCGTTCCTGCAGACGCTGAATACCCGTGGCCGTGGCAGCCAGGTCAGCTACCTCGATCTGGAACAGCTCATCGCGGGGATACGTCTCGAGGATGCCGAGCAGGTCCTTGCCGGAGTGGGAGTCGATCGGGAATCCGGCATTACGCAGGACTGCATCCACTTTATCCCGCACAATCGGTATGCTGCGCACGGATCCGGTGTAGGCACTGGTGGCGAAAAGCCCGATGAAGCGCCGTTCACCGTTGACATTGCCCATGGCATCAAAGCTTTTGACACCGATGTAGTCGAGGTAGGCAGGCCGGTGCACGGTAGAGCGCGAGTTGGCCTTGGTAATGACCAGGGCACGCTTCTCCCTGGCACGCTTTCGACCGGCATCCGTCAGGTGCTGGACCTGGCGGGTGGAGTCTCCGGCACGGAGCAAGCCGAGGCCGCTGTCTTCCCGCAGTTGCAGGACGTCTTCGCCCTCTTCATTGACGAGGTCGTACTCCCGGTACCCCAGGAAAGTGAAGTTTCCGTTATCCAACCATCGCAGGAGGTCTTGGGCCTGCCGAAGTTCGGCAACCTGTTCCGGGTGGGAGACGCCTCCCAGCGCTTCAGCCAGTTCGAGTGCCTTGCTGCGCATTTTCGGCCAGTCTTCAACGGCTGCCCTGACGTCGCCCAGCACGCGTTGCAGGCCGGCGACGAGCTCTTCGCGGACTTCATCGCTCACGCGGTCGATCTCGACAGCAATCCACGATTCCATGTGTGACGCGTTGTCACCGTCACCGAGGAGATGAGCCACGCTTGGCAGTGCTGCTGTATCACCGCTGGAGATACCCACATTGGACGGCACCCTGGAGATCTTGGCCAGTTCCCCGGACGTCCGATCGCGCGACACCACGAACAAAGGGTGCATTACGAGTCGGATGGCGCAGTTCTGGCGAACGAGCTCAGCATTGACCGAGTCAACGAGGAAGGGCATGTCGTCGGTGACGATGTAGACGACGCTTCGGTCGGATTCGGCGGATATTTCCACTACGGCATTGCCCGGTCGGCGGGACTGGGCAACAGTCCTGTGATGGGAAGCCCGCGACATCAACAGCTCAGGCGAGTATGCGCGGGAATCCTCCTCTGCGAGATGCTCATAGTAGTCACCGAAGAACCCTTCACGGACAACTGCTGCATCGGACCGATCCTCCACGCTGGATCCTGACGACATCGACAAACGCCTCCATCACAAGTTGATTGCTGCGACTCTGCAGCCCACATGGTGAGCCTATCGTTTATAAAAGCGAAGGGCTCTGGTTGATCGACCCAAAGAATTGCGGTTTTGCTGGCCAGGCGCACAAACGAGCTGGGCGATGGCATGTCGGAGGGGTGAGTCCGGGGCAGCTTCGAGCAAGACCGCACCAGTCAGCAGGGCCAACTCGCAGGCAGCAGGATCCGAGGGAAGGTACGCGTCGATGCCCCGGCCGGGTCCGAACCGTTCCCACGCCTCCTCCAGTTGCCGCCTGGGCGAATGACCCACGGTGGATCGCTTGACCTTGTTCAGCACCACACGGGGCGATGCCTGCGGAACGACTGATGCAAGATCAGCCAAGCCGCGAATCAGGCGCGGTATCCCTATGGGATCCGCCGCTCCCACAGCAAGCACCAGGTCAGCCATTTCCAGGCTGCGGAGGGTTGCCGCGTTGCGCCTCGGAGTCATGGTGTCAAAGCTGAGTTCCTCATCCGACTCAAGACAGAATCCCGTGTCCACCACCACAAATTCCGCCGCGTGACGGGCGAGCTCAAGAACCGTGGACAGCGCCGCTGCCCGGAGCTCAGTCCAACGGTCCGCACGCGTGGTTCCGGTGAGAACGCGGAAAGCGCCTCCTTTGGTAAATACGAAGGAAGCCGCTGACTCCAAAGCCCTGTCATCGAGCAAGCCCTGATCGGCCAGCCTGCACGCCTGCGCCAGACCTGCCGACTCTTCCAGCAGGCCAAGAACTGCTGAAACGCTGGCACCATAGCTGTCAGCGTCGACCAGGATCACTGATTTGCCGTCTGCCGCAAGTTCCGCCGCGATGTTGACCGCTACCAGGGTCCTGCCGGGTGCACCTGTCGGACCCCAGACGGCGATAATCTCACCTTGTCCGCGCGGCCCTTCCTCCACATCTGCCGGCGCCGGAACCCTTGTCAATTCTGCGGCCGGATCTGAGAATGCGCTGCCGTATCCGGAATGGTCTCCAGCAATTGACGCAACACGTCCTACTGCTTCAGAGATATGGTCGGCGAGGGCGGACGGATTGATTCCGTGTGCGGCGGCGACAACGCCGATGGACTGGAGTCGTCGGGATTCCTCGGGATCGTCAGTGAGGGCTACTACCGAGACCCCCACCGCACCAAGGCGGTCGACGAGGGTTGCGGTCAGCTCCCGGCAGCCTTCGGCAACGACGGCGGCCATAGCCAGCCCGCTTTGGCACGCGGCAATCAGTTCTGCAAGCTCGGAGCAGCGCCGGACAACCGTTACCGGTCCGTGCAGGCGCTCAAGCCCACCCACGACGTCTTCTTCAGCTGTGCCGACGGTTACGACGGGAATACTCACCGGGCCAAGCCCGCCGGGTTCCACACAACGGACACCTTGGCATCATTGGCCTGCGCACCCAACAGCTTGGGCATTTGTTCATCGGTCACCAGCACCAGTACAACTTTTGTCTTCGAAGCCCCCAAGGTAGTGGCACCTTCGGACACCTGTGCGATTTCCGCGCCCGGCAACAGCAATTCAGGTTCTTCGAATGACCTGTCGGTTCCGGGCATGGCAACCCACACATCCACCCGCGCCCCAGGTACGGCCTGCTCGGGCAGTTCTTCATCCACCGATATGGCAACCGGTTTACGATTCAGGAGGTCGGCCGTACCCAGGCTGTCCTGCGGAATCAATTGATTCTTCGCTACCCTCTGTACCGCGACCTTGTCCGAAGGTAAACCGCTTTCGACGGTAACGTAGCTCGATTCGACGGCATCCAAACGCACGTTGACGATGGAAAAGTCGGCTTCGGTAATCCGCTGGCCAACTGCGATATCCTCCCGGGCGGCATATACCTGAGTCGTCTTGTCAGCCGCGCCCACGAGCGCGACAACGCCGGCAATAGAGAGGAGTACCAGAAGAATCCCGACAAGCAGTCGAGGGTCCTTCCACGAGGGCTTCCTCAAGCGCGCGGACGCCGCAGCTGCATTTGGACCCATTTTCCAGCTCCCCCTACGAGTTTGGGCATGTCCTATGGACTTGCCTCCCATTCTTGCCCGGGGCGGGCGGCGGCCCCAAAGCGAACGACCCCAAATGGTCCAAAACTGTGGATAACTACCCCAAACAGCACCACCGATGGCAAAATGGAGCCATGCCCCGATTTCTGACTCTGGCGGATGTCGCCGAACAACTCCAAATAAACTCCCCCCAGGCTTACGCGTTAGTGCGCAGCGGGGAACTGAAGGCCATACAGGTGGGAGGGCGCGGACAATGGCGCATTGAGGAAGCGATGCTGGAGCAGTACATCCAGGACCGATATGCAGAAGCCAGCCGAATGATCGAAGAGTCCAGGTCCAAAACCGCCCAGCGTTAGAGCCCTTGGGCACCGGGAGAGCTAATGGCCGTGAACGCGACAAAGGGAACGGTCACAACCGCCGCAACGCTTCCGGCGCGCCTTTCCTCACCCTGCAGCACGACTGCCAAGTCAAAGTGGTCGCTCCCCACCCTGTCGATAACCCCATCGAGCTTATGGCCGCCGCTATTCCGGACAGCCAGGTGGACCACGAGGGGGATGCGGCCCCTGGACAGGGCCCGCAACGCCGAAGCAATTCCCAATGAACGTTGAACCCGGGATGCTTCTTTGACTGCCAGCCTCCCAAGCCCTTGGTAGGACAGCACGGATCCATGAGGGATCAACCATTGCCGCGCCCCCTCAGTCAGCACAATCCACTCACTGCCGACGTGGCTTAGCCCACCTTGGAGCACGCTGCCATCCATCAGCATGACCTTGATGCCTGAGCCAACCACGCCGCGGAGCCGGTCACTGAGTTCGATGCCACCGAGTTCAACCCTGGCCCGTTCCGTTATCTCCGATTCATCACGGAGCGCGCGTTCGGCCGAAAATTGTGCTTCCAAATCGCTGAAAAGAGAGTCCCATCTCATGTGGCCAGACTAGGCTGCACTAGGAACGCAGGACAATTCACGGCTTTCTGATGGCCAGGATTGGACAATCGTCGACAAAACCCATCAGAATGGGTCAAAGACGATCAAACGATATCAAACTAGGCTTTGGGGGCTTGGAATGGCGCGAACACTACGCAGGGACCTGGTCCTTGCCGCTTCGTTACTCGGGCTTGGTTTGCTTTTGGCGTTCACCGGCACCGTCCTGATGGGCCAATGGTTGGCGGCCGAACACCATCATCAGCAGTCCTCCCTTGACCACGTTTTGGGAGCCTCCGCCAGCATCGTTGGCAGCTCCATTGCGACGTGGTGGACCGCGTCATGTTTCCTTGCCTTCCTGGCCACCGCAATGCAGCGCAGAGGCCGGACAAAAGCCGCCCGCTCCATTTCCAAGTTCAGCCCCGGTTTTATGCTGCGCCTTGCTGCAGCCGTACTCGGCCTGAACCTGCTGGGCTCCGGCGCCGCGCAAGCAGCAACACAACCCGAACCTGGGTGGCACGCCACGGACACGGTGACCACCGATTCCACCGGTGCATCGTGGACCCCGACATCGCACAGCACGCCGAAGGTCGGCGCTCCAGCGCCTGTCGAAACAGGTTCTTCAAGGGTCGAGGCCTTTAGCCCCGGGTGGAAACCCCAACACCCCGTTGTTGATCCCGGGCTCCTCAGCCGACCCGCGTCCCGGCAGGCCACGTACCCCGGGAAAGCAGATGTCATCGTGCAACCCGGAGACTCGCTGTGGTCCATCGCGGCTTCACGGCTGGGGCCTTTCGCCACTGACGTAGACATCGCCCTGTCCTGGCCCAAATGGTACGACGCGAATCGCTCCACGATTGGTGCCGATCCGACCCTGCTGCAGCCAGGCCAGGTCCTCCAGCCTCCACCCCCCGGCTAGCCCGAAAATCCGCGGTCCCGAAGGTCCGCCTGCGAGCCCGCTCAGGGGCTCCAGTAGCATCCCGACTCCCATCCATCGTCATCCCAGCAGAAGCCACCCAGGCAACGGCGACCCCACGCCCGAGCCCATGTTGTGAATGCATGAGGTATGACCATGACCGTTACGACTCCGAGCAGGCCGGCAAGCCGTCAAGGCGGAAGAGGGACCGGCGTCGTCCGCAGCTCCAACAGCGCGGACGTCGACGTTCGACTCGTTGCGAGGAGCATTGCGCAGGCAGCTTTGGAGGTTCTCGCAGGGACGCGGCCCCTCCAGCAACTCTCACGTTCCCTTGATGCCGAGTGTTACCTCTCCTTGCAGCACCGGGCTGCCCTCACCAGAAAACATGCCGCCAGGGTCCGCGGCAGCCAGCAGCCCCACAGCAGTCCGATGGTCCGATCCGTTCGGACATGCTCCATCTCCGAGTCCATCTGTGAGGCCAGCATCGTGGTGGCGGAAGAGCAACGCTGCCGCGCGGTAGCCATGAGGCTGGAACGCCTGGATGGGGTATGGCAGGTTACTGCGCTCGAAATTGGCTGACAGCGAACCCATCGCAAGGCGGGACCAATGAATAAAGGCGAACCCCGGACCTTAGGTCCGGGGTTCGCCCTTTAGACTCGCAGCTACCGAGGGTCAGCGGCGCTTCTTCTTCGCAGATTTGCGTGGCTCCTGGCCAGCCGCCTTGGCGGGATTGCCGGAACGGCCTGACGCGCGGCCCTCCACCCGGGTCTGGGTTGCTCCGTCCTCGCCGGGTGCGGTGTACTGCAACTGCGCCGGCTTCTCCGGTGCCTGCAGGCCTGCCGCCCGGATTTGCGGATCGTGGTGCTCTGTATGCGTGCCAGTGGCAGTATCGTCGGCGACCACTACGTCCTCGGCGGGCGTTACTTCGACTTCAAGGTTGTACAGGAACCCGATGCTCTCTTCGCGAATGGCTTCCATCATGCTTTGGAACATGACGAAGCCTTCCCGTTGGTACTCGACCAGGGGATCGCGCTGGGCCATGGCCCGGAGCCCGATTCCTTCCTTGAGGTAATCCATCTCGTAGAGGTGTTCCTGCCACTTTCGTCCCAGGACCGAAAGGACCACACGGCGTTCAAGCTCGCGCATGCTCTCCGATCCGATGGCTTCTTCGCGGGCCTGGTACACGAGCCGGGCGTCCGAAAGGATCTCATCCTTCAGGAACTCTGCCGTGACGCGTGACTTGCCGCCGGCCTCCTCGATGATGTCTTCAGGAGTAACCGTGGCCGGGTAGAGCGTCTTCAGGTTCGTCCACAACTGGTTGAAGTCCCAATCGTCGCCGGTTCCTTCGGCGGTTGCTGCCTCGATCAGTGCATTGATGGTGTCCTCGAGGAAGTACTGGACCTTTTCGTGAAGGTCGTCGCCTTCGAGGATCCGGCGACGGTCACCATAGATGGCTTCGCGCTGGCGGTTGAGGACATCATCGTATTTGAGGACGTTCTTGCGCTGTTCCGCGTTGCGAGCCTCAACCTGGCCCTGGGCCGAGGCAATTGCGCGGGACACCAGCTTGGACTCGAGCGCTACGTCATCAGGTACTGAACTGTTCATCAGCCGTTCGGCGGCGCCGGAGTTGAACAACCTCATGAGGTCATCAGTCAGCGAAAGGTAGAAACGGGATTCGCCGGGGTCGCCCTGACGGCCTGAACGTCCGCGCAACTGGTTATCGATACGGCGTGATTCGTGGCGTTCGGTACCCAGGACGTACAAGCCACCGAGGTTCAGGACTTCTTCGTGCTCGTCCTTGACGGCCTGCTTGGCTGCGGCCAGCGCTTCGGGCCACGCGGCTTCGTATTCTTCGGAGTTCTCTTCGGGATCGAGACCACGCTTGGCCAGTTCGGCGATGGCGGTAAACTCTGCATTGCCACCGAGCATGATGTCAGTACCACGGCCAGCCATGTTGGTGGCAACGGTTACCGCACCCTTACGGCCCGCTTGGGCCACGATGGAGGCTTCGCGTGCGTGGTTTTTCGCGTTGAGGACTTCGTGGCGGATGCCTTCCTTTGCCAGCAGCTTCGAGAGGTATTCGCTCTTTTCAACGCTGGTGGTACCAACGAGTACCGGCTGTCCGTTTTCGTGGCGTTCGGCAATGTCAGCTACCACTGCATCAAACTTGACGACCTCGTTCTTGTATACGAGGTCTGACTGGTCAATACGTTGCATATCCCGGTTGGTGGGAATGGGAACGACGCCAAGCTTGTAGGTGCTCATGAATTCCGCGGCCTCGGTTTCGGCCGTACCGGTCATGCCGGAAAGCTTGGAATACATGCGGAAGTAGTTCTGCAAGGTCACCGTGGCGAGAGTCTGGTTCTCGGCCTTGATCTCGACATTTTCCTTGGCTTCAATGGCCTGGTGCATGCCTTCGTTGTAACGGCGTCCAGCCAGGATGCGCCCGGTGTGCTCGTCGACAATCAGGACCTCACCGTCGAGGATGACGTAGTCCTTATCCCGCTTGAACAATTCCTTCGCCTTGATGGCGTTGTTGAGGAAACCAATGAGGGGCGTGTTGGCAGATTCGTACAGGTTTTGGATTCCGAGATAGTCCTCAACCTTTTCGATGCCGGCTTCCAGCACGCCGACGGTCCGCTTCTTCTCGTCCACTTCGTAGTCGACCTCAGGCTGAAGCCGCGTAACAACCTTCGCGAATTCGCTGTACCACCGGTTGGTGTCGCCCTGCGCCGGTCCCGAGATGATCAAGGGCGTCCTCGCCTCATCAATGAGGATGGAGTCAACCTCATCAACGATCGCGAAGTTGTGGCCGCGCTGCACGAGTTCACTGGCATCCCAGGCCATGTTGTCGCGCAGGTAGTCAAAGCCGAACTCGTTGTTGGTGCCGTAAGTAATGTCGGCAGCGTACTGTTCACGGCGCACGGCCGGGTCCTGGTTGGACAGGATGCAACCACTGGTGAGGCCAAGGAACCTGTAGACGCGGCCCATGAGTTCGGACTGGTATTCGGCAAGGTAATCGTTCACCGTGACCACGTGGACGCCTTTGCCGGTCAGGGCGTTGAGGTAGGCCGGTGCGGTGGCAACAAGGGTTTTACCTTCACCGGTTTTCATTTCGGCGATGTTGCCCAAATGCAAGGCGGCCCCGCCCATCAGCTGCACATCGAAGTGCCGCATTCCCAGGGTCCGTGATGACGCCTCGCGAACGGCGGCAAAGGCTTCGGGCAGCAGGGCCTCAAGGGTTTCGCCGTCTTGGTGGCGGGCACGGAGGCGATCCGTTTCCCCACGGAGTTCAGCGTCCGTGAAGGACTTGAAAGAGTCTTCCAGGGCATTGATGGAATCGGCATAGTTCCGCAGTTGCTTGAGTGTCTTTTTGTCACCCGTGCGGAGAAGTTTTTCGATTAGTGATGCCACGTGAAATTGCTCCCAGTCTCATGCTGCCGAATTCTGGCTGTTTCAGTCTACGGGAGAGACCAACGCCACGTTGCCGGGTTCACCTGTGAGCGGACTGCTCGGCTGGGCCGGGCCGGCACTATCGACACTGAGGACTGCCACCTCACTGGCCAGGCTGGCTGCAAGGTCACCAACGGGCCAAACCACCACTTCGTCCAAGCCGAGCCATCGGGCCATCAGGCAGAGCTCTGCGGCAAGTTCGACGGCGGTACCCGCCGGTGCGTCGGCCTCACCGAACGCCGAGCGCACCAGCAACTGGCCGGAGGCCCTGTCCGCCTTCAGGTCCACCCGGGCCACAATGCGTTCCCCCAGGAGGAACGGCAGAACGTAGTAGCCGAAACGTCGTTTGGCGGCCGGGGTGTAAATCTCAATCCGATAGTGGAAGCCGAAGAGCTCTTCCAGGCGTCGACGTTCAAAGACCAAAGAGTCAAAAGGACTGAGCAAAGCGCGCCCCTCCGCTTTTCGCGGCAATTTTGCCTCGACGTGCTTGAACGTTTCCCGGTCCCAGCCGCGGACGGAGACAGGTTCCAGCCGCCCTGATTTCACTAAACGCCGGACCGATTCCGCTCCCGCCTTCACCGGTGTACGGAAATAGTCCGAGAAGCACCGCACCGTGCCAATGCCATGGGCTTGGGCTGCCGCGTCCATCAATCGGTCCAGGGATGCTTCGGGATCAAGAACCGGCGGAGCCAGATCCGGAACGACCCGGGTGGTGAGGGTGTATTTCCGCTCGAATTGTTGTGTCCTCATAGCCGCGGAAACCCTTCCTTCTTCAAAGAGGTGCTCAAGCACGCGTTTGACCACGTTCCAGTTCCAACCCCATTGATCCCGCGAAGCGTCGTGGACATGCCCGAGCTTCGCAGTCAGTTCGGACGCGGTCATTGGATGCCCTGAGGCGAGGGCCGAGAGAATGCGGTCTTCCATACCCTGACGTTCCAAGGGATCCAGGTTGTGCGCGCCAACCCAAGCGCGCTTTTGCCACAGCAGGAGGTCGTGGAAGTGCTCCGGCCGGATAAAGCTTGCCTCGTGCGCCCAATACTCCATCATCTTGCGCGGCTTCCGGCCAGCCATGACATGCAGGATGTCGGGGTCGTAGTTACCCAACCGGGAAAAGAACGGAAGGTAGTGGCTGCGTGACACTACGTTCACTGAATCGATCTGGACCAACTGGAGCCGGGCAAAGGTCCGGCCCACCGCCCGTGCTGTGACGGGGCCGGTGGGCCGGACCTTTGCCAAACCCTGAGCTGCCAACGCGATCCGCCGTGCCTGTGAGAGGCTCAGCGAAGCGGTCATTGAAGTCCCTTCATGCAGGAGTTGACGACTTACTTTGCCGTAGCGGCCTGGTCATCGGAGCGATAGGCGTGGATCTTCTCTTCCACTGCCTCTTCCCCCGGTTCGCAGGTGGAATCAAGGGTAATCACACCATAGGTCCAGCCACTGCGCCGGTAAACGACAGAGGGCGCGTTGGTTTCCTTGTCCAGGAACAGATAGAAGTTGTGTCCCACCAGTTCCATGCTGTCCACGGCGTCGTCGAGTGTCAGCGACGCTGCGGGGAACACCTTGCGGCGGATCAGGACGGGTGAATCGCCCGCCGGGATGTCGTTCTCAATCTCGTAGGGAGAACGCTCATCGGTTTGTGGCTCGGAGTCCTGGTGATTGCTTGCCTCGACGTAGAGCGGCTCGCTGGTGCTGGCCGGCTCCAACGTTGCCGTGGCCTCCCTGACGGCCTTGGGCGTGTGGCGGCCGTGGTGGACCTTCTTGCGGTCCTTGGCACGGCGGAGCCGTTCCAGCAGCTTGTTGTACGCAAGATCGAAGGCAGCGAATTTGTCAGCGGCTGTGGCCTCGGCACGGATAACGGGGCCTCGGCCCAGGACTGTCACTTCGACGGTGAGCTGGCCCGGCGTCTGCCGGGGATTGGTTTCCTTGGAAACCTTGGCGTCTACTCGCTGGACCTTATCCCCCAGCGATTCAATCTTCGAGATTTTTTCGCCGGCGTATTCGCGAAAGCGGTCAGAAACTGTCAGATTTCGTCCGCTGATCATGAACTCCATGGTGCCCTCCAAATAACTCGGTGACACGACAACGACTCTGTTGGGGGCTGGTCTGACGGACAGTCGAGCCCCTTTCCGAGCCGCTATCGACAGGTACATCTGTTCTTGGTACCCACAACCGACGTTAGTTCATCGTCACGTGTTATTCATCCTTTGGCCGTTTATTTTTTGATTTTGTCTTATCAACTGCCGTGGGGTCGTCTGGGATCACTACGGAGGCGTAGGCTGGTGGCCTCGTGGCCGCGAGAACAACGGCGCCGCAAACCACGCCCCCGGCAGCGGTGACGGCCCGCGCAGCCTCGGCCAAGGTGGCGCCCGTAGTGAGCACGTCGTCGAGCAGTATGCATCGGGCACCATTGAGCTCCTTGCGCCAGCGGCTCCGCACACGCATGGAGCCGCGGACCCTGCTGGCCCTCCCGCCCCGCCCCAGCCCCTTTTGCCCGCCCCGATCCTGGCCGGCGTCGCCACCCAGCACGGACTTGGCAAGCCAAATGGCAAGATCGCGGGGTGCGAATTGGCCCAGCCCGTGGCGGAACGGACGGGCGGTCTTCACCAGCGCATCCAATGCACGGCCTTGCGGGTGCGTCCTCCGAAGCCGCATCCAGAAGAGCAGGAGGTGCACCGGGCTGAATCCGCGCTTCGCGAACGCCGTTGTACTGGTCGGTACCGGGACGAGGCGGTAGCCCTCCAAGCCGCCGGTGGCAGAGTCCACGGCCTTGCCCAGGCAGCTCGCCAGCACTCCGGCCAACTTCCATTGGCCATGGTGTTTGAACGAGAGCAGGCATTGTGCCAGTTCATCGCGGTACGGCCCCGCAGCCACCACACCGATCTTCGCCGTACCGTCGACCTCGACCAGCGCTGGCGCCTCCAGCTCCGCCCGAAAGGGCTGCCTGCAGAGTTGTCGGACCCGCTTCGCGCAAGTTCGACACAGGACGGTGTCTTCGGCATTGCAGCAGACACATTCAACAGGGATCAGCAAGGCCAGCAATTCAGCCGCGGTTCTTTGGAGCGCGGAAAGGATCCTGCCCATGGGTTGCCTGTCCGGACCGCGACGCCGTGCGGGACCGCTGGCTGGTGCTTCCAGGTCAGGGTCCTCGCGGCGACGGCGGCGGGCTGCTTTTGGGGCGGGAGGAAAAGAAGTCATTCCATCAGCCTGTGCCAGCGCCCTACTGCACGGAAGGACTTTGTCGGCCTATGTGGACAGAGGCCCTATGTGAACAAAGGGCCGTGATACCGGCCCGGCGAAGACGTCAGCCGGGAAACGCGGGCTCCGTAGGTCCTTTGAGCTGGAGTTCCCAGCCGTTGCCGACCCGCTGGAAAATCCCCGCCTCTGACTGACCATAGATCTGCTCGGATCCGTTGCCGGCACTGAGGCTGGTCAGTCCGTCCCAGGGTGCGAGCTGCTGGGGTTCACCTGAGGCCAAACTGAGCAACTCCGGAACAACCGTGGACGTCGCGGAACCGGACATAACGGCTACCGTTGACCCGTTAATCCATACACCCTGGTTTGCGTTGCCGGTGCTAAGGAGGGTGACCGGAGTTGTGAGGTCCTTGGGCACGCCGTCAGGAGTACGGACTATTCCGGTGATCTGGACCGCGGATTTGCCGTTGGCCTCCGAAATGACCAGGGCCCGGGTCCCTTCCCTGGACACCCGGAAATCCTTCACGGTCCGGCCCGAGAGCCAGGACGGGGTGATCGTGACGGCAGGCACGGTGGTGCCCGGTGGTACTCCGGTGGGTTTGTACGCCACCACTTCGGCAGCGCCGTTGGCACCGGGCCCCGCGGTCCAAACCCAATCCTGTGGGCTGAACGATGGCCCGGTCAGTGTGCTCCTGGTGGTGAGTTGTCGCGCAGGCTGTCCTGGTTCGATGGAGTACAGGGTGGTCCTGTCACCGTTGAGGAAGGCGGCCGTCTGGGACACTGGCGACTCCGCGGGAGCGTGCGGCCCCAAGCCCGCAACGGATTGGATGTCCGGGAGCGGGGAAACCCTGTTGTTCTCGTACCGCACCAGGTCACCATTGTTCACGGCGATCTGGCGTGCAGGAACATTCTTGTCCAGCACGGGCGGCAGCACCGTTCCGTTATCCTCGACCCGGACCAGGTCCTGGTCCGCCCGAAGTTGGACGTTGATGACATCAGGCTGGCTCCTGAAGGTCAGGGCCAGTTGGTTTTGCATCCTCTGGCGATCCTCCGCGGAGGCATCAAACAGTTCCTTCGCCGACAGGTCCACCTGCGCAGCACCTGAGACCACGGGCACGGATTCGCGGGCAAGTTTCATCCCCGATGGGAACGCACTGACCACAGCGCCCCGAAGGTAGGGTGCCGGGCCGGCCAACAAGGCGCTGGTCATCGATTTGACGGTGTTCTTCTTGATGAACCACCGATAGTCAGGGACCGCGTAGGTGAAGGTCGGGTCGTAGAAGTAGATGGGGTTTGCCCCATAAATGACCTTGAACGTTTCTTCCGGAATAGCCGTGCCGTCCGGGACCTTTGAAATGCGCCACTCCCCCTCTACCTGCTCCAAGGTCAGGGGGATGGTCTCCTTGGTTCCCGGTGGGAACTGGGTGGCAACGCCGTCAGCGTCCACGGAGTAGGCAAGATCAAGTTCGTAGACGTATTCGTTTTCCGCGGCAGCCTTGACCACGTGCGCCGCACGGAAAACGAGGGCCTTCTTGTCAGGCTTCCAGGTCACCGACTGCGCCTGTGTCAGGTACTGGCGGGCAACAGGGTAATCGTCCTCATAGCCGCTGCCGGCCATGTAGAAATCCTCAATGATGGTTTCCGGGCTGGAACCGGACCGCGGAGCGGCAGGAAAGAAGACCGGCGCATTCGGATTGCCTGCACCTTCATCCTTGCTCTTGCCAACTGGTCCTGATCGGGGAATTTGCGCGCAGGAGGTGAGCAGGAGCATCAGCACGGCCAGAATGACGGCTGCGGCCTTGGAGCGGGCAAAACGCGTTCTCGTCACGGGGCCTCTCCCGTTCCGCTGCCTGTTTGCGGATTCCGGTCAGCATCTGAAGCAGTCTGACCGGGATTGCCCGTGGATCCCGTGGATCCCGTACCAAGCACCAGCATGTGGCGTTCGTTTGCCGATCCGGGGAATTCGATGTCCGCAGGTTCCAGAAGCAACGGCGACTTTACGATGGTGCCGCCTTGGCGCAGCGGCAGCGTCAGGCGGAAATTGGATCCCGATCCCTTACGGCCCCAGGCCTGCAGCCATCCGTTGTGCAATTTGGTGTCCTCGGCAGCGATTGACAGGCCAAGGCCGCTGCCTCCCGTGGTTCGGGCACGGGCCGGATCTGCCCGCCAAAAACGGTCGAATACCCTCGCTGCCTCTGCCTGGCTCATGCCGATGCCGTGATCCCTGACGGACACGGCCACAGCATCATGGTTTGCTGCCACCGAAACATGGATGGGCCTGCCTTCACCATGTTCGAGTGCATTGAGCAGCAAGTTGCGCAGGATCCGATCGATTCTCCTGGAGTCCATTTCCACCACAATGCTCTTCTGGCGGGCGCTCAGCCGGACTTCCGAGCCATACTCCTCGGCCACGGGCGCAGCACCGTCAATGACGTGGGAGATCACCTGGAAGATGTCCTGGGGCTCGGCGTCGAGGACAGCGGCGCCGGCGTCGAACCGGGAAATCTCAAGCAGGTCCGACAGCAACGACTGGAAACGCTCAACCTGGTGATAGAGCAGCTCCGCGGACCTTTTGTTCATGGGATCGAACTCGTCACGGGCGTCGAAAAGGACCTCTGCGGCCATGCGCACGGTTGTCAGCGGGGTGCGGAGCTCGTGGGAGACATCAGAGACGAAGCGCTGCTGCATCTGGGACAGCGTCGCCAGCTGGGTGATCTGTTCCTGGAGGCTTGCAGCCATGTGGTTGAACGAGGCACCCAATCGTGCCACCTCGTCTTCGCCCTTGACTACCATGCGTTCCTGGAGCTGCCCGGCGGCAAGCTTTTCCGAGACCACTGCAGCGTGGCTCACGGGACTGACGACATTTCGGGTGACATACCAGGCAATGGCACCAATCATGAGAACCAGTGCTGCGCCACCGGCCCAAAGGACGTTCTGGATCTCATTGAGGGTCTGCTGGGCCGTGTTGAGGTCATAGATCAGGTACAGCTCATAGGCCGTGCCGTTGAACGTCACCAGGTTTCCGACCGCGATGCCGGGCCGGTCCTCGTTGCCCACAGGGAACTGCGTGGAGGCCCAGAACTGCTGCTTCCCGCCTTCCTGGACGGCCTTGCGCAACTCCGGCGGAATGACCCGGACTGTCAATTGGTCCGAGGCCCTCGACTCGACCCAGCGGTTTCGCGGCTTGGTCTGTTCGGGTTTGGCTTCGAAGACGTATCGCCGTTGAATGACCGATCCGCGGCCTTCCACCGCAGTGAGGGTGTCGTAAACCAAGGTGATGACGCTCGACTGGTCGGTGACCTGAGCGCCGTCGAACGTGTCCTGGACCTGTTTGACGTTGTAGCGTGACTCGGACTCCGCTTGGGCGAGTCGTTCCTGGAACAGGTTGTTGGCGATTTGGTTGGAAAGGTACGCACCCACGATGGCGAACGATGTCACGGCCAGGAGCAACGTGGTGAGGACCGTTCGGAATTCCAGTGAACGGCGCCAGCGTCGCAGTAAGGACTTCCACAGGAAGCGCAGGCCAGGCCGGATGTGCCTGATGCCGGTGACAACCAGCCGCGACACCCGCAGGACAAGGATCAGGGCCCGGCGCGTCCAGATCCGGGTTCGGGTCAGGAACCACGAGAGGTCCCGTGCCGGAGGCGGGGACGATTCTGCCGGTTTTGGGGTGGCCGAAACAGCCGGCGTCGGTTGTTCGACGCCGGATGTTTCGGAAACCTCGGGGGCAGTATCCCCTTTTGCCGCGCCGGCCTCGCCGGCTGCGGACTCAGGAACCTGCTTTATATCCGACACCACGCACCGTCAGGACAACCTCTGGCGCTTCCGGGTCGCGTTCAATCTTTGAGCGCAAGCGCTGGACATGGACGTTGACCAACCGCGTGTCCGCGGCATGCCGATACCCCCACACCTGCTCAAGGAGGAGCTCGCGCGTAAAGACCTGCCACGGCTTCCGGGCCAGGGCCACAAGAAGGTCGAATTCGAGGGGCGTCAGCGAAATGCGCTCACCGCCACGGGTCACCAGGTGCCCTGCGACGTCGATCGTGACGTCCGCAATTCGCAGCGTTTCGGGGGCCTTCTGGTCGCCCGGACGCAGGCGCGCACGAACACGCGCCACCAGTTCGGCAGGCTTGAAGGGCTTGGGCACGTAGTCGTCGGCACCGGACTCGAGGCCACGAACCACATCGGACGTATCGGACTTCGCCGTGAGCATCACGATGGGGACATCTGACTCGCCACGGATCTGGCGGCACACTTCAATGCCGTCCGAGCCCGGGAGCATGAGGTCCAGCAGCACGAGGTCGGGCTTCGAGGAACGGAAGATTTCCAAGGCCTGTCCACCATCCGCGCAGAAAACGGGCTCGAAGCCGTCATTGCGCAAGACGATGCCAATCATCTCGGCGAGTGCTTCGTCGTCGTCCACTACCAGAATGCGTGCCTTCATAGTTATATATTCCCTTATCGCCAAGTCTTTGTCCCGTTGGGCACGGCGCACGGCATGGCGCCCCCAGGGCAATTCCACCGTAACGCACCACGGCGCGGCCCTGCTTGTCGACGGCGGCACCGCGGCAGGCTAGGAGCGACGACGGCGGGACTATAGGCTGGGTGCGAGGGTCCGTATGGGGGACGTCGGACGTCGACGGAGCGGGCCTTATGGGGAGGATATCGTGTCACAACCACAGCACGGCCAGGATGGGGTGCCAGGCAACCAACCCGCGTGGGGCAACCAGCCACAGTGGGGCGGCCCTCCTGCGTGGGCAGTTCCGCAGGCCGGCGGCCAAGGCGTCGCAGGGCAGCATTCGCCAGGGTGGCCACCCGGAGCTCCCTACGGCCAGCCCCTCTACGTTGCGCCCCCAAAACCCGGCGTCATTCCATTGCGTCCGTTGCAGTTCGGCGAGATTCTCGACGGCTCCTTCCAAACCATCCGCCGCAATGCCGCGGCGATGTTTGGCTCGGCCCTGATCGTGCAGGCCATCGGGGCGATCCTGATCGGGGCAGTCACGGTGGGGATGGTCCAGATGACCTCATCCCTTGAAACCGTCAACTCCGAGGAGGAGTTCCTCCAAGCGATGGGCCCGGTCTTTGCCTTCATGGCAGGGGCCATGGGCATTTCGGTCTTGATCGGTTTCCTGGGCTCGGTCCTCCAGGGAGTTCTGGTGGTCCCGGTGGCGCGGTCGGTCCTTAACCGACGGACCGGCTTCAAGCAGATGTGGACGCTCGCCGGACGCAGGATCTGGCCGCTGCTTGGCGTAGCCGCCTTGCTGACGGTGGGCGGGTTGCTCGCTGTTGCTGCCGTCGCGGGAATCGCTGTACTGCTGTTTACGGCCCTGGGTCCCATGGCCTTGTTTATTGTCTTCCCGGTGGGGCTGGGCTCAGTCGTCCTTATTGTGTGGATCGGCCTGAAGCTCATGCTCGCCCCGGCGGCCATCGTCGTGGAACGCACGGGCGTCTATGACGGCCTCCTTCGGTCCTGGCAGCTGACGAAGAACAACTGGTGGCGTATTTTCGGGATCACCCTCGTAGTGGCGATCATGGTGGGAATCATTGCCCAGATCGTGCAGATCCCGGCCTCGCTGGCTGCCACTGCCATCGGCGGAGTGGTCTCACCCCATCCCGACCAGGACACAGTCGCTTCCGCTGTGGTGGTCAGTACGGTTATTTCCTCCGCTATCGGAGCTTTGGTGGGCTCGGTAACTTTCGCCTTCCAGGCGTCAGTTCTGGCGTTGCTCTACATGGACCTGCGCATGCGCCGTGATGGCCTTGATGTGGAGTTGATGCGGTTGATGGAAACCGGAGCGGACCCTGAGGGCATCCCGGGCACCCCTTCGGCCCTACCCGGCAACGGGCAGCCACCCGCCGGTGGACAGTTTCCATACATCCCGCCTGGTCAGCGTCCTCCCGCATGAGGTTTCCCGGCTGGAACGTACCGGTGGGCACGGAGCCCCCGGTGGTACCGGGTCGCGACGAAGCGCGCCAAT
This sequence comes from Paenarthrobacter sp. CAP02, assembly GCF_040137855.1. Classification (NCBI taxonomy): domain Bacteria; kingdom Bacillati; phylum Actinomycetota; class Actinomycetes; order Micrococcales; family Micrococcaceae; genus Paenarthrobacter; species Paenarthrobacter sp. CAP02. The sequence continues at coordinate 105,176 of NZ_JBEEII010000004.1, read as the reverse complement.
GGGCCGCCGAAGAACTCGCAAAAGCCCAATACCCCGACGCACGTCCAGGCTGGGTTGACCAGCTGTGGCGGGATTTCCTGGACTGGCTCTCGTCCTTCGACGGGGAGCTGTCCGGTCCCGGCCCCGACCTCGCCGTGCCCATCATCCTTGCTGTGGCCGTAGCGGTCATTATTGTGGCCATCTTTGTTGTCCGGCCACGGTTGAACGCACGGCGAAAAGCAGCGGACACGGACATTTATGGTGACGAACGCATTATGGATGCGGACGGGTACCGTTCGCGTGCCGCAGCTGCGGCCGACGACGGCGACTGGCCGGCCGCCGTCGTCGACTTGTTCCGCGCCCTGGTCAGGTCCGCCGAAGAGCGGGACGTCATTGATGTCCGGGCCGGCAGGACCGCAGACGAAGCTGCAGCCCAACTGGGAAGTGTTTTTGGCGCCGCACAAAGCAGGCTCATTGCCGCTGCCCGCGTGTTCGACGCAATACGCTACGGCGAGGCGGGGGCTACGAAAGCCGATTACGGTTCCCTGCGCCAGTTGGATACCGATGTCCTTGCCATGAAGCCCGACTATGCAGGGCAGGCAGCTGCCGGCTTCGCGGTGCCGCGATGACGACAACTTTGCAGGAACGCTCCCACGGCTCGGATGAGGCGGCACCCACCAACGGCTCCACCCGGCGCGGCTTCCCTGACTGGTTCCGAAAAAACCTGGCGTGGATCGCGATCGGTGCGTTGCTCGCCGGCCTGGTGGCCTTTCTCGCTGTTTCCACTCTCACTGGCAACAGCGACAAGCGCCCCCTGTCCGCCCGGAATCCCGCCCCGGATGGCGCCATGGCCGCGGCAGAAATCCTGGGGCAGCACGGCGTTTCCGTCACTCCGACCGGCACGTTGGAGGAGACCCGGGCCGCGTTGACGGAAAAGCCCCAAGCCACAGTGCTTGTCTATGATCCCCGTGGCTTCCTCAATCAGGACCAAGTACAGGACGTTGCGGCGATGGCCGACCGGTTGGTGCTGGTCAAGCCAAGGTTGCGAAGCCTCGGTGGACTGGGGCCGGACTTCCATCCCGGTGGCGTCGTTCCTGAAGCAACCACCGCGATAGAGCCGGGTTGCGAGCAGGAGGACGCTACGTCGGCCGGCAAAATCTCCGCGCAGGGACCTGTTTTCCGGGGTCCCGTAGTCTGCTACCCCATCCGGGACGGTGGACCGGGCGTGTACGCCGCATCAGCCGACGGGACGTTGGTGGTCATCGGCAGCTCCGAGGTGCTGGACAACGAACACCTTGCATCTGAGGGAAACGCCGCCCTGGCGCTTCGAACCCTTGGGAACAACCCGGACCTTGTCTGGTACCTGCCCGGCATCGAAGATGTTGCGGCATCGGATTCGACACCTACCCTGAACGATCTGGCACCCCGATGGCTGGCATTCGCCGGCCCCTGGCTTGGCTTGGTGGCCGTCCTTGCCATTGCCTGGCGGGGCAGGCGCATGGGGCCGCTGGTCTTCGAACCGCTTCCCGTGGTTGTCAAGGCAGCAGAGACAGCAGAGGGAAGGGCCCGGCTGTACCAGGACTCCCGGGCCATAGACCGCGCAGCGGACAATCTTCGGGCAGGAACCCTCACCCGCTTGGCCCGTCATTTCAACCTCGGGGCCGACGCCACCGCCGAAGCCATCGTGGACGCCTGTTCCAACCGCTTGGGGAGGCCGGCACCGGAAGTACGGTCAGTCCTGATCGACGCCATACCCGCAACCGAAGGCCAACTGGTGCAGTGGGCCCAACAGATCGAACGAATCGAAGAGGAGGCAACCGCCCGATGAGCAGCCAGCCGAACAGCTACACGGACAGCAACAGCCAACACGCAGGCGGCGCCGCCCCACAGCAGGCACCGGAGCGGCCGGCCGGAGAAGACCCTGCACGACAGTCGCTGCTCAACGTCCGGGCGGAAGTGGGCAAAGCTGTCGTTGGCCAGGATGCCACCGTGACTGGAATGCTGATCGCCCTGCTGTGTGGCGGCCATGTGCTCCTGGAGGGTGTGCCCGGGGTGGCGAAGACACTCCTGGTACGGGCGTTGTCCACCGCTCTCAGCCTTGACACCAAGCGGGTGCAATTCACCCCCGACCTGATGCCAGGCGATGTGACGGGCTCCCTGGTGTACGACTCCCACTCGTCCGAATTCACTTTCCGCGAAGGCCCGGTCTTCACGAACATCATGCTCGCGGACGAAATCAACCGGACACCGCCGAAGACCCAGGCTTCGCTGTTGGAAGCCATGGAGGAGCGTCAGGTCTCGGTCGATGGGCTGTCCCGTCCCTTGCCGGTTCCTTTTATCGTGGCGGCGACGCAGAATCCTGTGGAGTATGAAGGCACCTATCCGTTGCCTGAGGCCCAGCTCGACCGTTTCCTTCTCAAGCTGACCATGCCGTTGCCGGGAAGGGCCGAGGAAATTGAGGTCATCCGGCGCCATGCCGTCGGCTTTGATCCACGCAACCTCGCGGCCGCCGGCGTGCGGCCGGTCGCTGGCGCCGTCGAGCTGTCCGCCGCCCAGGTGGCAGTAGCGGATGTAACCGTTGCACCCGAAATTCTTGCGTACATCGTGGACGTGGTGCGGGCCACCAGGTCCGCACCTTCTTTCCAGCTCGGGGTCTCCCCCAGAGGTGCCACCGCATTGCTCAATACGTCCAAAGCGTGGGCGTGGTTGTCGGGCAGGTCCTTCGTGACACCGGACGATGTCAAAGCGTTGTCCTTGCCCTGCCTGAGGCACCGTGTGGGCCTCCGGCCGGAAGCCCAAATGGACGGCATCCAGGTGGACGATGTCCTGGGCAGTATCCTGGCATCCGTCCCGGTGCCACGATGACTCCGGGATTTCCCAAGGACCGGGCGGCCTAAATGGCAATTACCGGGCGTTTCGTGCTCCTGGCCGTGCTGGGCCTGGTTCCCTTGGTGCTGTTCCCCGCGTGGAGCACCGTTCTCTTTGTCGGCATCGGACTCCTGCTCCTGTTGGTCCTTGACCTCGTGGTGGCGGTGTCTCCGGCCAAACTGGGCTTGGAACGACGACAACCCGGCAACGTCACGCTTGAAGGCCAAGCGGATTCGGTGGTGATGGTATTCAATCCCACCGGCCGTCAACTGCGGGCCCGTATCCGTGATGCATGGCAGCCTTCGGCGGGAGCCATCAGCCCTGTCCAACCCCTCACGATCCCGGCCGGTGAGCGGCGCCGCCTGAGCGTGGCCCTGCTCCCCCGGCGTCGCGGGGACCTGGAAAGCCCCCACGTGACCATCCGCTCAATGGGTCCCCTGGGTCTGGCCGCCCGGCAGCGCACGCGCGTGCTCCCCGGCCGGCTGCGGGTGCTGCCACCTTTCCACTCCAGGCGGCATCTGCCCTCCAAGCTAAGGAAGCTCAGGGAACTGGACGGAAAGGCGGCCGTGCAGATCCGCGGCGCCGGAACGGAGTTCGATTCCCTGCGGGACTACGTCCGCGGAGACGATGTCCGGTCCATCGATTGGCGCGCCACGGCACGCCGGACCTCTGTGGTGGTGCGGACGTGGCGTCCGGAGCGGGACCGCCGCGTCGTCATCGTCCTCGATACGTCCCGCACAGCCGCGGCCAGGATCAACGATGAACCCCGCCTCGATACAGGCATCGAAGCCGCCTTGTTGCTGGCTGTGCTCGCCGAGAGGGGTGGAGACCGGGTGGACTTCCTCGCCTACGACAGGAGGCTGCGCGCCCGGGTCGAATCGGCGTCGAAGGGCAATCTGCTCGGGCAGTTGGTCCAGGCCATGGCCCCCTTGGAAGCGGAACTGATCGAACTTGACTGGCAACAGATACCGGGCCAAGTGCGGGCCGTCTCGGCGCACCGCTCGCTGGTGGTTTTGTTGACGGCGCTCGACGGCGGCGCCCCCGAAGAAGGGTTGCTCCCCACCGTCGCGCAGTTGTCGCGTCAACACGCGGTAGTGGTTGCCTCGGTCCGCGATCCCCTGCTCACCGGGATGAAGGAACAACGGACCACGGCCAGCCAGGTGTTTCGTGCAGCCGCCGCTGAACGCGCACTGTTGGAGCGGGCCGCTGTTACAGCCCAACTGCGACAACTCGGAGCCGAGGTGGTGGACGCTGACCCCCTCGACGTTCCGCCTCTGCTCGCAGACACCTATATACGGCTCAAAGCCGCCGGACGGCTCTAGGAAGGACGCCCATGAACAGCCCCATCTATGAACTCGCCCTCGGAGAGGACTTCAAGAGACTGACGCCGGAACTCCAGGAGTATTTTTCGCTTTCCGCTGGTTCAGGCACCTATGGCATAGGCGAGGGGATCTTTGATGTTGTGGGTTGCCGGCAGAAGTGGCTGCGGCCCCTCCTCGCATTGACCGGAAGCGAGGAGGCCTTCTTCCCCGAGTACGGTGAAGGCATAGCGTTCCGCATAGAAAACCACGCCCATGTCGACCCCTTCGGGCGACCAGCGCTCACAGCCCGCCGCGAGATCTACTTCCCGTCCGGAACACGGCTTTTCCATGACACGACCAGTGCGATTCCGACGTCCGGCGGGCAACCGGCACCTGGGGTGGAAGCCCGACTGGTGGACCATGTGGGCCGGTACCGCCGGTTGGTCACGGACCTGGATGTCAGCGTCACCCCAGAGGGCCGGCTGCGTGGAGTGTCGAAAGCAAGCCGGCTCCTGCTGGGGCCGTTGCGGATTCCGTTGCCTGAAGCCCTGGACGCCCGCGCCTACGCCGAGCAGTGGTGGGACGGCGTCGAGGGCAAGCACCGGATCCAGGTCAAGGTCATCCAACCGCAGATCGGCCTGGTCCTGGTGTATGCCGGGCGGTTCGATTACCGCCTGACACCCTACCTGCCGGGCACGGCACCCGGCACAACACTCCCACGGTACGCGGAACCGGACCGCTGGGAGGAGCGGATTTAGCCCTGGATGAGTTGGTCCAGACCGTCAGCGACCTTCGTCAGCTTCGAAAGGACGGCTTTGGCGGACGACGGTGTGAAGTGTTCCAAACCAGTGGACGGGGTGACCCGAACCCCGGCAAGCTGCGATGCCGGCAAGCCGAGTTGGCGCCACGGTTTCCAGATGCACTCCACCACGTCGGCAGTCCGGGGCAGCAGGGACTGGGGATCTCCCGTCGGCAGGGCACCTGCCCACAAGCGTTTGCCGTTTTCCACGGCCTCTGCAAGCTGTTCCCATTGCCGGGTCGTCAGGGCCTTGAGGGGCACGGCGACACCGTCAGCCCCGGCAGCGATCACACGGTCAATGGGTGCTTCTATTTCGGGAACCGACACCACGGTTTCCACCACGCCCGCAGCCTTGAGCGCCTTGATCACCAACTGCCACGCGCCGGTAACTTCCTCCCCGGGGATGGACCTCAGGGTCCGGTAACCACTCGCCGTCGGAATGGTCCCTGCCATGATCGACGCGATATCCGGTTCGTCCATCTGGACCACGATCCCGGCGCCCGGCACCGCGGCTGAGATCCTGCGGACATAGTCGCCAACGCCCGCAGCAAGGGACTCCGCAACATCCCGCCTGGCGCCATAGTCCAGGAGGGCCCGCTCCCCGTTGTGCAGGTAAAGGCTGGCAGCGAGGCTCATCGGGCCCAGCAACTGGACTTTCAGGGCCGTGGCCGAAATATCCTCGGCGCCGGCGATGTCGGCCAGGATGTTGATGTCGGTAGACAGGGCCGAACGAGCGCGTTGGGCGTCCTTGCCGGGCCTGTCCACCAGACGCCAACCATGGGGCTGGACATCGATGGCCAGGTCCACCAGCAGGGAACCCGTTCGGCCAACGGGGTCCGATCCCACACCCCTGTCCGGCAACGACGGCAGGAACGGAAGATGCGGGTCGCCCAACTCGCCGCGGATAATCCGGTTTGCTTCTGCCGGGTCGCTGCCTGGCCACGGCCCCAGCGCCGTGGCACCGGCACGCAGGTCATTCACTGAGGACATGGATCAGGCCTGCTGGCTGGAGATCTGGTGATCCTCGGCAATAGCCTCATGGTGTCGGATCACTTCGCTGATGATGAAGTTCAGGAATTTCTCCGCGAAGGCGGGATCAAGGTGCGCGTCCTCAGCGAGCCTCCGCAGCCGCGCGATCTGGGCAGCTTCACGCCCCGGGTCACCAGCAGGAAGCTTGTGCGTGGCCTTGAGCACCCCTACTTTCTGGGTGGCCTTGAAGCGTTCCGCGAGGAGGAAAACCAGGGTCGCGTCAATGTTGTCGATACTGGACCGAATGGACAGCAGCTCATCCATGACGGCGCGGTCCACCTGGCCGGCCAGGGAACTCGCAGCCGGGTTGAAGGAATCGGCGTCATCGGGAAGGGCATTGTTGTACTCGGTCATGCACCCCAGTCTAGGGTGTGGGGACGTGACGGCGCCGGTGTTACCTGCCCTCCGCAAGCAGGGCATGCACCACGCCTGGCGAGCCGGTCAGGGCAGTGTTCGTGCCGCCGGAAACGGAGCAGAATGGCACCATCACCGCAGCCTAGGCAAAGGAGCTCCCATGAAAATCGCTGTGCTGGGTACGGGAATGGTAGGGCATGCGCTCGCCGGAAAACTCGTCACCCTGGGTCATGAAGTAACCATGGGTTCCCGCGAGGCCGGTAATCCCAAAGGCATGGAATGGGCCCGAAGCGCCGGCGCAGGGGCAAGCGCCAGCTCCTTCGCGGAGGCCTGTGCACGGTCCAGCCTGATCATCAACGCAACCCCCGGCACCGTGAGCCTGTCAGTCCTGGCCGAGGCAGGTGACAGCACGCTGGACGGCAAGATCCTGTTGGACGTCTCCAACCCCTTGGATTCATCGAAGGGATTCCCTCCCCCGCTCACGGTCTGCAATACGGACAGCATCGCCGAAACCATCCAAAGAGCCCATCCGGGAGCCAGGGTGGTGAAGTCGTTGAACACCGTCACCGCACCGGTCATGGTGGATCCCGGCCGGCTCCCGGGACCACATGACATCTTCATGGCCGGCAACGACGCTGACGCCAAGGCCGTAGTGTCGGGCCTGCTCCAGGAATTTGGGTGGACGCCCGCGCACATCCGGGATCTGGGCGGGCTGGACGCTGCGCGCGCAATGGAGATGTGGCTCCCCCTCTGGTTGCGGATTTTCATGCAACAGCCCCAAGGAAAGATGTTCAATATCGGCATCGTTTCCGAATAGAAACAACTACGGCAAAGGCACGCCCCCATGCAGGGGGCGTGCCTTTGCCGTAGCTCACGCGCCGGGATAAATGCCGGGCTAGCCGCCCAGCAGTGCCCGGTGCGCTTCCCGCCGTCGTGCTTGTTCGTCCGGGTCCGGCACCGGCAGCGAGGCAATGAGCCGCTTGGTGTAGTCATGCTGGGGCGAACCCATCACATGGTTGCCGATCCCCTGCTCCACCAGCTGGCCTTTGTAAAGCACTCCCACCCAATGCGACAACATGTCCACCACTGCGAGGTCGTGGCTGATGAAGAGCGCCGCGAAGCCGAACTGCTCCTGGATCTCCTTGAAGAGGTCCAGTACCTTGGCCTGCACCGACACATCCAGGGCCGACGTGGGTTCGTCGGCGATCAGAAGCCGCGGGTTCAGCGCCAGCGCCCTCGCCAGCGAGGCCCGTTGCCGCTGCCCACCTGATAGCTCGTGGGGGTAGCGCTGAGCATACGACGCCGGTAACTGGACTGATTCGAGCAGCTCACCGACCTTTTTCCTCGCTTCGGCGGCGCTCGGTTTCGTGTGGATGACCAGCGGCTCCGCCACGCACTCACCAATGGTCAGGTGCGGGTTGAAGGACGCCGCCGGGTCCTGGAAGACAAACCCGATCTCTTTCCGCAGTGGACGGAACGATCGTTCCTTGAAGTCCAGCATCTCGTAGCCGAGCACCTTCAAGCTGCCCCCGGTTGTCCGGTTCAGGCCTGCGATGGCGCGACCAATCGTGGACTTTCCGGAGCCGGATTCACCCACCAGGCCAAAGACCTCGTTCTCTGACACCGTGAAGCTGACGTTGTCCACTGCCTTGAACCCGTGCCGTCCGAACCGGCCCGGGTACTCAATTGTCAGGTTCTTGGCCTCAACCAGTACCTTGCCGTCCTGGTGGAGGCGGCTCCGGGCACCTTCAGAGGCCGAGTGCCGGCCCAGATGGGGAACCGCGGCGAGGAGGTTGCGGGTGTACTCCTGGCGGGGTTCGGCGAAGAGGACGCGGGACGGCGCCTCCTCCACCACGTCGCCCTGATACATGACAACCACGCGGTCAGCGAGGTCAGCCACAACGCCCATGTTGTGCGTGATGAGCACAATGGAGGTGCCGTAGTTGTCCCTGAGGTCGCGCAGCAGCTGCAGGATTTCGGCCTGGACGGTGACGTCCAACGCCGTGGTGGGTTCGTCGGCCACGATCAGCCCGGGGTTCAACGCGAGCGCCGCGGCGATGACGACACGTTGTTTTTGGCCCCCGGAGAACTGGTGCGGATAGTAGTCGACCCTGGTTTCAGGGTCCGGGATGCCTACTTTCCGCAGCGCCTCCGTGGCCCTTTTCTTGGCTTCCTTGGCGGAAACACGCTTGCCGTCCGTTGCGTGCGCCCGGATACCCTCGGCGATCTGCCAGCCGACGGTAAAGACAGGATTCAGCGCCGTGGAGGGTTCCTGGAAGACCATGGCAACATCCCTGCCACGGATTTTCCTGAGTGTGGATTTGCTGACACTGATCACGTTGTTGCCATTGATCACCACGGCACCGGAGCTGATGGCCGTTTCGGGAAGCAAGCCCAGGATCGTTTTTGCGGTGACGGTCTTTCCCGATCCCGACTCGCCCACGATGGCCACTACTTCACCGGCCTTCACCTCCAGGCTGACGTCCTTGACGGCGTGAACGTCTCCGCCATCGGTGGCGAAAGTGACTTGGAGACGGTCAATGGTGAGCACGGGCTCACCAGCAACGGACTGGTCTGAGACATTTCCAAGGTTGGTGGTCATGGCTTTCCTGCCTCTGCCGGGGCTTCCGGCGTTCCTGTTTCCGGGGTTGCGGACAGTACCGGGGTCCTGCCGGCGCGCTTGCGTCCGCGGATGCGGGGGTCGTTGAGGTCGTTGATGCTCTCGCCGACCAACGTCAGGCCCAGCACTGTCAGGACGATCGCGATGCCCGGGAAGACACCTGTCCACCAAATTCCCGACGAGGTGTCAGCCAATGCCTTGTTGAGGTCGAAACCCCACTCGGCTGCTGACGTTGGTTCGATGCCGAAGCCCAGGAAGCCCAGGCCGGCCAGGGTGAGAATGGCCTCCGATGCGTTGAGGGTAAACATCAGCGGCAGGGTCCTGGTGGCGTTCTTGAAGATGTGCCGTCCGATGATGCGCAGGCTCGAGGCGCCCAGGACCTTGGCCGATTCGACGAATGGTTCGGCTTTGAGGCGGATGGTTTCGGCGCGTATCACGCGGAAATACTGTGGGACGAACACCACGGTGATCGAGAACGCGCAGGAGAAGATCCCGCCCCAGAAACTGGACTGACCCCGGCTGATGACAATGGAGATCACGATTGCCAGGAGCAGCGTCGGGAAGGCGTAGATGGCGTCCGCGACCACCACGAGGATCCGGTCAAGCCAGCCCCCGAAGTACCCGCTGAGCAATCCCAGGGCGACGCCGAGGAACAGGGACATTGCAACGGACACGATGATGACCGTCACGGCCGTCTGCGATCCCCAGATAACCCGCGACAGGACGTCGTAGCCGCCCACGGTGGTTCCCAACAGGTGATTTCCACCGGGAGCCTGCTGGGTGGGGAAGGAACCGGAGGCATCGCTGAGCTGGGAATATCCATAGGGTGCCAGCAGCGGTGCGAAAATGCTCGTCAGGATGAACAGCCCGCTCAGGACTACCCCCACGATGAGCATGCCGCGTTGGAGCCCTACGCTCTTCTTGAGGTGGGACACTACCGGAAGCCTCGAGAACAGGGGCTGCCGTGGCGGTGTGAGCGTTGGTGTGCTCATGGTCAGTACCTCACTCGGGGGTCGATGAGCGCGGCGATGATGTCCACGATGAAGTTGGTGACGGCCACGATGATGGCCAGCAGCACCACGATGCCTTGTACTGCCACGAAGTCGCGGGCATTGAGGTACTGCACCAGTTGGTACCCAAGGCCCTTCCACTCGAACGTGGTTTCCGTCAGGATGGCACCGCCCAGCATCAACGCGATCTGCAGGCCCATGACGGTGATGACCGGGATCAATGCCGGTTTGTAGGCGTGCTTGGTCACCAGCCTGTACTCGCTGACGCCCCGGGACCGGCCGGCCTCGACGTAGTCCTTGCCGAGGGTACCGATCACGTTGGTGCGCACCAAGCGCAAGAACACCCCGGCGGTCAACAAGCCCAACGCGATGGCAGGGAGAACCGCATGGGCTGCGACATCGCCCAGTGCCGTGAAGTTGCCGCTGCGAATCGCGTCCAGCCAATAGATGCCCGACGGCGCCGCGAGTCCGCCCATGGTCAGTTCCGTCCGGGTTGAAGCACGGCCCGCGACGGGAAACCAACCCAGCCAGACGGAGAAGGTGAGCTTCAGCAGCAGTCCCGAGAAGAAGACGGGTGTCGCGTAGCAAAGGATCGCAAAGAACCGCAGCACGGCGTCGGACGTCTTGTCCCGGTGTTGCGCGGCGATAAGTCCGAACGGAATTCCCACTGCGAGCGCAACGATCAGTGCGTTGATGGACAACTCCAGGGTTGCCGCACCAAAGGTAGTGAGCACCTCGACGACGGGACGCCGGTCCGTGATCGTGGTACCGAAGTTCCCGGTCAGGAGTTGGCCGAGGTATTCGAAGTACTGGACGAGAACGGGCCGGTCGTAGCCGGCGTCATGGATGCGCTGGGCCAAGACGTCCGGAGGAAGCCGGCCTCCTTGTGCCGCGGTGATGGGGTCGCCAATGACCCGCATCAGGAAGAAGACGAGTGTCACGAGGATAAAAACTGTGGGGATGATCAGGAAGAACCTAACCACGATGTATCTGCCAAGCCCTCCTCCGGACCTGGACTTGCTCTTTGGAGCAACGATCCCTGGCTCTGCCTCGGGGACCTCAATAAGTGTTGTCATTGTTACCTGTATTTCCTGCCCGTGGATTGCGCGGGATTTGGCTCATGCGTGCTGCCCACCTTGGTGTTCAGCAAGGAGGCGGGACGTCTGGTGGACGTCCCGCCTTCCTTCCATGGAGAGGCTCGGTTACTTGGAGACAGTTCCGAGGCGGAACTTGAAGGACGGATCCAATGTCTTGTCGACACCGTTCACGCCACTGCCGACAACTGCCACCTGGGCGCCCTGGAGCAGGGGCAAGGTGGAGATGTCCTTAGCCAGTGCGTTCTGGACATCCTTGATGTCGGATTCGCGCTTGGTCTTGTCCGCTTCGGTGAGCTGCTTGGCGATGAGGTCGTTGACCGTGGCGTTGTTGTAGTGGTTCTTGAGGAAGCCGCCCTCCGGGAAGAACGGGGTGAGGTAGTTGTCCGCGTCGCTGAAGTCCGGGAACCAACCGAACTGGAACAGCGGGTACTCGTCGGCGCGGCTGGCCTTGCTGTAGGTCACCCACTCGGTGGATTGCAGGTTGACCTTGAACAGGCCGGACTTCTCCAGCTGTTCCTTCACCATGGCGTATTCGTCGCCGGAGGATCCACCGTAGTGGTCCGGGTTGTACTGGAGGTTCAGTGAGACGGGTTCAGTGATCCCGGCATCTGTCAGGACCTTCTTGGCCTTGTCCAGGCTCGGCTTGCCGGCGTCGCCATAGGCGTCCTTAAAGGACTCGTTGGCTCCCATGAATCCGTTGGGGACGTTCGAGTACAGGGGCAGGTAGGTGCCCTTGTAAACCTGGTCGGCGATGGCCTGGCGGTCAACAAGGTTGGCGATTGCCTGCCGCACGGCAAGTGCTTTGGCGGGATCAGCACCGGTGGCCTTGGTTCCGAACGGCATGGTGTCGAAGTTGAAAGTGATGTAGCGGATTTCGCCACCGGGGCCTGTGAGGACCTTGACTTTGGAATCCTTGCGGAGATCGTCGATGTCCGTCGCGCTGAGGCTGCGGAAGGCAACGTCAATGGCACCTTGCTGGATTTCCAGTTTCAGGTTGGTGGGGCTGGCGTAGTACTTGATGGTGGCGGCGTCGTTCGCCGGCTTGCCAAGGACACCCTTGTAATCGGCAAATGCCTTGAAACTGACCAGCTCGTTCTTTTTGTAGCTGTCGATGGTGTACTGGCCATAGAAGGCGTTGGCCTTGATGATTTCGTCGTCCGAGAGGATCTTGTCTGCCGGGAAGACTTCATCGTCCACGATCGGCGCGGCAGGGCTGCTGAGAATCTGGCTGAACGTTTGGTCATTGGCGTTCTTGAGCTTGAACACCACGGTGGTGGCATCCGGTGCGCTCACGCTTTGGATGTTGGTAAGCAACGAGGCCGGTCCAGCGGGGTCGTTGATGGCTACCTGGCGGTCGAACGAGAATTTGACGTCCTTGGAGTCCAAGGTGTGGCCATTGGCCCACTTGAGCCCCGACTTGAGCTTGACCGTGTACTCGGAAGGGGACGTGAACGACGCCGATTCGGCGAGGTCGGGTACGGGCTCTGCGCTGCCCGGCTTGGAATTGAGGAGGAACGAGTAGACCTGGTTCATCACCATGAATGAACCGTTGTCGTAGGAGCCTGCCGGGTCAAGGGAGGTGACCTTGTCCGTGGTGCCGTAGGCGATGGGGCCGCCGGCAGCCGGAGCGGATGATGAACCGCCTCCGGAGGGCCCGGTGCATGCCGTCAAGGCGAATGCGGAGATGCCCGCCAGCGCGATAACGCCGTGCAGGGCCTTCTTGTTCAGTGCCATCTGGTGAACCTTCTGTTCGATGGATTGGGCGCGCCGCCGTGGAAAATTTGTGACGGCGGACACTCTTGATCCCACGATTCAACCAGACTTCCCGAGCGGAGAACCCCGGATTTTGTGATTCGAGACATAAAATTTACCTTCCAGTAGCTTTCTTCTTCGTCCGGCAGCTATTGCCCGGCCGCGGAGGCGGGAATATGGTGGTCCCGGGGATCAGTCAAGGGGCGACGGCTTGGACAAGCACATGGATAAGGCAGCACTCTGCGTAGGTATCAATCAGTTCGCTTCCCTGCCGCAGTCGAGCTGGCTACAGGGCTGCGTGAATGATGCCAAGGACCTGGCCGCTGTCCTGGGAGACTCCTACGGCTTCGAGGCTTCGGCCATCACTGTTCTCTGCGACGCCCAGGCCACGAAGAAGGCAGTCATGGCGGAGCTGAACAAACTGGTGGACACGGCGGTCGCCGGCAAAGCCAAACACCTCGTTTTCACCTTTTCCAGCCACGGCACCCAAATCCCTGATACCAACGGGGACGAGGACGACAGCCTGGATGAGGCTTTCGCGTGCCATGACATCAACAGCAGCGGGGACGCGTGGGACCCGGACACCGTGATCTCGGATGATGAACTCTCAGCCGTTTTTGCCCGCCTGCCCGAAGGTGTCCTCATGGACGTTGTCCTGGACACCTGCCACAGCGGCACGGGGCTCAAGTCCCTGGACTTGCTGCCCGGCAGGCGGCCGCGTTTCCTCCCCGCACCGACGCCGGAAGCTGCCATAGCGAACGAAGACAAGGAGCTCCGAAGCCTGCGCGACCTGGTCAAAACCGCCAAGCTATCAGCTCCGGTGCTGATGGCGGCCTGCCGATCGGACCAAACGGCCGCCGACGCGTTGATCGAGGGCCGCTATAACGGCGCCTTTACCTACAACTTCCTGAAGACACTCCGATCCGACGGGGCGTTGGGGCGGGCCGAAATCCTCAAGCTGGTCAGCAAAGGCCTGAAGGCCGGAGGCTTTGACCAAGTGGCGCAACTGGAAGCCCCCAAAGCAGCCCGCAAGGCCGCATGGGGAAAGTGAGAGTTCGGGCATGAATCGCCTAGTCACCGGTGCCGTGAAACCTGTTTCGCACGCCCGCTGAGGCGGCCAGCTCGGCGTCGTGCTGTTGGTCGGAACCGAACAACTTGCCTTGGCGGTCCCGGTCCATCACGGGCTTCAGCGCGGCATACACGAGCCGCCCACCGGCGTCGAACCGCAAAAGTCCTCCACCCCGAATGTCCACGTAGTCCCTTGTGGTCCTCAACCCGAGGCGGACGTTCGCTTCCCGCCGGCTCATCCGCACCGTCTGGATGAAGGAAGCCCCAATTTCGGAAATGACGAACCCGTCCGGGGACACGCGCTCCGATGTCCGGACGCGCGTGGAGCTCAGTGGCGTCCGTCGTTCCAGCCGTGCCGCGTCCAGGAGCCTCGGGTTTTCCCAGACGAAGCGCTGCACTTCCTGGGGGTCCGAGCCCAGGGCCGATAGGCGGATGGGATAGCGGAGCCCCTGGTAGTTCTCAACGCCGCTGATGTTGTCCCTGGACACCCTCCGGATGCCGATTGCGGAGAATTCCGCTTGAAGAGCGTCGCGGTACCCGTGGATGTCCTCCGGGACCATGTCCAGGTCGGCTGCGATGATGCCCCGCAGGAGATCACGCCAGGACACATCAACCGGCGGCATGTAGGACAGTCCCCGGATAACCATCCGCAGGACCCGGGTTGCCACGATGGAGCCGGATTCGGCTTTTTGCCGGAGGCTTTGCCCGTCTCCCAGTCTGGCATTCCTTTCGACCCAGAGCCGCTGGACGGCGCGGAGCACGGCGCCCACCACCACGGCACCGCGTGCATGAGGTTCGCACAGCTCCTGCCAGTGGTCGGGGACGACGCCCACGAACGGCTCACGCAGCGGCCCCCGGGCGAACAGGTCGCGGGCGAAATCGAAAAGCGATCGCATCATGACCACGTCGTCGACCACCTGCCCGGCTCCGAAACCGGCTCGAGCTGCTTCAAGCTGGCGGTAGACGACGTCCCGCGAAGAAAAGACCGAAAGGATAGCCACGAGGTCAGCCAGGGCCTCGTGCATCGCCAGCTGCTCCATGGTGGCCAGCTCATCGGCCCAGGCGGGACGGAACCCGTCCAGGATCGCGTGCGTCACCTCGTGGGCCACGATGTCCCTGTAGAGGGCCGTCGGAACCTTGTATCCCATCCGGTCCACCGAGCCGAAGCGGATGATGTTGCTTCCACGCTGATATCCGGTATCCGTGGCTGTGACCAGGTCGCGGGCTTTGAGGACCACGCGCCCCTCCGGGTTCCAAGGCATACGCCGTCCCAGGGTGCTTTCAAAGATGTCCAGGGTGCTCATCGCCACCCCGTACACATGTTGGGCCAGGAAGCGGGTGTCATCCAGCAGCTCCCGCAGACCGTGCGGAGGTGGCTCGTCGACCAACTGCCAGGGGTCTCCCTGCCGGGTAAGCGTTACCGGGGATACGTTGGTACCGCGCCACTTCCGGATGTGGATCGCGTAGCGATGCCCGGTGGGTCCGCGCCTCAGCCGTTCCACAGGGATCCGTACCTGCGCCGTCTCCGGGGCAGTACCGTCCGCTCCGATTGGCCCCTCAGCCAGGACGGTCACCGTGACCATTTGCCCGGCTTTGACATCTCCCGGGCCCTTCTTTGGAAATGCCACAGTCATCGCCATCCCGGATGCGGACCCCACATACCGCAGCGGAAACGCTGCTTAGCCCAGTATGGAGGCCGGCCAATCCGGTGGCAATGGTCCTTTAGAGTGCCGCGCGCTGGAGGGAGCGGGCGGCGTCGATGGTTGCCTGGCCCAGTACCCTGCTCCCCTGGTAGAGCACGACTGTCTGGCCCGGCGCAACCCCACGCAAGGGATCCGTCAGGGTAACCACGAGCTCAGCCCGCTCAATGCCGGAGTCGTCGGTCACTGCTTCCACGCGTGCAACTGCCGGCACGGGATCACCGTGGGCGCGGACCTGGGCGTAGCAGTCGAACTCCGCACCGGTAGCAACCTCGGAAATGGGCAGGCCCGCCCACGAAACCTTGATGCCGCGAATCTCATCGATGGCCAGGAGCGCTTCGGGACCAACCACCACTTTGTTTTCCTTGGGACGGATCTCCAGGACAAACCGGGGCTTGCCATCGGCAGCGGGAGTCCCGAGCTTCAGGCCACGACGCTGGCCCACCGTGAAGGCATTGGCGCCGGGATGCTCCCCGACTTTGGCGCCGGTTTCATCGACGATATCGCCGGTGGTCATCTCGATCTTTTCGGCCAACCAGCCACGCGTGTCGCCGTCGGAAATGAAGCAGATGTCGTGGCTGTCCGGCTTGTTTGCCACGGACAGGCCCCGGCGTTCAGCTTCGGCGCGGACCTCCGCCTTGGACGGCGTATCAGCGAGCGGGAACATGGAGTGCTTGAGCTGCTCGTGGGTCAGGACACCCAGAACGTAGCTCTGGTCCTTTGCCCAGTCAGCGGCACGATGGAGTTCGCGGTTACCGTCGGCGTCTTCGATGACCTTGGCATAGTGGCCGGTGCACACAGCATCAAAACCCAGAGCAATGGCCTTCTCCAGCAATGCGGCGAACTTGATGCGCTCGTTGCAGCGCATGCACGGATTGGGCGTGCGCCCGGCGGCGTACTCATCGATGAAGTCCTGGACCACATCTTCCTTGAAACGCTCCGAGAAGTCCCACACGTAGTACGGGATGCCCAGGACGTCGCAAGCACGCCAAGCGTCACGGGAATCCTCGATGGTGCAGCAACCGCGGCTTCCGGTGCGGAGGGTCCCCGGCATGCGCGACAACGCGAGGTGGACCCCGACGACGTCGTGACCCGCTTCGACGGCGCGGGCGGCTGCCACGGCGGAGTCGACTCCGCCGCTCATTGCTGCAAGTACTCGCATGCTGGCTTTCTGTGTGTTTGGGGCTGCCCTGTGTCCGGCCCGGAACGGCCAGTGTGCCCGTCCATTCTAGCTCGCGGTGGCCGGAGTGTGCTAAATGCCTTGACCACTCCTACCCGTAATTCTAAAATGAGAACAACTGATTTTAGAATCGAGCTGACATGGCTTCAGGACGAATGGTCATATCCGGCGGGGGCCTGGCCGGTGCCACTGCCGCAAGGACCCTGCGGGACGAAGGTTTCGATGGTCCCATCACACTGCTCGGCGCCGAGAACCGTATCCCCTACCTCCGCCCTCCCCTCTCAAAGGAGTTCCTCCTCGGAAAGGCGGGCGAAGATTCCGTGCCCGTGGTTCCTGCCGGCTGGTACCAGGAGAACGGCGTCGAACTCCTGCTTGGTGAAGCCGCAACCGAGGTCGATCCACCCAACCATCGGATAGTGCTGCAAGGTGGCCACCATCTGGAATACGCCAAACTGCTCATCGCCACCGGCGCACGCCCCAGGACCATCCCCCTGCCCGGCTCGGACCTGGCGGGCGTCATGACCTTCCGGACCTTCGAGGACAGCCTGCGGCTGCAAAGCCTCCTCAAAGACGGCGGCAGGAAAGTGGTCATGATCGGATCCGGCTGGATCGGCATGGAATTGGCGGCGGCAGCCCGCACATACGGCAACGACGTCACGCTCATCGGGCTGGAGGACATTCCGCTGAGTGCCGCCATTGGACCGGAATTGGGACGTTACTTCCAACGCCTTCACCAGGATCACGGTGTGGCCTTCAGGCTTCCGGCGAGCGCGGCGGGAATCGAGGGACGCGCCGGAACAGTGGAAGCAGTGGTCACGGACACGGGCGAAAGGCTCCCGGCCGACGTCGTCATCGTTGCCGTCGGCGTCGTCCCGGATACCGCGCTCGCCGAGACAGCCGGCCTGGCCGTCCGCAACGGGATCCTGGTGGACAGCGCCCTCCGCACCAGTGCCCCGGACGTCCTCGCCGCAGGAGATGTGGCCAACGCCCTCCATCCGTTCACCGGCGAACACCACCGCAACGAACACTGGTCCAACGCACTCAACGGCGGCAAGACCGCGGCGAGGTCGATGCTTGGCCAGGACGCCACGTTTGATGCTGTGCCCTACTTCTATACCGACCAGTTCGAGGCGAGCATGGAATACTCAGGCTTCCCTTCACTGGCATCCGGCCTTTCTCCCGTCATTCGCGGCACCGTGGCTGACGGCAGCTTCATCGCTTTCTGGGTCAACGACGGATGCGTGGTTGCAGGCATGAGCCTCAACCAACGCCGTGTCCAGAAGGCGATCAAGGCCCTCATCACGGGCAGGGTTCGCGTCAGCCTGGATCGGCTGGCCGATCCGGCAGTCCCCCTCGAGGAACTTCTGCCCACCCCGTAACGGGACGGAACTGCCTACGCCCTAGCGGCGCGCAACAGCTCAGGCCTGGTGTTGCCTGGCTACCGTCGCCGCCGTTTGAATGCTGGACTCGTGACCGGCCATCCCGGCCTGACGTGCCCGTGCACAGGCCTCCGGCAGGGCCTTGAGGAGTGCGTCGACGTCGGCATCCGTAGAGCTGTGGCCCAGGGTAAACCGCTGTGCCCCGCGGGCCGTGTCCTCATCCAAACCCATGGCAAGGAGGACATGCGAAGGGCGCGGCACTCCCGCGGTGCATGCCGATCCCGTGGACGACTCCACGCCGGCCAGGTCAAGGAGGAAGAGCAGCGAATCCCCTTCACATCCCGGGAACGTGAAGTGGGCGTTGCCGGGCAGGCGGCCAGCGCCCGGCGCTCCCCGCAGTACGGCATCGGGAACCGCCGCCAGGACGCCGTCGATCAGGCGGTCGCGCAGGCCAGCCAGCCGCTCCTGCTCTTGGGCCAAATGGGCGGTGACTGCTTCGGCGGCCGCAGCGAACGCAGCGATGGCCGGCGTGTCCAGGGTTCCCGAACGTACGTCCCGCTCCTGGCCGCCACCATGCTGAACCGGAGTCAAGGTCACGGCCCTGCCCAGGAACAACGCGCCCACGCCCACTGGTCCGCCGAGCTTGTGACCTGAGACGGACATTGCAGACAGGCCCGATCCCCGGAAGTCGACGGGAACAGAACCGAATGCCTGGACGGCGTCCGAATGCACCGGGATTCCGTGGGGCTTGGCCAGCCCCACCACCTCGGCTACCGGCTGGATGGTCCCGACCTCATTGTTGGCCCACATCACGGTAATCAAGGCGATCGAATCAGGGTCACGTTCGATCTCGCGCTGGAGTACATCCAACCGGACGGCGCCTTCACTGTCCACGGGAAGCCATACGACGTCGGCCGCCTCGTGGCGCTCGAGCCACTCAACGGTGTCCATGACGGCGTGATGTTCGACGGCGGAGCAGAGGATGCGGGTCCGGCGCGGATTTTCGTCACGGCGGGCCCAGAACAGGCCTTTGACAGCCAGGTTGTCCGCTTCAGTTCCACCCGAAGTGAAGATCACTTCCGATGGATGGGCGCCGGCTGCGGCAGCCAACGTCTCGCGGGCATCCTCCACCGCGCGGCGTGCACGACGGCCCGCGCCGTGAAGCGACGACGGATTGCCTGTTCGCGCCAGCTCACGCGTCATGACGGCGAGCGCTTCAGCCGAAAGGGGCGTGGTGGCAGCGTGATCGAGGTATACAGGCACCTTGCAATTCTACCGGGCCGCGTCGTGGCCGGAGTCGTCAATGTGGCGGGTGATCCTGGCGCAGCAATGTCCGGGCCCTGTGTCTCCCACCACCGTTGACGGGTCGGCACCGGACGTCACCGCCACACCCCGCAGGAAGGCCCCGCTCATGGGGCAAACCACCTCTGAGTGGTCCCGGGAGAGTCGATGGAAGGGGCAGTTGAGCAGCCGGTACCCGCCGGCGTCGTCGGGCGTTGGCTGGTAGCCGCAGTCGGCGAGTGCGCCAATGAAGTCACCCGATCGACCGGCCTCCCTGCCGGAGGCATCGGCCACATCGAGAAGGGCATGTGAGACCGGAACTCCCTCCGCCGCGGAGTGGGCAATCGCGGAAGCCATGAGGTGGCCGGCAAGGTCGTAGCTCCGCTGCGGAACCGAGGCGCCGACTTCATCGAGTGTGGGCCTGTAGAGCTTGGCGGGCCGCCCGGACCCGGGACCGGTTTTACCTCCCGGCCTTTTGAACTCTGCGCGAAGAAGCCCGTCGTCCACCAGCCGGTCCAGATGGAAGGACGCCGTGCTTCGCGATAGTCCAAGGGCCGTGGCAGCCTGGTCCCGGCCAACGGCTTCACCCGATGCCAGCACGTACTGGTACAGCGCCCGGCGGTTCTCCTCCCCCAAGGAGGCTACGGCGGCGATTTTTCGGATCCAGGGGAAGTCGGTTGCGCCCATGGGAACAGCTTATCTCTAAAAGTAGATTCATTGATTTAAGAATCCTGCGGTTCTAAAATCAAGGTATCTATTTTTAGAAAGGATGAGTCATGGAAACCTCAACAACAGCAATGCCGCGGGCCACATTTCGCCGCAACCCCGACCGGCAGGCGTTCATCCTGCTACGGACCGTCTTTACGGTCGCACCCGTGGTTTTCGGCCTCGACAAGTTCACCAACCTCCTGACGGAGTGGACCCACTACCTCGCTCCAGTTGCCACGGCCGTGGTACCGGTGCCTGCGCAAGTCTTCATGTATGGGGTGGGCGTGGTGGAGGTAGTCGCCGGGATCCTGGTCGCTGCGCGTCCGCGCGTAGGCTCTTTGGTGGTTGCCGCCTGGCTGCTCGGCATCATCGTCAACCTTTTGGTCCTTGGCGCTTTCTTCGATGTTGCGCTGAGGGATTTCGGCCTCCTCATAGGAGCATTGGCGCTGAACCGCCTCGCCACAGCCCGCGCACCGCAAGGCTAGGACCCAGCCGGGCAAGCCGCTCAGGAAGGGGGAACTACTGCCAGCTTGGAAACCATCTCCGCCCGCGCGCTCGCAAGCGCTCCAGGATTCGGGCAAGCGAGGGAGATGTACACCGAGGACGCCGGCGCACTGAATAGCCTTGCCAGCACCAGCGCCGCGGTCCCTCCGGGAGATGACGAGTCCAGGGCGAGGAACTCCACACTGTGCTGCGGTTTGTCAGTGTCTCCTCCCCATCGAAGTGAGGCGGGCTTCAGCGTCTCGGCGGCGATCCCTGCATCCAGGTATTGGAACAATGCCCTGGTTGAAGCGTTGTCGTCGCCTGAGACCACCAGAGGGCCCTGGTTGACGCTGACCCGGATTGCCAACGCGCATCCATCGGCCCTTTTGTACCGGACTTCGCCCTGCAGGCCCGAATGAACCAGTGACCACCCAGGCACCTCCTCCATCCGGCTGGAGACTGTCACAGGATCCCCCGACGCCAAGGTGCTTCCTGCAGTCATGGGAAGGTCCTTGGCAGCCACCGCCTCCGCATCGTGCCCGGGCGTAATGGTGGGGGTCGAAAGCGTGGACTCCGACGGCGAGGGCTTCGGCGCTTCCGGATCCGGGACGTTGACGCTGCAAGAGGCCAACAGGACACCTACGGCGGCGATGGCGGCCGACCCGGCCAACCGCCGTCGAACATTCCCTGACACTGTCGCTCAAGCCCCTTCCGGCTTTCCCGGCCCCGGCCCGCGGCCCTGACGCGATCGAGTCTATCCGGCTACCGCTCAGGCGAGGACGCGCAAGCCGCCAGGCACCACTTCCACGTCGACAGGCAATTCGCCCAGCCTCTCGCCGTCGGCATAGGCAACGACACCAGCGGCCTCCAGCCGCACCTGCCTCACCCTGCGGATCTGTACTGCCGGGTGGTCGGTATGGTTTCCCGCAAACACCTTGGGGAAGACAGCCAGGAAGCGCAGCCTGGAAAGCGGCCGCACCACGAACAGGTCCAACCATCCATCGTCAGGGGCGGCTTGCGGGGTGATCCTCATCCCGCCACCGATCGATTGCCCGTTGGCCACGGAGATCAACAACGCCCGCTGCCTCCACTGCCGGCCGCCCGCAGTCACCCGATATTCGATCGGACCGAAGGAGACAAGCTCACGCAGCATCGCCAGGTTGTATCGGTTCTTTCCCCGCGGCCAACGCCAGGAATTGGCCCGTTCATTGACTGCTGCATCGAATCCCGCTGAGAGCACCCCTGCAAAGCAGGTGGTACGACCCTCCACGGTGACCCGTCCGACGTCGATCTTCCGCCCATCGAACGCCAGCGCGGCCAGCGCCTGCCTACACGCAGCGGTGGTGTCATGGAGGGGCAGGTTCAGCAAACGCGCCACGTCATTGCCAGTACCGCTGGGGACGATACCCAATGGAATGTCCTTGCCAGCAAGGGCATTGATGCCCAGGTGGACCATGCCATCGCCTCCCACCACCACCAACGCAGCCACACCCGTCCTGCCCAGCGCGCGGTCCACCATGTCAGCCAGGGCGCCATAATCTTCAGCTTCGAGCACGACGACGTCCCAGCCTGCGGCGCGGAAACACCCTGCGGCCTGGTGCCCGGCATGGCGGGTACGGCCGAAGGAAGCAGCAGGATTTATTGCCAGGACAATATTTCCCGATGCGCCGGAGGACGGGACGGGAAGGGCGGGTGACGTCACAGCCTGCATTATGCCAGCCGGGAACCACGCACCCTCCTGCACTCGTTCACCACGTAGCTGGATAAACTTGCCAGTGCCGCGCCTGTCTTGCGCGGACCGTCATAAGAGAAGGGCCCGTGCTTGGCCGAGGGCAGCAGTTCGCACTATCAGGTTCTCCGTGTCTCCGTCACCGCGACGGACAAGGAGATCAAAGTGGCCTACCGCAAGGCCGCCCGCAAGGCACACCCCGATCACGGCGGAGAAGCGGAAATGTTCCGGCGGGTGACCTTGGCCTACGAGACATTGATCGATCCACAGCGCAGGGCAGAATATGACCGCCGCTATGCCAGCGGAGCGTCGGGTGTCAGCCAGCCGCGGCCAGGCGATTACACGGGCGCGTCCGCTCCGGGTCCGACCACCAACATCAAACGGCCCCAAGCCCAACGAAACACAGCCGGCGATCCCCCGGTCTACGTCCCCGGCTTTGAGGACCCCAACGAGGTTCCCCTTATCTCCGCGGCAGAGGCGGCCCGGCAAGTCCACGGCATACCCCGCAAACGCGGCATCTTTGGCGCCGAAGCGCGCATCCAGCGCGAAATGAGAACGGTCCAACTCATCAGCCGGCAAGTCCTGACCGCTATCCCCGCCGCCCGCCTGATCAACGGTCTCCGGTCGCCGTCGGACAATAACCACATCGATCACGCTGTCCTGTCGGGCTACCGGCTTGCCCTGGTGGGCTCCATGCTGCTGCCCAAAGGCGCCTATGCGTGGGACGGACAATCGCTGCGGCATGGCGGACGTTCCGTTGCTCCCCCGCAACTGGCTCACATCGTCCGCCATATGCAGGAGATCTTTCCTGAACTGAACGTCACCGGCTGGGTGGTCCTGCACAGCCCGGACGGAAACCTCCACGAACCGGTCATCGACCAGTACGGCAAGGGCCAGTCCACCCACAACCCGGTGGAAGTGGTCAATGGCGCCGGTCTGGCTCGGGGCTTGAAGCAGTTCCTCAGCTCCGGCCCCGCACCCAACACCGTTGTAGTCCCGGTGTTGGCACGCCTCCTCCGCGGGATGCACTAAGCCCAATCAGTAGCTCCTCCGGGCCCCTGACTAAGATGGGACAGTGTTCCGCATCCTTTTCCACACTCCAGAAATCCCGGGCAATACGGGCAACGCTATCCGCCTGGCGGCCATCACCGGGGCTGAGCTCCATTTGGTGGAGCCCTTGGGTTTCGACTTCTCCGACGCCAAGCTGCGTCGCGCCGGCCTCGATTACCACGACCTGGCTGTCGTGACTGTCCACAAGGACATCGACGCCGCGTGGTCGGCCCTGCAGCCGGAGCGCGTCTTCGCCTACACCGCCGACGGCGAAACGTCCTACACGGACATCAGCTACCGCGAAGGGGACGTCCTGATGTTCGGCCCCGAGTCCGTGGGCTTGCCGGAATGGCTCAAGCAGGATCCCCACGTCACCGCACGTGTACGCCTGCCCATGAAGCCTTCCCTCCGCTCACTGAACCTGGCCAACGCGGCCTCGATCGCAGTCTTCGAGGCCTGGCGGCAAAACGGATTCGCGGGCGCCAAACTCTAGCCCATCCAAGGACCCCACAGCACCGAATACCTTATGCAGGGACAACCCCTGGCCCGGATATTCATTGAGGGAGCCTACGTGAGCGTGCAGCAGACCAGCGTGATGGCAGCAAGGCACCGTCCCGCCGCGCCCACAACACCAGCGGCTCATGCTGCGCGATTCAAACGGGACAACATATGCTGGACGGTGATGGACATCCCCAACAAACCCTCCGTTCCGGTGGTCGAGCCGGCCGATACTGCGACAGACCTGAACTCGCAGCTCACCGGCCTGCTCAACCTTGTGGCCGCAGGAGACCAGCAGGCCTTCGCAGAGTTCTACCGTCTCACTTCGCGGAGGGTATTCGGCATGGCCAAGCGGGTCCTGATTGACCCGGACCTCAGCGAAGACGCCACCCAGGAAGTCTTCATCCAGGTATGGGAAGGCGCAGCAAAGTTTGACCGTGCCGCAGGAACTCCGCTGGCCTGGCTCATGACCATCGCGCATCGTCGCGCCATTGACCGGGTGCGTTCCGTGCAGTCCGCAACGGACCGTGAGGCCAAATACGGCGCAGCCAGCTTGGACCCGGACAGGGACGTGGTGGCAGAGGAAGCGGACAGCAACCTCGAAGCCGAGGCCGTCAGCCGATGCCTTGGCACCTTGACTGACACCCAGCGCGAGTCGGTCCGGCTCGCCTACTACGGCGGCCTGACCTACAGGGAAGTGGCCGAGCACCTTGGCGCCGCCGTTCCCACGATCAAGTCCCGCATCCGCGACGGACTGCTGCGCCTGAAGACCTGCCTGGGGGTGGGTTCCTTTGAGTGAGAACACTGGTGGAGGCTTTATCCGCAGAATGTTTGCCAACGACATTGCTACCGACCTCGCCGAGGGCCGGGTCCTCGAATTGGCTGAGATCTATGCCCTGGACGCCGTCAGTGACGATGAACGGGCCATGATCGATGAGTACGTCAAGGACGCCCCCGAAGCTCCGGAATTCCTGGAGCGGGTCCGTGAAGCCCGCGAGACCCTTGCGGTCAGCTTTGCGCCCGAGGAAGAGCCGCCTGCCGCACTTTTCGGGAACATCATGGACCGCATCACCAAGGACGCTGCCACGGAGCCCGTCTCCGCGCCCGCAGCGCCTGCGGTGGCCGGGCCCGCCGTCGACGATCTCGCGGCCGCCAGGGCAAAGCGCGAAGAACGCCGCAATGGTGGCGCGCGCCGATGGATCGTAGGAGCGGCAGCCGCCGCGGCGCTTGCCCTGGGTGGGATTGGTGTGGGGTCGTATGTCTCCGCCCAGAATGATCCCGTCAACCAGGTCCTCCAGGCACAGGATGTCCAGAAGCAGTCTGCAGCGGTTCCCGGCGGCGGCACAGCCACCATCTCGGCGTCCTCGGCCAAGGACTCCTTTGTGGTCCTGATGAATGGCGTAGCACCTGCACCCGAGGGCAAGGTCTACCAGCTGTGGACGCTGCCAAAGGACGGATCCGCCCCTGTACCCCAAGGCACCATGGACGCCCAAACGCTCTCAAAGCCGGCAGTTGTAAAGGGCCTCTCCTCGGCTTCCTCGGTCGCCATTACCGTGGAACCGGCAGGCGGGTCAAAAGCACCCACCACAGCCCCCGTGCTCGTAGTGGCGTTGTCTGCTTGAGCGCTGACGCGCTGATTTAACGCCCGACGGCGGCCGCCCCACCAACAAGGGACGGCCGCCGTCGGCGTCTTAATGCGTTCCGGAACCTATAACACCAGCGACAGCAGCATCACGAAGCCGAATCCAACCACGGAAATCAAGGTCTCCATGACCGACCACGTCTTGAACGTTTGCCCGACCGTGAGGCCGAACAGTTCCTTGACCAACCAGAATCCGGCGTCGTTGACATGCGAGAGGAACAGCGAGCCGGCGCCGATCGCCAACGCAAGCAGAGCTGCATGGGTTGGGCTCAGGCTGCTGGCGAGGGGCGCGACGATACCGGCTGCCGTGACCGTGGCGACCGTTGCCGAGCCAGTGGCCAGGCGGAGGGCCACTGCGACAATGAAGCCCAGGACCAGGACCGACATGTTGGCCCCTTCTGCCCACTTCTTGACGGCGTCTCCCACTCCGGCACCAATGAGCGTCTGCTTGAAACCGCCGCCTGCACCCACAATGAGGAGGATGGCTGCGATGGGGCCAAGGCTCTCCCCCAGTTTGGCCGTGATCCTGGTTCCGGTGAATCCCACGGCGTAGCCGAAGGTAACGATTGCCAGGAGCACAGCAAGGGTCATGGCTACCAGCGGCTGGCCGACGAAGTCGAAGAAGATCCTGATGCCGGGCGCAGTTGCGGCGTCCGGCCAAATGATGCCACCCAAGGCCTTCAGGAGCATCAGGACAACCGGGAAGATGATGGTCAGCAGAGTCACGCCAAAGGAAGGCTGGCGCTTGACGTCGCTCAAGTCCGCCGTGTGCTGGGTGTCAATGCCACCTGCAACGGCCGGAGCATCCACGGGGACCCAACGGGCTGCAAGGCGTGAGAAGAGGGGACCACAGATGATTACGGTGGGGATCGCCACCAAAATGCCCAGGCCCAGCGTTGTGCCGAGCTCCGCTTTCACTGCACTGATGGCAATGAGCGGTCCCGGGTGCGGTGGCACGAGGCCGTGAAGCACCGACAGGCCAGCCAGTGCCGGGATGGCTATGCGCATCAGCTTCATCTTGGATCGCTGGGTGACCAGCACGATGACCGGCAGCAGCAGGACGAGCCCGATCTCGAAGAACATCGGCAGGCCGATGATGACCGCGACCAGGGTGATCATCCAGACCAGCTTGTTACCGCTGGCCTTGGCCAGCAGCGTATCAACAACCCGGTTGGCCCCGCCGGAATCGGCGAGCAACTTCCCGAGCATGGCGCCAAGGGCAATCAGCAGGCCGACTTCCTTCAGGACACCGCCCACGCCGTCCTCGAAGTTGGTGATGACTTTCCCCAGCTCCACCCCTGACGCAAGCCCAACAAAGGCTGAGCCCAGGACAAGTGAAAGGAACGGGTGCATTTTGAGCTTTGCGATCAGCACCACGATCAGGGCGATTCCCAGCGCCGCAACTACCAGGAGCTGGGTGTCGTGCGCGGTCCATTGCTGCACTTCCGTCGCAGCTTCCAAGGCCTTCACGAGGCACTCGTTCCGGTATTGGCACCCATGGGGCGAAGACCAAGCCGCTCGATGACTTCGTCAGCTTCCTCGGCCGGCGAGGCGGAAACGCACAGCGAGATGTAGTTCTCGTCGTCGGTGGGTTCCTCCAGGGCGTCAAACTGCGATTCCAGAAGCGACGGCGGCATGAAATGCCCGTGCCTGGAGGCCAGTCGGTCCGAGATCTTGTCCTTGCTTCCCTGCAGGAATACGAACACCACGCCTTCGCCGCGGAGAACGTCGCGGTACTTCTTTTTCAGTGCCGAGCACGTAATGATTGCCGGGATTCCGGCGTCCGTGCGCTGACGGATCCAGTCCGAAATGATGTCCAGCCAAGGCCAACGGTCCTCATCAGTGAGGGCGAGCCCCGACTGCATCTTGGCGACGTTGGCTTCGGGGTGAAGGTCGTCGCCCTCAGCGAGATCCCATCCCAGCTTCCCGGCGAGAACACCGGCCACAGTCGATTTGCCGGAACCGGAGACTCCCATAATCACCAGTACGGGTTGTTGCGCAGTCTTCGCCATCAAAGTCTGCCTTCCTCGAATAAATATGATTTAACCGAGGTCAAGCATATGACACGGGTTACATCACGGCAATATCAGAAGCCTGCTATGGTGCTGGATCCATTGACAGACACCACATGGAAGCCCTCGGCGCTGGTCCCCTCCGGCAGTCCGGCACGCTGTCCGTTAGCGACCATGAGGCCGCGGACCACCCTCTCCATCGCTTCGACATCCGGGTGCTGGCTCGCGTGGACCCGTATGGCGTCGAGCTTGGCGGAAACGTGGGCCGAGACATCCACGAAGTGGTTCTCCCGGGCCTCCGGGCTCGAGATAAACCAGAGCCACGGCAACTTGTAGGCCTCGAGCCCGGCCTCCGCCAGTTCCGGATAAGCGAAGGGATTCTCCACCGCCGGATACACGGCCCGGGTCACCGCTTCCCCTGCCGCAAGGTGGTCGGGGTGGCTCTTCTGGAGGCGGTCCCAGTTCCGCTCCGGATGCATGGTCAAGACGATGTCCGGCCGGATCTCACGGATCAGCTTCACCACCTGCCTGATGACGCCGTGAGTCGGTTCAAGGTAGCCGTCGCGCTCGTGAAGGTAATGGATGTCAGTGACACCAACCAAAGCAGCGGCCCGCTTCTGCTCCTCGGCCCGCAACTCGATGATGCGTTCCCGGTCCACAGGATCGAATCCGCCGGCATCGCCGTCGGTCATGATGCAGTAGCTGACCTCGACACCGGCTGCCGTCCAGGCTGCGATGGTGCCCGCAGCGCCAAAATCGATGTCGTCAGGATGGGCGGTAAAACAAAGCACCCGCTCGACACGCTCCGTGGAGGCATCGAACGGGCTCTTTGCTGACGGGACGTCAGTAGGCAAAGCGATCAGCCTTTCCGCTTCTTGATTTCTGCGGTTGCCTGCGGAAGGACCTTGAAAAGGTCACCGATGATGCCATAATCCGCGATCTCGAACACCGGAGACTCGGCATCCTTGTTGATGGCAACGATGACCTTGGAGGTCTGCATTCCGGCCTTCTGCTGGATGGCCCCGGATATGCCGGCGGAGATGTACAGCTGCGGAGACACCGTGACACCGGTCTGGCCGACCTGGGCATCGTGACCGATCCAGCCGGCGTCGGTGGCGGCACGGGATGCACCCACCGCGGCACCCAAAGCATCTGCAAGCTCTTCAAGTGGACCGAAGTCCCCGTCCACGCCGCGTCCGCCGGCAACAACGATCCTGGCTTCGCTGAGGTCCGGCCGCCCACTGACCGGCGCTTCGGTGCGGGCCGCGATGCGGGCAGAGTTCGCTGCGGCATCGGCCGGTACATCCACCGTGGTGGTCGTCGGGACAGCGGTAGCACCAACCGGAGCCGGCTCAACGTTATTGGCCTTCACCGACAACACCGTGACCGGCGTCGTGGCCTTGGCAGTGGTGGTGTAGGAACCGGCCAGCACAGACTTGTGCGCAGTGCCGTCAGCTTCGACGCCCACAACATCCGTGATAACACCTGCGCTGAGTTTGATGCCGAGCCGGCCCGCAATTTCCTTGCCCTCTGGCGAGTTGTCGAGAAGCACTGCGGTGGCTCCCGAAGCGTCGACGGCTGCCGCAAGGTAAGCGGCCTTCGGCCCAACAAGGTATTCGTCAAGGTTCGCCAGCGACGGCTGGTACACCGCAGAGGCACCGTAGGCACCCAAGGTGGCCGCGACGTCGTCGGTCAGTTCACCGGTAATTGCGACGGCGGTCTCCCCCAGCGAACGGGCGATGGTCAGGAGCTCCAGGCTGCTCTTCTTGAGAGCCGCTCCCGGGTTGTCAATGAAAACAAGTGCATTTGCCATGGTTGGGATCCCCTTAGAGCAGCTTCTGTGCGGCCAGGAAGTCGACCAGCTTGATGCCGGCGTCGCCTTCGTCTGTGATGATGGTGCCTGCGGTCCGGGGTGGACGCGCATCCGCCGATTCCACCACTGTCCAGGAGCCGGCCCGGCCGACCTGGGAGGGGTCCAGCCCAATATCGGACAGCGTCAGGGAATCGATCTTCTTTTTCTTGGCCGCCAGGATTCCCTTGAAGTTGGGGTACCGGGGCTCGTTGATCTGGTCGGTGACCGAGACGACGGCCGGAAGGCCCGCTTCGACAGTCTCCGAAAAGTGGCCGGCGTCGCGGCGTGCGCGGACCTGACCGCCCGAAACCTCCAGGCTCGACGCGAAGGTCACCTGTGGGTACGACAACCGCTCGGCCAGCTGCGCCGGAACAAGCGAGGTCTCGCCATCGGTCGATGCCATGCCCGTCAGGACAAGGTCCACCGGACGGCCGTCAGCCGAAAGGTGCTCAATGGCGGCGGCAAGGGCAAGCGACGTAGCCGCCGCATCCGAGCCGGCCAGCGCGTCGTCACTCAGGTGGACGCCCGAATACGCGCCGATCTGGAGGGATTTCTTGACGGCATTAACGGCTCCCGAAGGACCCATGCTCAAGGCGATGACCTCGTTGCCGGCTTTGGGGCCGCCACGCTCTTCGGCGAGCTGCAGCGCGGCCTCGAGGGCGTACTCATCCAGTTCGGACAGGATGCTCTCGTCACGGTCGGTTGTGTTGTCTGGGCCGGTGATGTGCCGGTCGAACTGCGCGTCCGGGACGTGCTTGACCAGAACGACAATCTTCAATGTCTCTTCCACTGTCTTCGAAGCAGCCTTCCATGCTTGTGGACGGCCAAACGCAGAAGCGTGGCCGTGAATTGCCCAGCGCGTGGGCTCGTCCTAGCTAAGCATATTGCCCACGGAATTCCACTCCCAGCGTTAACCCCTGTTTCGGGCCAAACGGCCGGGTGCAACGACGAAGCGGGCAACACCCAAGGGTGCGGCCCGCCGTCGTACTTCACTTTTCCTGTGTTGCTGCGTGCTTACTGCTGGGCAGCCGCGTCGAGGGTAACTTCAACCTCCTGCGACTGGCCGCCGCGGAGGATGGTCACCTTCACCTTGGCGCCCGCCGGCTGCTCCCGGACCGCTGCCGTGAGCTGGTTGGGGTCGCTGACCGTGTAGTCCCCGAACTTGGTAACGACGTCGCCCACCTTGAGCCCCGCCTTTGCGGCGGCGGAGCCGGACGTCACCGAAGCAACCTCGGCGCCCACCGAGAAGCTCGAGTCACTGCCCGTGGATGACTTGGCCCGCACCGAGACGCCGAACTGGCCGTGGCTGGCCTTGCCGGTATCGATAATCTCCTGGGCCACACGCTTGGCATGGTTGATCGGGATGCTGAAGCCCACGCCGATGTTGCCGCTGGAAGAACTGGAGGTGCCGCTGCCGGCGGAAGCGATCGCGACGTTCACGCCAATGATTTCACCCTTGCTGTTGACCAGGGCGCCGCCGGAGTTACCCGGGTTGATCGCGGCGTCAGTCTGGATCACGTTGATGGAGATGGATCCCTCATTCGCCGTGGACTGGCTCTGGCCACCGCCTGGAGGGGCGAATTGGAAGCCCTGTCCGCCGCCTTGGGAATTGTCCGTGCCCTCCTTCGGCGCGGCCGACGAAGCCACGCTGATGGTGCGGTTCAGGGTCGAAACGATGCCGTCCGTGACAGTCCCGGTCAGGCCCAGCGGCGAACCGATCGCGACGGCGGTGTCCCCCACGTTGATCTTGGAAGAGTCACCCAACGCCGCCGGAACCAGGCCCGAGGCGTCGTCCACCTTGATGACGGCCAGATCTGACAGAGGATCTGTGCCTACGACCGTGGCTTTGAGCACCTTGCCATCGCTGGTCCGTACCTCGATCGCCGCGTTGGACGTCGCTCCGTCCAAGGTGACCACGTGGGTGTTGGTCAGGATGTGGCCCTTGTCATCGAGGATGATGCCGGAGCCCGTACCGCCTTCGTTGCCACTGGTTGCCTTGATGGTCACCACGCTGGGCGAGGCCTTGGCGGCTGCTGCGGTGATGACGTTGACGTCGTCCTTGTTGTTCACGATGACCGTGCTGGACTGGCTGCCCGTCGAGGCCGCAGGTGAGGTGTTGTTGTCCCACAAGGCGTTGCTTCCAGCCACCACGCCGCCGCCAATCAAGCCAGCGGCGAGCATGCTCGCGACCAGGGTCCCGACGCCGAAAGCCGGCTTGCGTTTGGTAGTGACCGCGGTCGACTGTCCAGGTGTGTGCTGCGATCCAGGTCCCTGATGGGGTCCCTGGGCGTTGCTGAAATGCGAGCCCGGGTTGTTGGCCTGTCCCCCGCCGTAGAACGGCTGCTGCGAGGGGTACGCAGGACGCTGCGTTGGGGCTTGGTGCTGCGCACCGGGCTGAGCCCCTTGGGCCGGGCCCTGTTGGGCGCCGTAGTAGTGGGGGTTCGGCGCCGTCGGCTGGTGCTGTCCGGCCGGCGGCTGATGCTGTCCGGCTGGCGGCTGATATGCCGGAATGGGAGTTGTTGGTTGTGCTCCGCCCTGGGCCGGGCCGCCCTGCCCTGAAGTCCAGGCAGGCTGCTGCTGGTTAGCGTTGGCATCGTTGTGCTCGCCCGAAGTGGCCCGTGGCTCTGACGGCTCACGGTTCTCTGGGGCGGTGCCCTGCGCTGGGTTCTCCGTCATGGGTCTTCCTTTCGTCCTCGTCTTCATCAACTATGTACCCATTCACTGGAAC
Source organism: Paenarthrobacter sp. CAP02 (assembly GCF_040137855.1). Lineage (NCBI taxonomy): Bacteria > Bacillati > Actinomycetota > Actinomycetes > Micrococcales > Micrococcaceae > Paenarthrobacter > Paenarthrobacter sp. CAP02. Next base: position 73,057 of record NZ_JBEEII010000004.1, on the reverse strand, counting down.
AAAAGCGGACGTTCGCTGGGAGCTTCCTGAAAGGGCAGGGCGAGCGGTGCAGGGGTTCCTTGGATTGCCCTGAACGTGCCAACAGCCACGCTTTCTCCTATATTTCGCTGGTGGCATATTCACCGCTGTGGACGGGCTATGGGGTGCACCATAGAATCAAGAGGAATTGCCACAGCGACCTGCGGCTTTACACCATGCGTGGGGGCGCTGAGCATTCTGTGACGATTGGTACGCCTTGTTCCAGTCGCAGACGTGCTGAAGGGTTGCACATGCGGTCAATATTTAAACGCGTACTCGCTGTCGTTGGCGTGGCTGGAGTGTTGGCCTTCCCGGCCGGCGCGGCTTTTGCTGCCGATCCCGTGACGATACCGTCGGGGCAGAACATCGTGGATGATGCGAATCTCCTGGGCAGCCGCAAGGGTGAAGTCCAGGATGCGATTCAAAAGACGCTCAAGGACCACAAATACAACTTGTATGTGGTGACGGTGGACTCGTTCACGAATCCCTCCGATCCCAAGGCCTGGACACAAGCCGTAGCGACGGCCAAGAAAATGGGCAAAGCAGACGCCGTTCTGGCCATCTCTGCAGCAGGTCAGTACAACTTCGTGGTGAACTCTGCGAGTTCGATCGCCTCCAAGCAGGCCAACATCACTCAGAACGCTGTGACGGCCAACCTGGCAGGTGGCAAGAAGGACTATGCCCAGGCCGCGATTGATACTGCAGCCGCTATCGGCGATGCAGCCGGCGGCGGCAGCGGAACTGTGCCCAGCGGCAACGCAGGTGTCGGCGTCCTGGTTGGCGTCGGCGCCGTTGCTGCTGGTGGCGCAGGAACCTACCTCTACCTCCGGAACCGCCGCAAGAAGGCCGGCACCAAGGCAGTCAGTGCAAGTTACGGTCCGCAGGGCGAACAGCTTGACCCGTTGGCTGGCCTGAGCATCCCCGAGTTGAGGCAGAAGAGCGGTTCGCTGTTGATTGAAGCCGATGATGCCATCAAGTCGAGCGAGCAGGAACTCGGCTTCGCGCAGGCACAGTATGGCGATTCCGCAATCGGCAACTTCACCAAGGCCCTGGAAGAGGCCAAGAACCACATGACCGAGTCGTTCAAGCTGCAGCAGCAGCTCGACGACCATATCCCGGACACCGAAGAGCAGCAGCGGACCTGGCTTGGAGAGATCATTCGCCGGTCCGAGGCCGCCTTGGCATCACTCCGCGACCAAAAGGCGGATTTCGACTCCCTGCGCGAGCTGGAAAAGACCGCGCCGCAGGCTCTGGCAGCCGTCTCGGTAGGGGCCAAGGACGCTGACGCCAGGATCGCCAGCGCGGAGCAATCCCTTGAAGGACTTCGTGCCAAGTACGCCGAAACTGCTTTGACCCAGGTTTCGGACAACATTCTCCAGGCCAAGGAGCGCCTCGAGTTTGTACAGAACGCCGCCTCCACCGCACAGGAGAAACTGGCTGCAGGTGAGAACAGCATGGCGGCAGTGGCCGTCCGCGCTGCCGAGGAAAGCCTGCACCAGACGAACATCCTGATCGAAGCAATATCCAAGACTGCGGGAAGCCTGGATGAAGCCCGCGCGTCGCTTGACGGCGCCGTGGCAGAGACCAGCCAGGACCTTGCCCAGGCACGTGCGATGATCCAGTCCGGTGCACACCCCGAGCTGGCCGGCCCGGTGGCTGGCGTGGAATCTGCCTTGGCGCAGGTCAAAGCAGAGATTCAGGGCGGCAAGATCGATCCCATCGCCACGCTCAGCCGCGTTGAGTCGGCCCATCAGGTCCTGGACCAGTCGTTGACGGGTATCCGGGACCAGCAGGAACAGGCCCGGCGCGCCCAGGCCTCGCTGCAGCAAACCATCATGGCGGCACAGGCCCAAATCAGCGCTACCTCGGACTACATCACCGCTCGACGCGGCGGCGTAGGCACAGAAGCCCGTACCCGACTGGCCGAAGCACAGCGAAACCTCGACTACGCCTTGTCCATCTCCCGCAATGATCCCGTAACGGCCCTGACCTACGCCCAGCAGGCACACTCCCTCGCCGCGCAGGCAGCTCAGCTCGCACAGTCCGACGTTGACCAGTTCGGCTACGCAGACCAAGGCTACGGTCGTGGTGGAATGTTCGGCGGCGGCGGAGGCGGCGGTGGTGGCCTCGGCGGCGCCATCCTCGGCGGAATCCTCATCAACTCCATCCTCAACGGCGGCGGGGGTGGCTGGGGTGGTGGCCACAACGACGGCGGGGGCGGCGGAGGCTTCTTCGGCGGCGACTCGGGCGGTGGCGACTTCGGTGGCGGTGGCGGCGACTTCGGTGGCGGCGATTCCGGCAGCTTCTAGACCTACAAACTAAGCGGGGTCCGTGCCCCGAATAGCAGCGGTACAACAACTGATCACTGATTTCAGTGGGCATTCACTGAGCAGGACGAAAGGCAACACCATGGTTAAGCAGTCCATTTTCGGTCGGATCTCCCAGCTGGCTAAGGCCAACATCAACGCCTTGCTCGACCAGGCAGAGGACCCGCAGAAAATGCTGGACCAGATGGTCCGCGACTACACGAACAACATTGCCGAGGCCGAGTCAGCTGTGGCGCAGACCATCGGCAACCTCAGGATGCTGCAGGCCGACTACAACGAGGACATCAAGAATGCCCAGGACTGGGGCAACAAAGCACTCGCTGCATCCCGCAAGGCCGACGAATACCGTGCTTCCGGTAACGCTGCGGATGCCCAGAAGTTCGACAACCTCGCCAAGGTGGCCATCCAGCGGCAGATGACTGCCGAATCCGAGGCACGGACCGCTGAGCCCAGCATCGCGTCCCAGACCGAGGTTGTGGACAAGCTCAAGACCGGGCTTGACCAGATGAAGAACAAGCTCAACCAGCTCACCGCCAAGCGCAACGAGCTCGTGGCACGCTCGAAGACCGCCGCTGCGCAGTCCCAGGTACACGACGCCCTCAAGAGCATCGACATCATGGACCCGACCAGCGAAGTAGGCCGCTTCGAAGAAAAGATCCGCCGCGAAGAGGCAAAGGTCCTCGGCCAGCAGGAACTCGCCAGCTCCAGCCTCGATGCCCAGTTCAACCAGTTGGAAGATCTGGGGGAACAGACCGAAATCGAGGCCCGGCTCGCGGCGCTCAAGTCCGGCGGCGCCAAGCCGGCTATCGGCGCCGGCACCCCGGCCTCGAGCGGCTCGACCGTTGACGAAGCCGACTTCGACAAGCTCTAGACAGTCGCCGGCACGTTCAGGCCGGCACCGTTGTAAACCTTGAACCGGCACCGTTGTAAACCTTGAAGTGGGTGGGACCGGAGACGGTCCCACCCACTTTTTGTTGCCTCTTTTGACGCCGGCACGGTAACTATCCACCAGGCTGCGGCTGGTCCTGGCCCGGGCTGGCATCCGTTGCCACTTCGGCCCGGATCTCAAAACCTTTCGGATGGAAGTACGTCACTGTGCATTCCAAAACCTCGCCGTGGGGTCCGAGCGTGGTCCGTTCCAAGCGCGGGACCATGGGGAATTCGCGCACGTTCAGGGCGTCAGCGAGGTGCTCCGGGGGAGCATGCATGGTTACCGTGATTTCGGCCCGGTGCAGGGGCTTGAGGGTCCTGTCCTGGATGACCTGGTAAATCGAGTTCCGCTCCGCGTCGGCAAGACTGATGTGGCGTCCAATGTGCGACGGTATGAATATCTCAGCAATCGCATAAGGCCAGCCCGCGCTTGAATAGGAGCGGCGAATGACCAGAACAAGGTTGTCCTCGGAGACCAGCTTGGCCGGCACCGATTGATCCTTTTCCATCCACTTGTATTCGATGAGCCCTTTGACGGTCTTCATCCCCGCCGCAGTAAACGTCTCCATGAACGGCGCCAGGCGGTTGAGCATCTTGACCGGCCGCTGGGCCATCACGAACGTCCCCTTTCCCTGCCTGCGGATCAGGAGACCCTTGACCACGAGCTTCTCAATGGCTTTACGAACAGTCGTACGGCTGATCCCGTACTCATCCATGAGGGACTCTTCCGTTGGTATGCGGGAGCCCGGTTCCAAGCGGCTGATCTGTTCTGTCAGTACGTCGGCCACTTGCTGGTAGACAGCGACTGGGCTGTCCCGTTGAAGGATCCGACGATCGAGGCCAAGGTGGGGGTCTTCATTGACCAATGGGGCCGTCTCCTCTGTTCCTGGCAAAGTATGGCAACTATCAAACGCAAGGAATTCCATGCGCAGCCAATCCGCTTCGATGCTAGCATCGGCGGCCCGACCTGCCCTTAAGGCAAAAGATCCGGATCAGTAATACTGATCCGGATCTTTGTCCAGTTGCGGGGACAGGATTTGAACCTGTGACCTCTGGGTTATGAGCCCAGCGAGCTACCGAACTGCTCCACCCCGCGTCGCAAGAACAACTCTACCGCACCCGCGGTGCGGTTCTGACCAGTCGGGCCGGAAGGTGCCGGAGATCACCTCAACCCCTCCCCCAAACGGGTAGGACGTGAGAGAGCGTCACACCCAAGCGGGCGGGAGGTGAGAGAGCGTCACACCCAAACGGGCGGGAGGTGAGAGAGCGTCACACCCAAGCGGGCGGGACGTGAGTGAGCGTTGGAGGCAGGCCGTTCGAGACAAAACAAAAGGTCCGGATCAGTGATGACTGATCCGGACCTTTTCCAGTTGCGGGGACAGGATTTGAACCTGTGACCTCTGGGTTATGAGCCCAGCGAGCTACCGAACTGCTCCACCCCGCGTCGCAAGAACAACACTACCGTCCGGTGAACGGCAGACCAAATCCTGGCTACGTGATGTGCATCTCCCCCGCACGAGCAAGGGCCGGTACCGGCCTCCAGAAGGAGGCTGGTACCGGCCCTCGCCGGAGGCGCCGCTCTTAGCTACTGGGCGAAGGCGACGGGGTCGCGCTCGGAGTAGCTCCCGGCGTCGTGGTTGGTGCCGGTGTGGCACCCAAACGGTTTTCTGCGTCCACGGCCTTCTTCAGCGCCTCGGAGAGCTTGGTTTGCTGTGCGCCGTATCCGGCGAAGTCGCCCTTGGCCAAGGCCGCCTGTCCGTCCTGGATGGCCTTGTTGGCCTCGTCCAAGGCCGCCTTCAGGTCAGCCTTGGCATCGCTGGGACCGGCCGGGGGCGTCGTGGTGCCCGGAGGGGTGGTTGGCGTTTGGCCATTGTTGGCGACGTCGCCGGCAGAAGCGCCGGAGTCTCCGCCAAACAGCTGGTTGAGTGCCGCATCCAGTGTGGGCGCGAAGCCGATCTTGTCACCGAAGGCTACCAGGACGCGCTGGAGCGTGGGATAGGACGTCTCACCAGTGGACTTCAGGTAGACCGGCTGAACGTAGAGCAGGCCACCACCAACAGGCAGTGTCAGCAGGTTGCCGTTGAGCACATCCGAGGCACCCTGGCGCAGGAGGTTCAATGCCTGGGACACGGTGGGGTCCGAGTTGAACTTGTTCTGCGCCTGGCCCGGTCCCGGTACCTGGGTGTCGGTGGGAAGTTGCAGGAGCCGTAGCTGCCCGTAGCTGTCCGCCTTCACGCCCTTGACGTTTCCGGCGTCGGAGTCGGCCGCCAGGAATCCGTAAAGAATGTTCCTGGCACTGCCATTGACCGTTTGCGGAATGAACGAGGACGTCAGCTGGAAGGCAGGTTTGTTCTGGTCCGGCATCTGCAGCGACATGTAGAACGGTGGCTGCTTGACGGCTTCCGAAACGGTGGGATCGTTCGGGACGCTCCAGGCATCGTTGTTCTGGTAGAAGCTATCCGGATCCGTGACGTGGTACCGGCCAAGCAGTTCACGCTGGACCTTGAAAAGGTCCTCCGGGTAGCGGACGTGGCTCATGAGGTCGCCCGACATCTCAGAGAAGGGCTTGATGACCGTGGGGAAGACTTTCTGCCATGCCTTCAGGATGGGATCCTTGTCATCCCAGGCATAGAGATTCACGGAGCCGTCGTAGGCGTCCACGGTTGCCTTAACCGAGTTGCGGATGTAGTTCACCGAGCTGTTGGGCAGCGCGACGGTACGCCCGGCGTTGGTCTGGGAATCAGCGGTGGCATTCTGCAGCTGTTGTGGTTGGGAGTACGGGAAGTACTGGCTGGTGGTGTAGCCGTCAACGATCCATTTGACCCTGCCATCAACGACCGCCGGGTAGGCGTTGCCATCCACGGTCAGGTAAGGGGCCAGCTTCTCGACGCGTTCACGAGGGTTGCGGTCATAGAGAATCTGGGATTCCGCATTGACACCATCCGAGAGCAGCAGATCAGAGGACTGGAACTTGATGGAGTAGAGGATCCGGTTGAGCCAGTTGCCCACGTTCGGGCCGCCGTTGCCATTGAAGGTGTACTGCGTTTCACCCCCGCCTTCGCGGCCAACGGGCCGGTCCTGCTCGCGGTTCGGGGCACCGTCCGGGGCTCCCACGATGGAGTATTCCGGCGAGTTTTCGCCGAAGTAGATGCGCGGCTCGTACGAGGTGTCGTTGCCGAGGACGCCATTGGAAGGGATGCCTGACTGAAGGAAATCCGGTTTGCCGTCGGGGGTGAACTTATTGCCCTTCGCAGCAACGACGCCATATCCGTGCGTGTAGACAATGTGCCTGTTGACCCACGTCTGCTGGTTGGCGCTCAGGCCGTCAGGGTTCAGCTCTCGAACCGCGATCACTGTGTCCTGCACCTTGCCGTCAACCACGTAGCGGTCGACGTTGAGTGTCTGCGGGAACTGGTAATAAGGACGGAACTGTTCCAGCTGCGCAAACGCCGATGAGATGAGGTTCGGATCCAGGAGGCGGATGTTTGCAGTCGTTTGCGCGTCGGCGGCCAGCGCACCGGACGTAGCGTTGGTGGTGGCGTTGTAAGCCGACACATCAACCTTGTCCAGGCCGTACGCCGCACGGGTCATCTTGATATTGCGGTCAATGAAGTCTTTTTCCAGGGTGTTTTCCGAAGGCCGGACCTGGAACTGCTGGATGACCCACGGGTAGACGCCACCGGCCAGGATCGCTGTGATGACGAGCATCGCCGTACCGATGACCGGCAGGCGCCAGCGTCCGATGATTGCGGCGATGATGAAGAGGATCGCCACGAGTGCAGCGGCAACGGCAAGGATGGCCTTGGTGGGAACCACCGCGTTGACGTCCGTGTAAAGGGCACCGGCCCATCGGCCCGAATTGCTTTGGACGGTGGTGTACCTGTCCAGCCAGAAGTTGATACCCAGGAGCACCAGGAAAATCGCACCTGTCACGGCAATGTGGATCTGGGCAGCGCGGCTGGTGAAGATACCGCGCTCCATGAGCCGGATGCTGCCGTAAAGGTAATGCGTCAGGATGCCCGCGATACCAGCCACGACGGCGATGCTGATGAGGAATCCGGTGACAAATCCCAAGAACGGCAACGTCATCAGGTAGAAGCTGATGTCGAGGTTAAACAGGGGATCTGTCTGGCCGAACGGTTCCTGGTTGAAGAACAACAGGGCCTTTTGCCACTGGCTGGCGGCCGCACTGCCGGCGAAGAGCCCGAACAGGATAGGCAGGCCAATCATGACCACCCGGCGCACCGGCTCAAGCTGCGCCTGGTAGCGGTTCAGGTTGTCCCTGGACTCGGCATCGGGAGCGTAAACGGGCCTGGACCTGTACGCAATCCGGATGGCAAAGAACACGGCTGCGAACATCATCGCGAAACCAATGAGGAAGGTAATGATCCGGGCAAGGTTTTCGCGCAGATAAACTTCGAAGAAGCCGAGCTGCTGGTACCAAAGGACGTCAGTCCAGACATTGGCGAAGAAAATGAACCCGACGACGGCCACTGCCACGACAATAAGCGTCGGCGTCAGGGCACCTCGTCTCAGCGGTGATCTTCCGGGCGGGTTGGAGCTGGCGGGACGGGACAAACTCTGTACCTCATTGGTGTCAGTGAACAGTCGGTGTGCGAGTGATTGACATTCTCTGCCGCTGGGATATGGCGGAGGCCGTCATATATGCCACGAGTGGCAGTAAAGCTAAGTTCCACCGTCAGTCTAGTTGTTTGTGCAGGTGGGAAGGCCCGCCGTGTCTTGTCCCGACGCAAGCCGCTCCACTGCGGAGGTGGCATCGGCGAGCGTGTCGACCTTGACCACCTGCAAACCGTCCGGAACGTGGCCTACGACATCGGCGCAATTGGCGGCCGGGGCAAGGAACATAGTGGCCCCGTGGCTGCGCGCTCCGATCATCTTCTGTGCAATGCCGCCAATCGGCCCCACAGCACCGTCGGCGTTGATGGTTCCGGTGCCTGCGACATGCTTTCCACCCGTGAGGTCGCCGGGTGTGAGGTTATCCACGATCCCCAAGGCAAACATCATTCCGGCACTCGGCCCACCGACGTTATCCAAGGAAATCCGGACATCGAACGGGAACGTGAAATCGCTGGCGAGCAGCACACCCAGCACGTAGCGTCCGGCATCGTTCTTGGTCGGCGTGACGGTCTCGGACACCTGCGTGCCTTTCCGGTCAACGACGACGGCGGCAGGGGCTCCCGCCGCGGCGGCCAGTTCCGCCTGGATCACGCTCATCGACGTGATGGACTTGCCGTTGATGGAGATCAGACGGTCCCCCTCCTGGATCTTCCCTGCCGACGGCGAAGGGTCGGACAAGCCGGCCACCGTCAGCCGCTGTTCAAACGGGATATCCAGCTCGCGCAGCGCCGCCGCAACAGCATTCTCCTGGGACGTCTCCATGGCGATCTCGCCTTGCTGGACCGTCTGCTCCGCGGTGGTGCCCTTGGGGTAGATGAGTTCCTCGGGATAGATGGCTTTGGAAGGGTCGACCCACGCACGGAAGACATCGAAGATGGTGGCGGGGCTCTTCGGTCCTCCCGTCATGACCACGGTGGTCAGGTCCAGGTTGCCACTGGCGGGGAAGGACTCATGGCCGGAGATGGTGATGACCGGTTTGTCGCCGTCTTTACCCAACGTATTGAAGGTAGGACCTGCTGACTCAATAACGTACGGAACGGGCAGTGCTGCTGCGCCGACACCAAGACCCACGGCCACCAGGCCGGAAATGACCATGACCATGAACCGGTTGTCCCGAGCAGGTGCCGGTGGCACGGAGGAGGGATCGGCGTCGTGCACTTGACGCGGGTCCAATGAGCCCTCGGGGCTGGGCGAAGTAAGCATTGGGACCTCTCTATGCCGGTATTGCATTCCGGTGACATGGCTCGGCCGCCGGAGTCGACGGCAGCATATATACCAAACATCAACAGTACGCGTTCAGCCGTTGTGGCACTGCTTTGCCTACAGCGAACGACGCCCCATCCGGGCAGACAGCGTTGGGCCCGCGCGGTACGGTGAAAGAGATCACCAGCCAGTTCGACGATCGGCGGCACCATGACTTCCAACCCCAACAATCCGTCCAACGACGACGAGAATCCCCAGGATCCGCTGGCAGAAATGCTCCAGAACCTGATGGGCGGGCAGGGCATGGGCAACATCGATCCCGCCGAGCTGGCCAAGGCTGCGGGGCTGCCCAACGACCCCCAGCTCCTTCAGCAGATGTTCGCGCAAGTCCAGGCCATGATGAGCTCATCCTCCGATGGCCCGGTCAACTGGCAGCTTGCCCACGAGAATGCGCGGCGCGTTGCGGCCACTGGCAGTGACCCCTCGGTCAGCGCCCACCAAGCAAAGGAAATCGACGAAGCGCTTCGGCTCGCGGAGCTTTGGCTCGACCCCGTCACAGATCTTTCCGCCACGGGCCTCATTGGCCGTGCCTGGTCCCGTGCCGAATGGGTTGAAGCCACCCTGGGCACATGGAAGCGACTCACGGAGCCGGTGGCGAACAGCATTGCCAATGCCCTGTCCAACGCGCTCACCCAGCAGATGCCCGAGGAAATGAAGTCCATGATGGGCGGGGCCTCCTCCATGCTGCAAAACATGGGCGGGGCGATCTTCGGCATGCAGCTGGGACAGGCCATCGGAGCGCTCTCCGCCGAAGTGGTCAGCTCCACGGACATCGGAGTTCCGCTGGCGGACCTTGAAATGGCTTTGCTGCCGGCCAACGTGACGAAGTTCGGTGAAGGCCTCAGCCTCCCGGAGAACGATGTCCGGCTCTTCCTCGCGGTCCGCGAAGCAGCACACGCACGCCTGTTCGTGCAGGTTCCGTGGCTGCGCGGCCATCTCCTCGGCGCCATTGAGGCGTACGCCCGTGGCATCCACATCGATATGTCGCGTATTGAAGACGTGGCCCGCGACCTGGATCCGAGCAACCCCGAGGGAATCCAGGAAGCCCTGTCCCAGGGAGTCTTCACGCCCGAACGCACTCCTGTCCAGACGGCCGCACTGGAGAAGCTCGAAACGGCACTTGCCCTCGTCGAAGGCTGGGTGGATGAACTGACTGCAGAAGCCACCGCCAACGTTTTGCCATCCGCGACAGCACTGCGCGAAACAGTCCGTCGCCGCCGGGCAACGGGCGGCCCAGCGGAGCATGCTTTCTCGTCCCTGGTTGGCTTGGAACTGCGTCCCCGCCGGCTCCGGGAAGCTGCAACCCTCTGGGCAACGCTCAAGGAAGAACGCGGAATCGCCGGCCGCGACGCCATCTGGCACCACCCCGACCTGCTGCCGACTGGTGACGACCTGGACGACCCCAAGGGATTCTCCGAGCGGCGCCGACTTGCCGAGGCAAGCGACAGCGAAGTGGACGACGCCCTGCAGAAGCTGCTCAACGGCGGATACGACACTGACGGGCAGGAAGCACAGGACTCTCAGAGCGGAACAACGGAGGACGAGCCCGAGTCGGGCGACACCGACCCGCAGTCACCGAACAAGTAGGCAGTATCCAACAAGTGGCCGTCCCCTCCCGGGGCGGCCACTGTTGCATTAAAGGCTCTTGGTGAATCAGCAGCCGTCGCTTGCCGTATCAGCGCCGTCGCTGCTGTCCGTATCGGGCGGCAGCCCCCGGGACGTAGCGAAGGCAACTCCTTCCAGGAAAGCCTTGGCCCGCTGCGTTTCGGGATAAGCGTCCACCAATCGCCAGAAGGCTGCGTTGTGTCCGGCGACGAGCAGGTGGGCGAGCTCGTGCACCAGAACGTAGTCGATAACCCACTGCGGCATGGGCTGGAGCTTGTTTGAAAGCCTGATGCTGCCATCCGCAGGTGTGGCCGAACCCCAACGTGAGTTCTGGTTCCCAACCCACCGGACCGACGTCGGAACGGCCCGCCCACCAAGATAGGTCCGCGAAAGATGCGCGGCATGACTGGCCAGTGCTTGGTCCGTCGCGGGACGTCGCCTGCCCGAACCTGCTTGGCGCTCCCCCTGCTTCTTGAGTTTGGTCAGCATGCGCCCCACCCATTCGCGTTCCTGGGATGCGGAGAAGCTCGCCGGAATTGCCACCACGGCATTGCCGTCTTCCCAGAAGGCAGCTACCGTCCTGCGCCTGCGGGCCGATCTCCTCACGACCACCGGCGCACCATCTTCAGTCACCGTAGGGGTGCCGGCGGAGGAGGCAGGGCGCGCCATCAGAGCTCAGTGCTCTCAGCGAGCACAGCCAAAACGGCCTCACCGTAGCGCTCAAGTTTGGACGGGCCAATGCCCGCCAAACCAGCCAACTCTTCCAGGGACGAAGGGCGCGCCTCGGCGATCGCCGTCAGCGTCGCATCGGTGAAAACGACGTAAGCGGGCACGTCTGCCGACTGTGCCTCTTCCTTGCGCCATTGCCGCAAGGCATCGAAAGTCTGTTCCTCATACGTGGGAGGACATTGGCTGCAACGCCCGATTTTGCGCTCAGCTCCGGTGGCCAGCATGCTCCCGCACACCCTGCACGACGCCGGGGCGGCAGCCTTGCGCCGCGCCGGACCCGACTTGCTGCGTGCATTGGCCGAAGCCACAGAATCCGGACGGAGTCCATCCAGGAAGCGCGAGGGTTTCCGGTTGGCCCGGCCACCCGGAGTACGCGCCGTGGACCACGACATCGTGAGGTGCTCACGGGCACGGGTGATGCCCACGTAAAGCAAGCGACGCTCTTCGTCCACGTCCTCCGGGGTGTCAGCGAAGGAAATCGGCATGAGGCCTTCGCTCAGGCCCACCAGGAAGACGGCATCCCATTCAAGGCCCTTGGCCGCGTGGAGGGAGGCCAACGTCACGCCTTGGACGGTGGGGGCATGCTGGGCCACCGACCGTTCCTGGAGCTCGTTGACAAATTCGGCCAGGGTGAAGGACTCTCCCCGGCTCACAGCAAGTTCGTCGGCCAACGCGACCAATGCGGCCAAGGACTCCCACCGCTCACGGAGCGCTCCCCCGTTGTGTGGGGGCGCATCCGTGTAACCGAGCGAAGCCACGATATCCCGCACCACCTGGCCCAGGGCTTCCTGGGGACCCTCGGCTACGGCACGGGTAGCGGCACGCAACTGCAGGATCGCATCCCGGACTTCTTTCCGCGCAAAGAACCGCTCGCCACCACGAAGCTGGTAGCCAATGCCGGCTGAGGCCAGGGCTTGTTCGTAGGCCTCGGACTGACCGTTGGTCCTGAAGAGAATGGCTATTTCACTGGCCTTGACCCCGGTATTGAGCAATTCCTGGATTCGGCCAGCCACGACGGCTGCTTCCGCTTCGTCGTCCGGACACTCCATGAACCGCGGTTCCGGTCCTGAGGGTCGCTGCGCGATGAGCTGCAGCGGCGGAGCCCAGGCTGCGTCAGCCGCGGGTCCCCCGCTGCGCCGGGAGCCAAGAAGCTCATTAGCCAACTTCACTACCTGCGGAGTGGACCTGTAATCCCGGACGAGCTTAACGACGGTAGCGCCCGGGAACTTCGCCTTGAATCCGAGCAAGTGCTTCGGAGAAGCGCCGGTGAAGGAGTAGATGGTCTGGCTGGCGTCGCCCACCACGCAGAGTTCATCCCGTCCCCCGAGCCACAGGTCCAGGAGCCTTTGCTGGAGGGGAGAAACGTCCTGGTACTCATCCACGACGAAATGGCGGTATTGCTCGCGGACAGTGGCGGCCACCTTCGGGTCTTCCTGAAGGATCCCGACGGTAATGAGAAGAACGTCTTCGAAGTCAATGACGTTGCGGTCCGTCTTGATATCCTCGTACGCCTGGAACACCCTCGAGACTGCCGTCAGGTCGAAGCCCCCCGGGGTTCCCCTGCCTTGGGCGTTCTCCAGGTAATTGGCGGGCGTCAACATGGACACTTTGGCCCATTCGATTTCCGCAGCCAGATCCCTGATGGAGGCACGGTCTGTGCTGAGGCGGAGCCTGCGGGAAGCCTCGGCGATCATGTTGGCTTTGTGGTCCAACAGGCTTGGCAACGTACCACCGATGGCCTGGGGCCAAAAGAACTGCAACTGCCTAAGGGCTGCGGCATGGAAGGTGCGAGCCTGGACGTTGGCCACACCGAGATCCCGAAGGCGGCTTCGCATTTCCGCGGCGGCCCTGGCAGTGAACGTCACAGCCAACAGCCGCTGGGGGCTGTATACCCCCGAGTGCACTCCGTAGGCTATTCGGTGCGTGATGGCCCGCGTCTTGCCGGTGCCCGCCCCGGCAAGGACACAGAGTGGACCCGTCAAGGTACTGGCTACTTCGCGCTGCTCTTGATCCAAGCCGCCGAGGATGCGTTCCTCAAGCGATGTGCTGGCGTCGAAAAGTTCCGCTGTCACGGCTGGAGGTCTTCGATGACGCCGCCGTACCAGTGCTCGATCAGGGAACGTGCGATGGAAAGGCGAGTTGAGATGGTGATTTCACCACTGAGCACCGCTTCCTGCAGCTCCTCACGGCTGAACCACCGCGCGCGGGTAACCTCGACGCCGTCGGGCCGCGCCACGGCGTCGTCCGTTGTTGCCGTGAAGCCCAACATGAGCGAGGCGGGAAAAGGCCAGGACTGCGATCCGAGGTACTGGCAGGCGGTTACACGGACGCCCACTTCTTCCCCGATCTCACGCACAACGGCCTGTTCCAAGGACTCGCCCGGCTCCACGAATCCGGCAAGGGTGGAGTAGTTCCTGGCATCCGCAGGTCCACCTCCGCCCAGGAGCAGGCGACCGTCGGGTCCTACGACAGTGACGATGATGGCGGGATCAGTGCGGGGATAGTGCTCCGAGTTGTCCTTCGGGCACCGCCGGACCCACCCGCCGGCTTCGATGTCAGTGGGATTGCCGCACTTGGGGCAGTGGGTGTGGTTTGCGTGCCAGTTGGAGATGGCGCTGGCCTCGATGAACAAGGCGGTATCGACGGCATCCAGCCGTGCTGCGACCTCGCGGAAACCCGCCCACTGGACATCCGAAGGCACCGTCAAGCTGCCGGGCGCTGGCGGTTGATTGACTGTGAACAGCAGAACGGGAGTGCCTTCTGCCACAGACGACGGTGTGAGGGTTGTGCCGAGGTAGATGGCCGTGACGGCACCGGCGTCGGAGTCTTTGAGGGCATTCCACAGCGTCGTGGCGTCAGCAAACCACAGGCCGTCCGCGGTGACCAGCGCCTTGCGCTCCGAAATCACCATGGCCCGGGCACTACCGGAGGAGATGAGTTCCTCGACCATGCCAGGCTTCATACGCGCCGCCGAGCCCCGGTCCACCATCGCCGGGCGCACCGGCAAGACTGTGTCCATCAGGTGGTTGGCCAGTGCCGGGGACTCCGTATAACTCATGTATCTACCGTACTGACTCGTACCGACAAAAAACATTTGAAGAGGCCCCGCCTTGTGGACACCAGGACACTATGCCGTTAGAACGACGTATTCTTCCTTGTTTTACTGCGGATCTGAAGACTCGCCGCGCTGCATCATGGCCTGAGGCCGCACTCAATCTACCGTGGAACACGTGAGAAGAACACCGCTAGAACTGGCCGCTATAGCAACCGCGGCAGTGCCTGGATTGGCACCGACGGCTACAGCCTATTCCCCCGACGACGACGCCGATTTTGACTCGGCGATGTTGCTCGATGCGGAAGGCAAGCGCTGGCGTGTCCGTTCGCCGCGCCATCCGGAAGCCAGCACCCGGTTGGAGACGGAGTTCATGGTGCTCCGCGCTTTCGCGCCCGCTATCCGGGCGGAGCTTCCGTTCCATGTCCCCACCATCGCGGGCACAGTACGCCAGGGGGCGCTCACCACCTTCGTTTACGCCCACCTTCAGGGCGCGATGCTGTCCATAGAGGAAATCTCAGCCGGAACTCCGGCGTTGGCCCGTGAAGTCGGTGCCGCCTTGGCAGCCATCCACGACCTGCCTCTGACGCTGGTCACCAACGCAGACCTCCCGAGCTACTCGGCCAACGAATTCCGGCAGCGCAAGCTCAACGAACTCGACCAGGCCGCCACCACCGGCAAGATCCCGGCAACGCTGCTTCGCCGCTGGGAACACGCACTCGAAGATGTTGCCCTCTGGCGGTTCAACACCTCAGTTGTGCACGGCGATCTTCACGAAGACAACCTCATGGTCCAGGATGACGCCGTGACCGCGGTGACAGGCTGGACGGACCTTCGCATTGGCGATCCGGCCGACGATTTTGCCTGGCTGGTGGCCTCCAACGAATCCTCATTCGTCCAAGCGGTCCTGAGCCACTACACACAGGCGCGCCGCGAGACTCCCGACAACCACCTCCTTCGCCGTGCTGCCCTGCTGGCCGAGTTTGCCTTGGCCCAATACTTGGTGAAGGCCATGGCCGCGGGACACCAAAGCATGACAGCCGAGGCGGAGTCCATGCTCCAAACCCTTGCCAACGACATCGAAGAGCAAGCCCGACGCGACGCAGCGGCCCAAGCCGCCGAAAACGAGGCTGCAGCGCACGACCTCGCAGTCGCGGCCGCCTCGCAGCCAGCTGTCAGCGTCGTAGCGATTCCCGACGTCGGACCAGCCGTTTCGGTGGCCGCCATCCCCCCAGCCGCCGAACCGGCCGGCGCAACACAAGTGGGGTCTTCGAATGAAGAAGGCGAACCGGACGGCACTGACGACGGGAACGTCGAGGCCTTAGACAACGGGGACGAATCCGACGCAGGCACCCCGGCCGACCACGATGAAACCTCAACGGCCGCCATCAACGTGGTCACCGTGACACCACTGCATTCGGTGGACCGCTCTTAGGCCTCAGGCACTGTTCTTCAAAGCACGTTCAATAATCTCCTCCAGTTCTTCGGCCGTGCCCAGATCATGGGGCCTCACCACGGAGTCGTCCACCACGTAGTAGAAAGCGGCACTGACGTCGTCCAGGGGAACTCCTTGCAATCGTGCCCAGGCGAGCCGGTACACGGCGAGCTGAACTGCGCGCGACGCCAACTGTTGGCCTGAGGGACGGCGTCCGGTCTTCCAGTCAATGAGCTGCCAACGCCCGTCAGAGTCACGGAAGACAGCGTCGATGCGACCACGGACCACGACGTCGCCGATGCGCGTTTCCACCGGTACTTCCACGAATGCGGGGGCACGATGGGCCCACTCTGACTGTTTGAACGCCGACACCATCTCGTCCAGGCCGTAGGCCTCGTCGATGTGGGCGTCCGAACCCGGTGCCTCGTCAAGGTCCAACATGCCGGTTGAGCCGAAGTACTCCTCCACCCATGAATGGAAGGCCGTACCCTTGCGGGCTGAGATTCCAGGCTCCCGGGGCACGGGCCTGCGGAGTTGGGACAGGACAGCCGTCGGATCGGATCCGAGGTCCACGAACAGCGATGCAGAGATGTGGCTGGGCAGGTGGACGTCCTGGACTGATGAACGCATCCGCTGGCGGTCCAGCAGGAGTTCGGCCTCCTGGGACCATCGTGCGGCCATGCCACTCACATCATCGGAGGCCTCGCTGGAGCTGTGTCCTTCCATGAAGCCGCGAACCAACGCCGCTGCTTGGTCCATGGCAACCCTGCGCCCGGGAACCAGCCTGAGACGCGCGCCGGTCCGGGGATCGGAAGGGCCCTCCAGAGGATCGTAGGGGAACTGTGCCACTTCCAGGGTTGCGGTCAACGGGCTTTCCTGCGGTAACGCTTCCTCGGCCACGGATTCCGCATGGATGACTGCTTGTGCCGTCCTGCGGGCGATAGCCGGTTCCCGGCCTTCCCCGTCCACGCCTTCCAATCCGGCGAGCGGGGCCAGTTCTGACAGGAAACCCGACATGGGGGCCATCCCCGAGCGGGAGCCGTTCCAAGCTGCGCTGGAGGCCCACAAGACAAATTTGGCCCGGGTGTAGGCCACATACGCCAGCCTGCGTTCCTCTGCCTCACCGTGATGCTGGACCTCGGACTTGAAATCCTTCTCTGCGTCCAGCCACCCTTTCTGGTCCGGCTGGTCAAGGTCCCACTGGGGAAGATCGGCGCGGTCCCCCCGCAATGGCCACGGCAATGCTGCAGCTCCGCTGCTCCATCGGGAATCCCGGTTGCTGGGGAACGAACCGGCATTGAGCCCGGGAACAAAGACAACGTCCCATTCCAGTCCTTTGGAGGCATGGACTGTCAGCAACTGCACGGCTTCCCTGTTGGTCTCCACCGGAGCTACGTCCAAACCGCCCTCTTCTGATGCGGCCGCCTCCAGCCAGGACAGGAACGCCAAAAGGTCGATGCGCTGGGACGTCTGCAGGAACCCGGCCGCGGCGTCCTGGAAGGCATCCAGGTTGCGGCGGGCCTGGTGAATGCTGATTCCTGGTTTGGCTGCCACTTCGATGTCCAGGAGCATCGCCCGTTCCACTTCGCCCAGGAGCGTGGTGAGGTCGTCGCCAATGTAGCTCCTAAGGAAGCGAAGTTCGGTGGCAAGCCTGGCCAGGCGTTCCAAACCGGCCTCGCTCAAGCTCCTTCCGTGCCCCGAAGTCCAGCCGGGCTTGGGCAGGAAGTCCAGGGCCTCCACCAGGCTTGCGGCATCGGTGATATCGCTCTCAACCACTACCGCTGCCGGCTCCTCATTGGCATCGATGGGATCCGGGTGGGAGTCCGGGGCAGACCGGCGACGGGCCAGCGAACGCGACCAATCGCTGAAAGCCATCAAGTCCGCCGGACCAATGCGCCAACGTGCGCCGGCCAGCAACCTCATCAGGGCATCAGAACGTCCAGGGTCTGCCAGCACCCGCAGGGTGGCCACCAAGTCCACTATCTCCGGCGTGTCCAGCAGGCCTCCGAGGCCCACGATTTCATACGGGATGCCTTGCAGCTCGAACTCGCGGCGAAGGCACTCCATCTGGGCGCGCCGCCGGCACAGCACCGCCATCGTCGGCTTGACCGGCGTACCGTCCCCCTCCTCTTCGAAGACCGTCCGCTGGTACCGCCGGACATCGCGGGCAATGACAGCGGCTTCATCCTCATCGGTGCTGAAACGCCCAATCACCACGCTCCCGTCAACGGCCGCCGGGCTGGGAACCAAAGGCGGGACCGAGACACCGGAGGCTGAGTCCCTTTCCCCTGCGGGCCCATCCATCACCGCTGCCTTGTTCAAGGGCGCTGCGATCGTATTGGCCGCTTCCAGAATGTTCCGACCGTTGCGCCAGGCCGTAGTCAGGTACGACGTGGGAGCCACGGAGTACGTTTCAGTCCCGCCGGCCGTATCGATACGTCTGACGGGAAACTCCTGCACAAAATGGAAGAGCTGTCCTGCCGAAGCACCGCGGAAACCATAGATCGACTGGTTCGGGTCGCCCACTGCGGTGACAGCATGGCCCTGTCCAAACAGTCGCGAGAACAGGACGAGCTGCGCATGCGAGGTGTCTTGGAATTCGTCCAGGAGCACCACCTTGTAACGGGCACGTTCGGTGATGGCAGCAAGGGGGATGTCGCTGGCGATCCTCGCGGCGAGTGCCACAAGGTCGCCGAAATCGAGGACACCCCGCTGCCGCTTTGCCTCCTGGTACCGGACCACCATGTCAGCGACACTGGCACGGGTCCGGAGCATCGACGCCAGCTCGCCGGCGGCCTGGGTGGGGCTCTTCTTTGCACCGGCTACGTAGGGAAGCTCTTCGAAGGCGTGGACGCGTTCAAGGACCCATTCCCTGACCGCGGCCGGGTCCTGAAGGTGCTCAGCACACTCCCCCGCCAGCTGGATGACGGCGTTGACCAGGGTTGACTTGGCCGCGGTGAAGTGTTCGTAGTCGCCGTCATAGGCCTCGACGACTTCACTGGCTAGCTGCCACGACTGGGCACCGCCCAACAGGACAACATCGCGTTCAATACCCAACCTCAGGCCATAGTCGGAGACGATGCCGCTCGCGTAGGAGTGGTAGGTGGAGACCTTGGGTTCGAGGTCGTCAGTGCCCATCAACCCTTCCGGGAAACCAAGGCAGCCGTCGTCTTCGGCCGCAATGCGCTGCAGCGTGGCCAGTTTGCTCCGGATGCGGCTGGCCAGCTCCCCTGCGGCCTTCCGGGTGAAAGTCACGCCAAGGACTTCCTCAGGGCGCACCCATCCGTTGGCCACGAGCCACACAACGCGGTCCGCCATGGTGGCAGTCTTGCCGGAACCGGCTCCAGCGATGACCAGGCGTGGAGTGAGGGACGATGCAATGATGGCGGCTTGTTCGTCCGTGGGGTGGTTCTTCTCACCCAAAATTCCAGCCAGTTGCGAGGGCGTGAACCGGGGCTCAGGAACGTCCTCCGCGCCCGGACTGCTGGCGGCAGAACCAGCCAGGAGCTCGATTGTCATTCGGTGACCTGCTTTCCTCTGGCACACAACGGGCAGATATCGGGGAGACGGCACCCATGGCCGCCGTGGCCGCTTTTGCTGGGGTCGTGCCGGGCTTCGAAGGTCGCCGCAGCCATGAGCCCGGCCGCCTCATTGACCAGGACCTCGGCCCAGTTATCGGCAGGGTCAAGCGGCTCCTGCTGCTGCACGGCGGGGCTCTTGGCCTTGGTGCCGAGCTGGGCCAACACCGCTCCGCCCGGGACTGCGGTGTCCGCCGGTCCGGCGTCGGGCGTTTCCGTACCGGTTATGGCGTCCCGGAAGGCACCTTGAAGGACGGCAGCCTGGTAAGCACCGAGCTGGGGGTGCCTGGCAACTTCGGCTTTACCGGGCTGGCGTTTTCCGGTCTTGAGGTCCACGACGACCAGCCGGCCCCCGGAATCGATCTCCAGACGGTCCACCTGACCGCGGAGGACCGCGTGCCGCGTGTTCCCGGCCCCGGGCTCTTCCACGCCAAGGTCATCCACGTGGACATCGGGAAGCTGGACTTCAAAATCATGCTCGACGGCCAGCAGGCTCCTTCCCTCGCTGCGCATGAGGAGCACATACTGGGCCAGCTTACGGACCATGAGTTCGGCCCTCTGGAAGTCCAGCTTTCCCTCCCAGTTGTCTTTCATGCCAAGGGTGGGCCAGCGCCTGACGAGCTCTGCGACGTACTCGGAGCCGGAGGCGTCGGGCAGCTCCTGGGCGATGCTGTGCACCAGCGTTCCCAGGCTGCGCGCGAAATCCGTAGCTGCCTCTCCTCCCGCGGCCTGGACAAACCAATCCAGGGGTGACTTGTGGACAGCTTCGACTTTCGAGGGCGAGACGGACACTGTGCCCCCGGGCGGCACCACGGCAGCTTCGGAGCTCAGTGGCGCCAGTCCCCACCAGGTGTCCGGGTGGGCGCCTGCGACAGGGGGCTCCGTACTGGCGAGGCGGGCAAGTACCCGTGCAGCCTCCCGTGCGGATTCCGGCCCGCCAGGACCGGACTCGCCTGCCTGTGCGTGCTGCCGCAACTCCGCGACGAGTGCACGCAGGGTCATGGGACGGTCCACGGGCGTGTACTCACGCCTGTACTCGCCGCCGGCCAGCGGTGCCACGTAATCCAGGAACGCCGAGGGCTGTTCGTCCTCGGAAGACACTGCAGTGCAAATAAGGACCTCGCGGGCACGCGAGACTGCCGTCGAAAAGCTCCTCAGCTCGTCGTAGCGGATGTCGCGGAGGCGGCTCAAGGGTCCACGTGCCAGCGCATAGTCCACCCCATGCTCCACGGCGTCGGCGTACACGGTGCTGCCGAGCAGTTCACCACGCAAACGGGTGTTGGGCCACACACCTTCCTGAAGGCCTGCAACGATCACCACCGGCCATTCCTTGCCTGCAGCACTGGCCGGGGTCATGATCTCAACGCAGGCCTCCAGCTGGGCGCGGGCCGCGAGGGTGTCCATGGGAAGTTCCTGGTTCATCAAATAGTCCAGGAACTGTTCGGGACCAGAGCCCGGCAACTGGTCCACGAACCGTTCCGCCGTGTGGAACAGCGCCATCATGGCATCCAGGTCCCGGTCAGCGCGCGCCCCGGCGGTGCCGCCCTCAAGCGCTGCTTCTGCCCACCGGGATGACAACCCCGTGGCCTGCCATAGGGCCCACAGCACGGATTCGGCGTTCGCGCCAGGCTGTTCTGCGGCCGCGGCCCCCGCCGAAAACATCCGTGCCAGCCGGCGTGCCGAACTGCCTTCAATTCCCAGTGAAGCCAGGGCCCCTGGCTGAAGCAACGCCTCCACGAGCAAAGCGTCACTTGACCGCCCTCCGCCGCCGAGCAGTTCCTCGCGGCGCAACGACTGCCGCAGTCTGCGCAGTTCGATAGCGGTGGCGCCGCCGATCCGGGAGGTGAGGAGGGAAACTGCTGTCTCGGGGGTGAGTTTGGCGGGGTCCAGGACAATCGCGAAGGCCTCCAATAGAGGACGGACTGCCACTTCGTCGCGGACGGCCGAGTCAGCCACAGGAACCCGCACCGGGATCCCCTGGCCCCCCAGGTAGCGCTGCAATTGCGAGATCTGCCCGCCGTTGCGAACGATCACCGCGATGTCGCTGAACTCCCGCCCCTCACGGAGCTGCGCTTCGAGGATGCGTTGGGCTACGTATCGCATTTCGTGGACGGCGGAGGGAAGCACATGCCCTTCCACGCGGCCCTCCCCTGCCCCGTTATCCTGCCCGGAAACAGAGACGGCCGGTTGTTCCAATCGGCGTGCGAGCTGACCGCCGGACCGCTGCGAAATGCGGGCGGCGACCCGCGTCCAGGCTTCGGCTACCGCCGGCGTATGCCGGTGGGTGACGCCCAGGGGAAGTTCCACGATGTCGTGATTGGCGCCGCCCAGCAGGGATGGCAGCTCAGCTACGAGGTCCGGCCGCGCACCCCGGAACCCCTGCACGACGGTATCCGGCGAATACGTCACCACGACATCCTTGCCCTCCGCCACATCGGCGAGGAGCTCGAACACGGCAGGGTTGGATTCCTGGGCGTCGTCCACGAGGATGAGCTGGAGCCGGTCCCTTTCGGCGGCCAGGAACGACGGTGAGTCCTGGAAAATCTGCCGTGCCGTGGTGATGATTCCAGCGGGGTCGAAGGCCTCGGGCATTCGCAGGTCCAGGACATCCCTGTACTCGCTGTACAGCTCCGCCGCCGCCATCCAGTCCGGCCGGCCACATTCATAGGCCAGGCCAACCAGGTCTTCGGCAGTTCGTCCCGATTCGATGATTCGGTCGAACAACTGCCGGATCTCGTGGCGGAAACCGCGGGTGGGCAGCGCAGCCGTAAGATCCTCGGGCCAGGGCAGATGGAATCCGGGACGCGCGTGTCCTTCCAGCAGCTCTTTGATGATGAGGTCCTGTTCGGGGCCGGACAGGAGCTTGGGCGGCCGGGCCAGCGGAAGGATGCCTTCCGCTTTGGCTCGCCGGATGACATCGAAGGCGTACGAAGCCCACGTCCGTGCCGGCGTCGTGCTGAGGCTACGGTCCAATCGCCCCGTGAAGGTGTCCCGCAGGCCGGCGGCCGCGTGCCGTGCCGGGGCAAGGATGAGGATGCTGCCCGGATCCAGGCCATCCTCGCGGACCCGGCGGACAGCCGATTCAATGAGCACTGTGGACTTGCCCGTTCCCGGACCGCCGGGGACGAGTACGGGGCCACTTCCCTGTGGAAGCGAAACCACGGCCTGCTGGTCCGGAGATAGAACAGGTGCCGCGTAGTGGGTCTCGCGCGGCGGCAGCAGGCGGAGCGTTGCCGAAGCTTGGCGGGTTTTAGTGGGTGTCGCGGTCACACAGTCATTTCATCATCGGGCACCGACAAAATATGGAGTTGACGCTCCAACTGGTCCGAGATCACATCAAGTTGATCAAATTCCGCATCCGTTGGTGCCCAACGCGCGGCGGCCAAGTCCACGCGCCACCGGCCCTCGCCCGTGAGCAGGAAAGCCTGGTATGCACCATGAAGAGGGGTGGATTCGGCCAGGTAGTGCCGCAGGGCGTCGGCTTCGTGCCCGGCAGGTGCCTCGCCGCTGGCCCGCAGCACCCTCCACCACGCCACCGGGCTGCCGTAATGGCTCATGACGGAGCCAACCTGCCGTGGACCACCGGCGCCCAGCAGCTCGGCGACGTCACCATAGGACACTGCCGAGCCGGACGGAACGAGGTCCACAACGGCCAGCACCGCCGTCACATACTCCATCCGCATGTGTTCAGCGTAACGGCAGGAGTGTCGTGCCCAAATAGTGTCGGAGCCAGCCGGTAGCTTGAAGACATGAGCTCCTGGAACACTCTCTCCCGCGCCGCCTTCGACCTCGAGACCACCGGGAAAAACTCCCGGTCAGCGCGGATCGTCACCGCATCCATCACGGTGGTGGATGAACGCGGAGAGCTCATCGCCGAGCATGAATGGCTGGCGGATCCGGGTGTGGAGATTCCTGCCGAGGCCAGCGAGGTCCACGGCGTGACCACCGAAAGGGCTCGGGCCGAGGGGCGCCCCGCCGCAGAGGTCACCCGCGAGGTAGCCGCAGTTCTTCAGGGACTTTTCGACGACGGCACTCCGGTCATCGCTTTCAACGCCAGTTACGACTTCACGGTCCTCGCGGCGGAATCCGCCCGCTACGGCGTTGCTCAATTGACGCGCTTCCCCGTGCTGGATCCCTACATTATGAACAAGCAGGTAGACCGTTACCGGAAGGGCAAGCGGACCCTGACCGCCCTGTGCGAGGAATACGGGGTTGACCTCAACAACGCCCACACGTCAGCTGCGGATGCCCTGGCAACCTTGAGGGTGCTGGACGCCATGGCCGGCAAGTTTCCCAAGCTGCAGATGCCGGCATCCACGCTCCACCAGTTGCAGGTGGACTGGGCGGCCTCGCAGGCGGCTGATTTCCAGCAGTATCTCCGCCGCAGCAAGCCGACGGCCGTCATCGAGGGCGAATGGCCCGTCCTTCCGCCCGAGGACGCCAGCAGAGGCGGCTTCTAGCGGCGCACCGCGCAAGCGGAACCGTCCCCCCGCGGATTACGTTCTGCGACGCAAGTCACACCTGATTTCGGGAACCCCCATCAGGCTTGTTTTCGTGCGCGGATTCCACGACTTCGCCCCACCGTTGAATAGTCCAAGGGGCAATGCACTCCTGGTAGGAACTATATTCGGCTAAACCGAGCGTTGGCACCCACTTATTCGATTCACTGGCGCCTGGGGCCCTGGTGACATAATTAAGTTTGGCGGGTTGAAGTCTGCTAGGGCAGCCAACTTTCGTTTCGCTGCCGTGTTCCCCGCCCACCGCGATACGTCTCCGTGACCCGATGAAAGTGATTTCTTCATGAAATTCAAAGCCCCTAAGTGGCTGTCTGTCGCCCCTGTGGCCGCAGCCCTGGTGATTTCCCTGGCAGCATGCGGCGGTGGATCCTCCACCCCGAGTGGCACCCCCACCGACGCCCTCGCCGGCAGCGACCAAAAGAGCCTGGACTCCTTCACCACCGCTGACGTCACCCCCTTGGACAAGATCGACAAGTCCAAGCTCGGCCTCATCACCGACGGCACCCTTCGCGTCGGCACCCTCTCCGACGCCCCGCCCAACATCTTCATTGATCCTTCCGGCAAGTTCACCGGCTACGACAATGAACTGCTCCGCGCTATCGGCGACAAGCTGGGCCTCAAGGTCGAATTCGCGTCGACTGACTTCTCAGCACTGCTCTCCCAGGTGGGCAACAAGCAGTTCGACGTCGGATCCTCCTCGATCTCCACCACGGACGCCCGCCGCAAGACGGTCGGTTTCACCAACGGTTACGACTTTGGCTACATGGCCGTTGTCACCAAGAAGGATTCCAAGGTCACCGGTTTCGGCGACATCAAGGAAGGCCTGCGCGTCGGCGTTGTCCAGGGCACCGTCCAGGATGACTACATGACCAACACGCTCAAGATCGAGCCTGTCCGTTTCCCTGACTACAACACGGTCTACGGCAACGTAAAGAACGGCCAGATCGACGCTTGGGTGGCCCCGTCACAGCAGGCAGAAGGCCAGGTCAAGGAAGGCGACAACACCAAGATCGCCGAAAAGGTCGTCAACACCCAGAACTTCACCGCGTACGCAGTGAATAAGGACAACAAGCCCCTGATCGATGCCCTGAACTCCGGCTTGGACGCTGTGATCGCCGATGGCACCTGGACCAAGCTCACGGCCGAGTGGTACAAGGACCGCCCGACTGCTGCTGAGCAGACCCCCCAGGGCTGGAAGCCGGGCAGCAAGGCCGTCCAGATCCCCGCCAAGTAACCCGGACGTTCCATGGATATCCTCAACCAACTGGCCCAAAGCTTCTTTGACTGGAAGGCGATAGGCGAAGTCCTTCCCAAGATGTTCGCCGTCGGCTTGCCCAACACCATCGTGCTGGCTGTCGTCTCCGGCGTCATCGGGACAGCGATCGGGATGCTGCTCGCCCTGATGGGGATTTCCCGGAACGCAGCGGCACGGTGGATAGCCCGCATCTACACGGACATTCTCCGCGGGCTTCCACCGGTGCTGACCATCCTGGTGATCGGATTCGGGTTCGGCCCGATTGTTCGTGAACTCACAGGCTCAACCAGCCCATACCCCATGGCCATTGCGGCGCTGTCCCTGATGTCTGGTGCCTACATCGGTGAGATCTTCCGATCCGGCATCCAGAGCGTGGACAAGGGTCAGCTGGAGGCTACCCGTGCCCTCGGGTTCAGCTACGGTTCCTCCATGCGCCTGGTAGTGGTCCCCCAGGGTATCCGCCGCGTGCTTCCGGCCCTGGTCAACCAGTTCATCGCGTTGATCAAGGAGTCGTCGCTGGTCTTCATGTTGGGCCTCCTGGCAACCGAGCGTGAGATCTTCCAGATCGGCAAGGACGCGGCGGCCAACACAGGCAACCTGTCCCCCTATGTAGCTGCCGCCATCTTCTACCTGGCACTGACCATTCCGCTCACCCACTTCGTGAACTGGATTGATGCCCGGATGCGGACCGGCCGTCCGGAGAAGAAAGAACCGGACGAAGCAGCAGCCGTCGTTGGAAAAGGAGCCCAAGCATGAGTGAATTCGTTTCAGGCACATTGACGGCCAAGAACATCCACTTGTCCTTCGGCAGCAACCATGTCCTGCGTGGCATCGACCTGCACGTCGAGAAGGGCACCACAGCCTCGGTGATCGGTCCTTCCGGTTCGGGCAAGTCGACGCTGCTTCGCGTCATGAACCGGCTCATCGAGCCGGACCAAGGCGACATCCTGCTTGACGGGCGTTCGGTTCTCAAGGACAACCCTGATGAGCTGCGCCGCCGGATCGGCATGGTCTTCCAGCAGTTCAACCTGTTCCCGCACAAAACGGTGGCAGAGAACATCTCGCTCGCCCTGCGTAAACTCCGTGGCATGTCCAAGGAGCAGGCCCGGGACGAGGCCCTGAACCAGCTGGACCTGGTGGGATTGAAGCACAAAGCGGACTCCCGGCCGGCCAACCTCTCAGGTGGCCAGCAGCAGCGTGTGGCTATTGCCCGCGCGCTGGCCATGAAGCCGGAAGTGATGTTCTTCGACGAGGCAACATCTGCGTTGGACCCGGAGCTGGTCAAGGGCGTCCTGGCCCTCATGACGGACCTGGCCAAGGGTGGCATGACCATGGTGGTGGTGACCCACGAGATGGGCTTCTCCCGCAACGTTTCCGACGTTGTGACCTTCATGGATGCCGGTGTGGTCGTGGAGTCGGGCCCGCCGGAACAGCTGTTCACGGATCCGCGCACCGAGCGTCTCCAGGGCTTCCTTTCGGACGTCCTTTAGAAGCGAAGCCACAGGAAACCCCGCTTTGCGTGCCCCCTCGGGGCTGCGCGAGGCGGGGTTTCCCGCGTTCGGAACCAGATGCTACTGGCCGGCCTTGACCCGCAGGATGGTCAGCACTGCGGCGTCCACCTTGGCACGGAACGCCGGATCGGATTGGGCCTTCTGCACCACGGCCTGGTGCATGGTGGGGATGCGGGCAGGATCGGCGCACACCAGCATGGTTCCCCCGGCAGCAAAGAAGTTCAGCGCCCTATCGGCATCGGACCATGCTTCCAATTGAGCCGCGCTGCAGAGGTCGTCTGACAGGACGATTCCCGTGAACCCGGCATCAGTCCGCAGCATGGTGTCCATGATGGTCGCTGAAAAGGGTGCAATGTTGGCGGGGTCGATCTTGTCGTAATAGGCATTTGAGACCATGACCCACCGGGCGCCACCTTTGATGGCTGCCTGGAAAGGTTCCAGGGCGGGATCATTACGGGTGGTGGAAGTGTCCCGGACCTCGCTGCTGACGTCCGTATTGGGAACCACTCGGCCCAGGCCCGGGAAGTGTTTCATTACTGGAGCGACGCCGGCATCCTTCATCCCATCAGCGAAGGCATTGCCCAGCACCGAGACATCGTGGGGTGTAAAGCCGTACTCCCGCTGGAAGTGGCCGATCGGGGCGTTGGACGGGGCAAATTCGGGACTCGTGACGGTATCCAGGACAGGGGCAAGGTTCACATTGACGCCAACGCTGCGTAGCTCCTTGCCCCAGACGGCCGCGTCGGCACGGAGCTTGGTGGGCCCTGCCCCTGCCTGTATGAGCGCTGCGGGTATTTGCGAGAAGCCCAGACCGGACAGGACCTGTACGAATCCGCCTTCCTGGTCTGTGGCGACAGACAACGGCAACCCACCGGTTGTGGCAGCGGAAACCGTGCCGGTCAATGCTGACACCACCGACGCTGTCGTCGCCGTTCCGGCTTTGCTGCGCCCGCTCAAGTAGACGTTGCCCACGTGATAGTTGTTCAACGCGGCCATGGTTGCAGCTTCGGCGCCGGTAGCCTTGGCAGCGACCATGAACAGCTGTCCAACGCGTTGTTCCACGTCCAGGGTGGCGAGCTGCTGTTCAGCCGCAGATGGGGTGCCGGTGCTCGGCTGTGGGGCCGGAGCAGGGGCCGCTGGAGCAGAAGGCCGTGCCGAGGGCGTTGCCGCCGCGGTGCTGGGAACCGGGGCGGCTGATGACGGGGAAGCGGAGGCCGACGGCGTCCCTTGAGTTGGGTTCTGGGCGGAACTTCCGTTGCCTGCCGAGCAGCCGGACGCCATGGCGAGCAGAGCTCCAGCCGCCGCGATGCTCATTCCGAGGGATGCAATTGTCTGGGTCTTGCGCATGGTAAACCGTTGATTCGTTGGGGTTGGGTTTCCACTTACGAGCCTACCCCGTGCGGGTACAACAATGCCCCGGGCAGCTGCGCGGTGCAGCTCCCCGGGGCAGGCTGGCCACGTCAGGCGGAGGCGGCGGCCGCAGCTTTCGCAGCTGCCGGGAGTGCGTCGAAGATCCGGCTCATAGCTGCGTCGTCGTGGGCTGCAGACAGGAACCAGGCTTCGAAGACCGACGGCGGAAGGTAGACACCGGAGTCCAGCATGGAGTGGAAGAACGGCGCGTAGCGAAAAGATTCCTGGCCCTGGGCGTCGTCGTAGTTGTGCACACCGTGGGCGGAGGTGCCGAACGCGACGGAGAACAGGTTGCCTGCCCTCTGGATGGAGTGGTCCACTCCGGCAGCATCAAGGGCAGACGACAGGGCCGCGGACAGCTCCAGTGACCGGGCATCGACGTGGGCGTAGACCTCAGGCGTCGCGTTCGTCAGCGTTGCCACGCCGGCAGCCATGGCCACAGGATTGCCGGACAAGGTGCCGGCCTGGTAAACCGGACCAACCGGAGCGAGGTAGTCCATGACGTCGGCGCGTCCGCCGAGTGCCGCCGTCGGCATGCCGCCGCCGATGACCTTGCCGAAGGTGAGAAGGTCCGGCGCCCAGCCCTCCTGGCGGCCAGTCAGGCCCCAGTAGCCGGCATGTCCAGTGCGGAATCCGGTGAGCACTTCGTCGAGGATAAGCAGTGCACCGTGTTCCTTGGTGATCCGCGAAAGACCGGCGTTGAAGCCTTCTCCCGGGGTCACGACACCCATGTTGGCCGGCGCAGCTTCCGTGATGACGGCCGCGATGTTGTTGCCGTGGGCGGCGAAGGCAGCTTCGACGGAGGCGAGGTCGTTGTACGGCAGCACCAATGTCTCAGCTGCCGTGGCTTCAGTGACACCTGCCGAGCCGGGCAAGGCCAAAGTGGCGACGCCCGAACCGGCCGCGGCGAGCAGTCCATCGAGGTGGCCGTGGTAGCAGCCGGCGAACTTGATGATGAGGTTGCGGCCGGTAAAGCCGCGGGCCAGGCGAACGGCCGTCATGGTGGCTTCCGTGCCGGTGGACACCATCCGGAGGCGTTCGACGGCGGAGACACGTTCCTTGACGATGGCAGCCAGGTTGGCTTCGTCCGGAGTGGAGGCACCGAAGGACAGGCCACGGTCCACGGCCGCGTGGACGGCGTCGAGGACGGCCGGGTGGGCATGGCCCAGCAATGCCGGCCCCCAGGAGCACACCAGGTCAACGTATTCTTTGCCGTCCGCGTCCGTGAGGTAGGCACCCTTGGCCGAGACCATGAACTTCGGGTTGCCACCCACGGATCCGAAGGCGCGGACCGGGGAGTTCACGCCTCCGGGCATAAGGGACCGGGCGCGGTCGAAGAGCTGGTCGGACACGGGGGTGTTTGAAGTCATGGTTCCTATTCTTTCAGTGATTCAACAGCGGCAGGGCCGTCGCCTACGAGGCCGCGGCAAGCAGCTCGTCGACCCGTGGGGCCACCTGTGTGCCGTAAAGCTCGATGCAGCGCATCATGGATTGGTGCGGCAGGGTCCCATTGCTGTATTTGAGGTCGAAGCGGTCAACCCCGAGGTTCCGCTTCAGGAGCGCGATCTTCTGCGCCACGGTTTCCGGAGAGCCCACATAGAGAGCGCCTTCGGGACCGCACATCGCATCGAATTCGCCCCGGTTGCCGGGTCCCCACCCACGCTCGGCACCGATCCTGTTGCGCTGTTCAAGCCAGTGCGGGAAGAGTTCTTCGCGGGCGGCCTCGTCGGTATCGGCGATGAAACCCGGTGAGTGTGTCGCTATCTGGCGCATCGGGTGGCCGTACTTGCCCATGGCATCGCGGTACAGATTCACCAAGGGCGCAAAGCGGCGGGGTTCTCCGCCGATGATGGCGAAGATGATCGGGTATCCGTATTCGGCACAGCGCAGTACAGACTCAGGGGTTCCGCCTACTCCGATCCAGGCGGGCAACAGATGGTGCTGCAGCTTCGGGTAGACCTGGAGCCCGCTGACGTTGGGGCGGGTACGGCCTTCCCAATGGACCGGCTTCTGCGCGCGCACTTTATCGAAGAGCTCAAGCTTTTCCTCGAAGAGGACCTCGTAATCGGCCAGGTCAAGGCCGAACAGCGGGAAGGACTCCACGAACGAACCCCGTCCGAGCATCACCTCGGCCCTGCCGTTCGATATCGCGTCAACGGTGGAGAAGCGTTGGAACACCCTGATGGGGTCGTCCGAGCTCAGCACCGTGACAGCCGAGCCGAGGCGGATCCGGGACGTCACAGCCGCTGCCGCGGCGAGGAAAACCTCCGGCGCCGACACGGCAAAGTCCCGGCGATGGTGCTCACCCACGCCGAAGGCATGGAGACCGACGGAGTCTGCGAGTTTGGCTTCTTCCAACAGCTCCCGCAGGACTTGGGCATGCTCCTTGGGATTTCCGTCGGCGTCGAGTCCCGCGTCACCGAAGGTGTTCAGCCCGAGCAGGATCTGGTCAGAAGCTACCGGTGCTGTGGGATCGGAGGAAACAGAGGTCATCAGGACTCCTTCAGCCAGCCTGCCAATTCGGAGGCCCAGTAGGTCAATACGGTATCGGCGCCGGCCCGCTTGATCCCCAGCACGGACTCGGTGATGGCACCACGCCGGTCGATCCAGCCGTTGGCCGCAGCCGCTTCGATCATGGCGTACTCGCCTGAGATTTGGTAGGCCGAGACGGGTACCGGGCTCATGGCGGCGACGTCGGCAAGGATGTCCAGGTAGCTCATGGCCGGCTTGACCATGACCATGTCCGCTCCTTCCTCCAAGTCCAACTCGACTTCGAGGATGGCTTCGCGACGGTTGGCCGCGTCCATTTGGTAGGTCCGGCGGTCACCCTTCAGCTGGGAATCAACGGCCTCACGGAACGGGCCGTAGAAAGCGGAAGCATATTTTGCGGCGTACGCCAGGACCGCGGTGTTCTTGTGGCCGGATTCCTCCAGGGCCTGCCTGATGACGGCGATCTGGCCGTCCATCATTCCCGAAGGGCCCAGGACGTGCGCGCCGGCATCTGCTTGGGCCACTGCCATCTTGCCGTAGATTTCCAACGTGGCGTCATTGTCCACGTAGCCCTCGGCGTCCAGTACACCGCAGTGGCCGTGGTCGGTGAATTCGTCCAGGCACACGTCGCCCATGATCACCAGGTCGTCACCGACTTCGGCTTTGACGTCGCGGATTGCCTTGTTCAGGACACCGTCAGGGTCAAGGGACGCAGTGCCCTGCGCGTCCCGGACCGCGGGTACGCCGAACAGCATGATGCCGCCCACTCCCAGCTGCACG
Organism: Paenarthrobacter sp. CAP02; assembly: GCF_040137855.1. Taxonomy (NCBI): domain Bacteria; kingdom Bacillati; phylum Actinomycetota; class Actinomycetes; order Micrococcales; family Micrococcaceae; genus Paenarthrobacter; species Paenarthrobacter sp. CAP02. Next base: position 41,519 of record NZ_JBEEII010000004.1, on the reverse strand, counting down.
GCCTCGGCGGCAGCACGTTTCAGGGAGTCGGTGGTGTGCTGGACGACGCCCGGCATGGAGCTGATGGGGCTCGGTTCGGTGAGGCCCTCCCGGATGAATGCCGGGAGGATCAGGTCTGCGGGGGCCAGCCGGTTCTCGGCGGTCAGCCTGCGCATGGCGGGAGTTGTGCGCAAGCGGCGGGGACGATGGTTTGGAAAGCTCATTGCGGGTTCCCTTCGTTGGCGAAAACAGATACCAGTGCGGCCACGATGCCGTCCGGTGTTGGTTCTTTGGCCGTGGCAGCCACGGCGAGTCCGAGCTGGGAGGCCGCAGCCGCCGTCGGACGTCCAATCGCGATGACCTGGCAGCGGCCCAATCCCGGAAAGTCCCTGGCGATGCGCCGTGCGCCACTGGGCGAGGCGAGCACCACGGCGTCCATGGTCCCGGCGTCCAGGGCCTCCCGCGCTTCTGCCGGACTCATGATCCGCGGTGCTTGGTCTTCAACCACGACGGCGGACGGCAGCTCCGCTGTCAGGCGGCGCCCGGTGTGGGCCGGGAAATCAACGGTGTGGTAGGCGGTCACGGCAGTAACGTCGGCGCCCTTCGCTGCAAGGCCTTCACGGAGGCCCGGCGCGGCAATATCTGCTTGGGGCAGGAAGACCTGGCCGGGTGCCGCTGTCCAGAGCTCAAGGAGGCCATCTGCCGACTGTGCCTCGACGGGCGCCAGCGCAACTGTGAGTCCAACGGACTCCAGCGCGCGCCTGGTCGACTCGCCCACGGTGGCCACCCTGGTCCCGGCGGGGACCAGATGAGCAAGGGTGACACCGCGTTCGGCAGCCTTTTCCAGCAGGACACGTACCGTGGTGATGCTGCTGACGACCAGCCAGTCGAATCCGCCCGCGGAAAGCCGGTCAATGCCCTCATCCAACGGGGACTGGTCTTGGGCCCGTTCGAAATCGATCAGTGGAAGAACCAGTGGCTCCGCACCGGCTCCGGTGAGGAGTGAAGCCAAAGCCTGGGCGCGGTCGGCGGTCCTGGTAACTAGGACGCGCCGGCCGGCCAAGGTTTGTGCTTCCAAGGGCTTAGGATGCGGCAAGATCCGCAATCTCCGCCGCGCCGGCGGCGAGCAACAGCTCGGCAACCTCGATGCCCAGCAGGGTGGCTCCCACCTCAGTGAGGCCGTCGGTGGCCTTTTTCTCGCGCACGGTCTTGGTCCCGTCCACGGAGCAGACGGCAGCTTCGAGGTGAAGCATGCTCCCCTTGCGGAAGGCGAAGGCACCTACGGGAGCCGCGCAGCCGGCCTCGAGCCTGGCAAGGACCGCACGCTCAGCTGTCACCGCAAGGCGGGTGTCGTCGTCGTCCAGCGCGGCCAGGGCCTGCGCCAACACACCGTTGGAGCCCTCCGTCGTGCCTGCCTGGTTGGGAGCATCCTCCGTGCGGCATTCGATGGCCAACGCCCCTTGCCCAGGTGCCGGCAACATGACGCTGGTTTCGAAGAACTCGCTGACGGTGTCCAGCCGGCCCATCCGCTCCAGGCCGGCAGCGGCGAGCACCACGGCGTCCAGGTCGCATGACTTACCGGGAACAACCTCGGACGTGGTGTTTCCCGGAAGCCCCGGGACCCTGCCAAGGCGGGTGTCAACGTTGCCCCGGATATCGAGGACCTCGATGTCCGGCCGCGCGGCCCGAAGCTGGGCTGCACGGCGGGGCGAGCCGGTGCCCACCTGCGCGCCACCCGGCAGTTCCGCGAGCGTCATGCCGTCGCGCGCGCAGAGGACATCCCGGACGTCGACGCGCTTTGGCGTCGCAGCGATACTCAGGCCAAGGGCCGCCCCTGTGGGCAGGTCCTTCAGGGAATGCACGGCGACATCGCAGGTGTCGGCCAGCAGCGCATCACGGAGCGCCGCGACGAACACGCCTGTGCCGCCCATCTGGGAGAGGGAACCTGTCTTGACGTCGCCCTCGGTCCGGATGTGCACGAGGTCTACCGGGAAACCGCCGACAGCAGCCAACTTGTCGGCAGTCTGCTGCGTCTGGGTCAGGGCCAGCTTGCTGGCCCTGGTGCCGATGCGGACGGTCACTTGGCGGCCTCCGACGCGGCGTACGCGTCGTGGCCGATGCCGACGCGGGTACCGACTTCGGCGATGACAGGCTTGGCACCGCGGAAGTTCTCGCAGCAGTTGGGACGGCACACGTCGTACCACGGTCCGAGGTCGGTGACATGCGGACGATCGGCGATGTTGTTATCCACGGTACGTTCGCAGATCAGGTCCACGAGACCGGAAACAAAGGCTGCATGCGTGCCCGGCGTGGGAACGCGAGTGGCCTCGATGTTGAGGTTCTGGCACGTTTCCAGCGCCTCAGTGTCGAGGTCCCAGGCAACTTCCATGTGATCGCTGACGAAACCGAGGGGAACAATGACAACGCCCTTGACACCTTCAGGAGCGATTTCCTCGAGGTGGTCGTTGATGTCCGGCTCCAGCCAGGGAATGTGCGGTGCGCCCGAGCGCGACTGGTACACCAGATCCCATGCGACGTTGGGTGCCACGGTATCCATGATGGCCTTGGCGTTGGCAAGGTGCTGGGCTGCGTAGGCAGATCCTTCAGCGAACTCGCGCGGCTCGTCGTCTGAACGGCCGGCGGCCTCGGCATCGCGGGTGGGAATGGAGTGGGTAGCGAACAGGACACGGATCTTCGAGTCCGGGTCGGTTTCGCCGGCAGCAGCCAGCTTGCCCCGGATCTCTTCAAGCCCGGCGGCTGTCCCCTCAAGGAAGGGCTGAACCACACCAGGGTGGTCGAAGTACTGGCGGATCTTGTCCACCTCGAGCTTGCCGTCCAGGCCGGTTTCGGTCAGCGCAACGCCGATGTCTTCGCGGTACTGGCGGCAGCTGGAGTAACAGGAGTAGATGCTGGTGGTGAGCATCAGGATCCGGCGGTGGCCGGCGTCGTATGCATCCTGCAGGACGGGGGCGATGTACGGGTCCCAGTTCCGGTTGCCCCACAGGACGGGCAGCTCGATTCCGCGCTGTGCCAGCTCGGCTTCGATCGCAGCCTTCAACTCACGGTTCTGCTGGTTGATAGGGCTGATGCCACCAAACGCGCGGTAGTGGTGCGACACCTCTTCCAGGCGTTCGTCGGGGATGCCACGGCCACGGGTGACGTTGCGCAGGAAGGGTATGACGTCCTCCTGGCCTTCGGGTCCACCAAAGGACGCCAGCAGGACGGCGTCGTAGTTCTTGGGTTCCTGGCGGCCGCGCTCGGTGACGCTGTTCGGTTCGGTGGAAAGGGGGAGCTCACTCATGCCAGGACCTCAGCAATCTCGGCGGCGCTGATGCGACGGCCGGTGTAGAACGGGATTTCTTCACGGACGTGGTTGCGGGCTTCGCTGTCGCGCAGGTGGCGCATCAGGTCGACCAGGTCCACCAGTTCCGGTGCCTCAAGTCCAAGGATCCATTCCCAGTCCCCCAGCGCGAAGGAGGAGACGGTGTTGGAGATGACCTGCGGGAATTCGCGGCCCAGCAAACCGTGTTCGCGGAGCATGGCGCCGCGCTCTTCGGCCGGCAGGATGTACCACTCGTAGGAGCGGACGAACGGGTAGACACAGAGCCAGGTGCTGGGCTCGACGCCACGCGCGTAGGCGGGCACGTGGCTCTTGGCGAACTCGGCCTCGCGGTGCACGCCCATGGCGGACCAGACAATTTCCGTTCCTGCGAACAGTTTGCTGCGGCGGATGGAGCGGACGGCGGACTGCAGGTCCTCGGGCTTGGCGCCGTGGAGCCACACCATGATGTCGGCGTCCGAGCGCATCGCCGACACGTCATAGCTACCTCGGAGGACCACGCCGCCGTCGGCGAGCGTTTCGATCAGGGCTTCGAATTCCTGGGCAGCCTCGCCGCTGCGCAGGACGTCGGCCGAGCGCTTGAAGACGGTCCAAAGCGTGAAGAACTGCTCGTCGGTTCCAGCAGTTTTAGTGACAGATTCGGCAGAAGTGTGGCTCATGGTTCAAGTTTGCCCCGTGCATGGCGCTAAGTCGAAACGGATCAGTTCTACAGGGCGTAGAAGTGATACAAATCACACAATGGCGGGCCCGCGCTTGATTGCCTCGCTGAGTTGCTTCCGGGTATCCGACACGACCGCGGCCAAGCCGTTGCCTGCCAACCACCCTCCGACAACCGTCAGCCCCTCCGCAGCGGCGCACACCTCACGGACGTGCGCCACGCGCTGTTTATGACCGACGGCGGCGAACGGCAGGGCACCTGCCCAGCGCACCACATCCCAATCCACAACATCCGCCCGGGATACCGGCACCGTCAACAACTGTGAGGCATCGGCCAAGGCCGCCGAGAGGAGGGATTCGTCATCCAGGACCACATCCGGGGATCCACCCGCATCCTCGCGGCGACCATAGGACAGCCGCAGCACGTGGGTTCCAGGACCGGCTTCCCCGGCAAGCCAATCCCATTTAGCCGTGGCGTGCGTCAGCGCCTTCGCTGTGATCCCCGGGGTCTGTGGCGCCACGAGGATGCCGGTTCCGCGGGGTCGCCGATCAAGTTCTGGCACGTCAACCACCATCGTCACCAGGCTCACCAAGGGCCCTGGCGCCGGACGCAGGTCGGACAATGCCGGCAGCGACTTCTCTAACAGGCCCACAGCCGCCGGGCCGTCCAGCGCAACCACCAGGTGGCCGGCGTCGTACGGGGAATCACCGGCGGTGACACGCCAACCGGCCGAAGTCTTCACGACGTCCGTCGCCGCAGTTCCGGTGAGCAGGTCCACACCACGCCCGCGGAGGTCGGCCACCAAGGCAGTCACCAAGGTGTTCATGCCGCCTGCCAAGCCGGCGACGGCGGAACCCGCCTTGGCAAGCCCGGAGCCTGTTTTCCGGGCTGACGCATTGTCGCCGGCCGGGACGGCAGCAACTTTGCGCTGGGCTGCGACGGCCGCCGACAAGGAACCGTGTGTTCGGATTCCAGCCCGGAGCCCGGGCGCAACCATGTCCACGTCCAGGAGGGCGGGGTCGGCGGAATGGACACCGCCCACCACTGGGGAAACAAGGCGTTCCAGGACTTTCCTGCCCATCCGGGTCCGCACAAGGGAGGCAACACTGGTGACGTCCGAGGACGTACCCACCGACGCCGGCAACCACCGGTCCCAGGAGGCGCGCACGGCACCGAGGAAGCCCAGTGAACGCCGGACCTCCGGGTCCCAGGGGTTGGCTGGTATGCCGAGGACTCCGGTCTTGGGCAACTCCTGCGGGCCGTCCGGCAGCTGCACCCAGGCACCACCGGGGTGCGGGGCTACGATCCTGTCGCCGAGTCCGAGCTCCCTGGCGAGGTCGGCTACCGCCGAAGACCTCGTGGCATATGACTCTGCGCCGCTGTCCAGTTGGAGCCCTGCGACTACGTGGCTGCCCACGCAACCACCCCAGGCGCCGGTGGCCTCGAGGACCGTGACCGGCATGCCGGCCATGGCAAGTTCCCGCGCAGCAAGGAGCCCTGAAATGCCACCGCCCACCACCACGGCACGTGGTCCTGCGGGACGGGCTGTGGGCGTTGGATGTCCGCCGCGCATGAGCCCTACTCTGCCGGAATCGAGTGGATGAGTTCCACGACGCGGGTCAGGACGGTCGGATCCGTTTCCGGAGGGACGCCGTGGCCCAGGTTCAGGACGTGGCCCGGGGCGTGGGCGCCGGCTGCGATAACCTCGCGGACATGCGCCTCCAGGATGTCCCAGGGCGCGGACAGCAGTGCGGGATCGATGTTGCCCTGCAACGGAACGGCCCCGCCAAGGCGACGGTTCGCTTCATCAAGGGGAAGCCGGTAGTCCACGCCCACCACGTCCACCCCGACGTCGCGCATGGCAACCAGGAGTTCGGACGTGCCGGTGCCGAAGTGGATCAACGGAGCACCGAGGTCCCGGACATGGTCCAGTGCGCGGGCGGAGGCCGGTGCTACGTACTTGGTGTAGTCGGCAAGGCCCAGGGAGCCTGCCCAGGAGTCAAAGAGCTGCGCGGCCGAGGCTCCGGCTTCCAGCTGCGCCTGGAGGAACATTCCCGACGTATCGGCGGCCCAGTTGGCCAGCGCGTTCCAGGTCTCAGTGTCGGCGTGCATCATGGTCCGCGGGCCGAGGTGGTCGCGGGAGGGCTTACCCTCAACCATGTAGGCGGCCAGCGTGAACGGCGCACCTGCGAAGCCGATCAGCGGAGTCTTTCCGAGCTCCGCGACCGTCAGGCGCACGGCCTCACGGATTGGCTCCAGTGCCTCCCAGGTCAGGGTGGGAAGAGCGGCGACATCGGCAGCCGTGCGGACGGGCTTGTCCAGGACCGGCCCCACGCCGGGCACGATATCCACGCCAACGCCCGCCAGCTTCAAGGGAATGACGATGTCCGAGAAAAAGATGGCGGCATCGACGTCGTGGCGCCGGACGGGCTGCAGCGTGATCTCGGCGGCGAGTTCAGGACGCAGGCACGAGTCCAGCATGGCAACGCCTTCGCGGACCTTGAGGTACTCAGGAAGGGAACGGCCGGCCTGGCGCATGAACCACACCGGCCGCCGCGACGGCTTGCCGCCACGGTATGCCGTGATCAGCGGCGAGTCCGAGGTACGGCCGTCCTTCAGCGGGTGGTTGGGGCCGAGGGCTCCCGCCGGGGCGTTGGAGGCCGTACTCTGGGATGCTGCCGAGCTAGAAGTCATGCCTTTGATTGTGCCGAAAATCCGGGGCAAAAGATAACGACAAGCTGTCACGTCGAGCCCAAAAGGAGCCGCTGTGGCGGGGATCACGCATCCGCGTGTGGATCACCACGGCGCCATATTGTTCTACCGGGCTACGAAAAAGCTATGATGGGGTTGCTGTGGTTCTTTTCTCATTGGTGGCTACACACGCCGACATCGACCTTGAAACTGTCGCTCAGTTGAGCAACGGTTCCTCCGAGCTTGCCTCCGCGGCCCTGACGGATTCGCCCGTGGTTTCCGGTGCGGTGGTGCTTGCCACCTGCAACCGCTACGAGATTTACGGCGAAACAGGCAACGGCGATGACATCGAAGCGGCCCGCTCTGCCCTGGTGTCCCAGATCAGCGAACTGAGCGGCCTGAACGAGCAACTCGTCTCCCGCTCCTTTGCGACCCACACCGGCCCGGACGTCACCAGGCACCTCTTCGCCGTGAGCGCCGGGCTGGACTCGGCAGTGGTGGGTGAGCGCGAAATCGCAGGCCAGGTCCGCCGCGCCCTGATCACTGCCCAGCAGGAAGGCACGGCGAGCTCCGGCTTGGTCCGGCTTTTCCAAGCAGCTTCCAAAACCGCCAAGGACGTCGGCGCGCAGACAGCGTTGGGCTCCCGCGGCCTGTCGATTGTCTCCGTTGCTTTGGACCTCGCCACCGACCTCGCCGAGAACGATGACTGGTCCACCAAGAACGTCGTAGTCTTCGGCACCGGCGCCTATGCGGGTGCCACCATGTCACTCCTGCGCGAACGCGGCTGCACCGCGATCTCCGTCTATTCTTCCTCCGGCCGTGCCGAGGCTTTCGTAGCCACCCGCGGGGGTACAGCGCTCGACGCCGAAACGCTCCCCGCTGCTGTCGCCGCAGCTGACGTCATGATCGGTTGCAGCGGTTCGGACAACCGCGTGGAAGCAGCGGACCTTGCGCGCGTCCGGGCACAGTCCAATAAGCCCTTGATTGCGATCGACCTCGCCCTGACCCATGATTTCGATCCCGCGGTCGGCGAACTCGACGGCGTGGAACTCCTCACGCTTGAATCCGTCCGGCTCGCTGCACCCCAGGAACAGGCAGAATCGTTGTCCCAGGCCAGCGCAATCGTCACCGGCGCGGCCACTTCCTTTGAGTCCGAGCGTGAGGCACGCTCCGTGGATTCGGCCATTGTCGCGCTGCGCCGGCACACCATGAACGTGTTGGACGCTGAGATGGAGAAGGTCCGTGCCCGCCACGGTTGCACGGCTGCCGCGGAGGAAGTCGAATTCGCCCTGCGCCGGATGGTCAAGCAGCTCCTCCACATCCCTACCGTCAGGGCCCGTGAACTGGCCGCCAACGGCCAGCAGGAGGAGTACGTCGCAGCACTTGAGGCGCTGTACGGCATCCAGGTTGAGCAACCTGCAGCAGCCCCGGCCGCGGAGTGCCCTGTGGATCACGGGCAACTCCGCTCCGAAAGCGCCTGACACCGCCTGCTAGGCGAAAGCGTTGACTCCCGTCAGCTTCGCTGACAATTCCCAAAGCCTGGCGGCGTCCGCCTTGTCGATGGCGTGCGCGTCCACCCCCTGATACCTCGCCAACGGCGATTCCTTGTCCGTGGGCTTGGCAACGTCGCAGTCTTCACAGTAGACACCGCCCATACCTGACAGGGCCCGGGAAGTCGCAGCCCACACCGAGGTAGCAGCGCCTTGCTCCGGCGTCTTGAATCCTTCGCGGACGTTACCCTCCGCATCCATCCATCCCGCTGCGACCATCTCTTCCTTGGGCAAATGACGTTGAAGCTCTGTCATGATGCCACCAGGATGAACCGCGAAGGCCCGGACTCCGGAGTCCTGGCCCAGGCGGTCCAATTCCACGGCGAAGAGCGCGTTTGCCGTTTTTGCCTGGCCGTAGGCGCGCCACTTGTCGTAGCCGCCGTCAAAGTGGACGTCGTCGAACCTGATCGGCGACAACTTGTGGCCGGTGGACGAGAGGGAGATGACGCGGGCATCCCCCGAGGCGGCAAGGGCCGGCCACAAAGCATTAACCAGGGTGTAGTGCCCCAAGTGGTTGGTTGCGAACTGCGCCTCCCAGCCAGGACCTACCCGTTGTTCCGGGCTGGCCATGATGGCGGCGTTGTTGATCAGGATGTCCAAGGAACTGTGCCCGGCCAAATACCGCTGGGCGAATGCCTTGACGCTGTCCTGGTCAGCCAGGTCCATTTCTTCCACTGTGACGACGTCGCCGAGCCCGGCCGCGGCCAGCACTTCCCTGGCATGTTCCACGCGTCGTGCGGGGACGGTCACGGAGGCGCCTGCGGAGGCCAGTGCCCGCACGGTCTCCAGGCCTAGCCCCGAATATCCGCCCGTGACGATCGCCGATTTTCCGGAGAGGTCGATCCCGTCGATGACCTCCCGGGCCGTGGAACCGTGTCCAAAACCGGAACCAATTGGGTGTTGCTGGGTCTCTGCCCGTTCTTCGCTCATGGTTGAGCTTTACAGATAACGGCCGGAACGGGCAACGCTCAGTAAACGGGCTTTTGGGGTTCCACGTCACGCACCCAGGCGAGGATACCGCCGTCGAGGTGGCTGACGCGCGTATAGCCCGCCTTCTGCGCGGCCTCCAGGACCGCCGCCGAGCGCGTTCCGGCCTTGCAGTGGAACACAATGTCCTTGTCCTGTGGCAGGTGGGACCACGCCTCTCCGGCCAGGATCCGGCCTTGTGGGATCAGCACGGAACCATCAATGCTCACAATGCTGTGCTCGCCTGATTCACGGACATCCACCAGTTCGAAGTCCCGCTCCCCTGACGCCCGCTCGGCGAGCATCGCTGCCAGCTCGGTGGCCGTGACGGTGTGGTCCTGGTCAGTGGCCGTGACGGGAGTGACGCCGCAGAAGGCCTCGTAGTCGGTCAGTTCGGTGATGGGTTCGGCTTCCGGATCCTTGGACACCTTGATTTCCCGCCAACTGCCGCCCAAGGCGTCAAAGAGTGCCACGCGTCCCAGCAAGGAACGCCCGACGCCGGTGATCAGCTTCACGGCTTCGGTCACCATGAGCGATCCAACAGCCGCGCACAACATGCCGAACACTCCGCCCTCGCCACACGACGGCACGGAGCCGGCCGGAGGCGCCTCGGGGTAGAGGTCCCTGTAGGTGGGTCCGTGTTCGGCCCAGAAAACGCTGACTTGCCCGTCGAAGCGGAAGATGGATCCCCACACGTAGGGTTTGCCGAGGATGGCCGCGGCGTCGTTCACGAGGTACCGCGTGGCAAAGTTGTCAGCACCGTCAAGGATGAGATCATAATCGGCAAACAAATCCAGGGCGTTGGAAGAATCCAGGCGGAGATTGTGCAGGACCACGTTCACCAAGGGGTTGAGCTCGGCGATCGCGTCGCGTGCGGACTCGATCTTGGGCGTACCCACGTCCTTCACCCCGTGGATGACCTGGCGCTGAAGGTTGCTGAGGTCCACAGAGTCGTCGTCCACGATGCCCAAAGTTCCCACCCCGGCTGCAGCCAAGTACAGCAGGGCCGGGGAACCGAGCCCGCCGGCGCCTATGACGAGGACTCTGGCATTCTTAAGCCTGCGTTGGCCCACGGCGCCGATTTCCGGAATGATGAGGTGCCGGGAGTACCGCTCCACCTCGGCCGGAGTAAGTTCAGCGGCCGGTTCCACAAGGGGCGGAAGGACGGCGGGCGCAGCGGTGCGGACAGCAGCAATTGAGGCCATACCCCAATGTATGCCCGCAGATACCGCCCGGTCATATTACCCACCGGTAGAGTGGTCATAACTGCAAAGGAAAGGCGGCAGACTGTGGCTGACGGCACACGTGCAAACGATGGAGCACCCGCGAAGCAGGAACGGACCGGTTCGCCTCGATCGCCAAGGCTGCCAAGGGACGAGCGCCGCGCACAGTTGCTCAACGCAGCGTTGGAAGTCTTCGTTGCCAACGGGTTCCACGGCGCAGCCATGGACGAAATCGCAGAGACCGCACATGTGAGCAAGCCGGTCCTGTACCAACACTTCCCGTCGAAGCGCGAGCTCTACATGGCCCTGCTGGACAGCCATCTCGCGACGCTGACGGACCTGATGCTAAGCGCCCTGAACTCCACAACGGACAACAAAGAGCGCGTCAAGGCAGTCATGCGGGCCTACTACAGGTTCATTGCCGACGACGACCAAGCGCACCGGCTGGTGTTTGAGTCGGACCTCATCAACGACCCCGATGTCAGTTCCCGGCTGGAAACGTTCAACAAGACGTTTGCGGACGCCGTGGCCCATGTCATCGCCGAGGACACCAAGCTGCCGCCCCTGGAAGCGCAGCTCCTTGGCCGCGGCCTGGCCGGAATGGCGCAGGTCAGCGCGCGGTATTGGCTTGAGACAGACGGAAACCTGGACCTCGATGTGGCCAGCGATCTGATCTATCGTTTAGCTTGGCGCGGAATCAGTCGATTCCCCAAAGAGTCCTAAGCTACAAATAGAGGACTGATTCAAAACTTGATTGGCTTGGAGGCCTTGCTGTGGAAGTAAAGATCGGCATTCAGAACGTTGGCCGCGAAATTGTGCTCGAATCCGCTTTGGATGCCGACGCCGTAGCCAAGATCGTGGCGGAGGCCGTGTCCAAGGGCTCGGAATTGCGCCTCACGGATGAGAAGGGCCGCCAGGTCATCGTTCCTGGCAACGTTTTGGGCTATGTGGAGATCGGCGCCGAGGAAGTCCGCCGCGTGGGCTTCGGCGCCCTCTAGCATTCCCCCACCACCCGTCGTCCGCTAAGGAGTCTTCATGCTTTCACTCGTCGTGGTTGTTCTTGCAGCCATTGCCACGGGCTTCATTGTCTGGGCCAACGACAAGCGGCACGGCAGGTACGGCGTCGCCCTACCGGTAGGCGTTTCAACCGCTGTTGCGGCGCTGAGCTGGATTGCCTTCATCAGCGCGGGCTTGGGTTACCAACCGGGGGTCACCTGGATTCCGTGGGTTCTCCCCATCGTCATCGGAACCGCGGCAGCCGCGGCGGTTGTGGTGTACTTCGGCCGGACCCGGACCAAGCACGATACCGAGGCCCTCACCAGGGCCCTCCGGCTCTAAGCGCCACTTACAGCGATGGCCATCACCCGCGGGTGATGGCCATCGCTGGTTAACGCCCTAAAGGAACTCGGCGCGTCCCTCCATCGCGGAGGACGCCAAGGCGTGTTCGCGCCGGGGAATCCGGCCTGCCTGCCTGGCCAAACGGCCGGCAATGACAGCGTGCTTGAAGGCCTCCGCCATCTGCACCGGGTTCTGTGCACGCGTCACCGCTGTAGCCAGCAGGACGGCGTCGCAACCCAGTTCCATGGCCAGCGCGGCATCGGAAGCGGTTCCGATCCCGGCGTCGAGCACCACGGGCACCGATGCCCGTGACACAATCAGCTCAATATTGTGCGGGTTCAGGATGCCCAGGCCCGTCCCGATGGGTGAGCCCAGCGGCATCACCGCGGTGGCGCCAAGGTTTTCCAGCCGCAGGGCAAGGACCGGATCATCATTGGTGTAAGCGAAGACCTTGAACCCGCGGTTGACCAGCTGCTCCGTAGCATCGACGAGTTCAACGGCATCGGGGAGGAGTGTGTGCTCGTCCGCGATGACTTCCAGCTTCACCCAATCGGTCTCCAGCGCCTCGCGGGCAAGTTCGGCGGTCATCACCGCGTCCTTCGCCGTGAAACAGCCGGCCGTGTTGGGCAACACCCGGATGTTGTGGTCCACCAGGAGCTGGAAGAGAGACCCGGTTTCTGCCGGCGAATAGCGCCGCATGGCTACGGTGGTCAGCTCCGTACCCGAGGCCAGGAGCGCAGCGCCCAAACCGTCCAGGCTCGGGGCACCCCCTGTTCCCATGATCAGTCGAGAACCAAAGTCGACGCCGTCGATCACCAAGGCGTCGGTGCTGGGGGCAGTGCTTGTTGTGGTCATTGTTCAGCCTCCCTGGACTGCGGTAACGAGTTCGAGTTCATCGCCGTCGGCGAGTGCTGTTGCCGCCCACTGGCTGCGCGGCACCACCTCTGAATTGCGCGCGACGGCGACACCCAGCTTGCCGCCGTCGGCCGCCTGTCCCCTGTGGTCCAGTTCGCGGCCGGTGATGGCGGTGACGAGGGTGCTGACAGAGGCGTCATCGGCCACTGCATGGTCGGATCCATTGAGTTTGATGTTCATGCGCTTTCCTTGCTGCGGGCGTGTGCTGGGACGAAGTTCCGTGGACCGGTTGCGCTGGCCGTAAAGCGGTCGGGGCGGAAAGGGGCCCACTGTGCATCGGTCGATCCGTTGATCAGTTCGCCGACAATCCTTGCGGCTACCGGTGTCAGCAGGACTCCGTGACGGAAGAACCCGGTGGCAACCACCAAACCCTCAATGTCGCCATTGGTTCCGGCGACGCGGCCAAGCAACGGTGCGTTGTCCGGCGTCCCTGGCCTGGCGCGGGCTGTTGCCTCCAGGAGTTCGAGTTCGGCGACCGCGGGGACCAGGACCTGGGCGTCGCGCAGGAGTTGATAGACGCCGCCCGCCGAGACGGCGTTGGAGGCCGTGGACAGTCCGTCCTCACGCTGGGTCGCTCCGATCACCACGGTGCCGTCGTCGCGGGGGACGATGTAGACGGGAACGCCCCGCACTATCCCCCGGACGGTGGAGGTAACGAGAGGTTGCAGGTTGTCCGGAACCCGAAGCCTGAGGATGTCACCATAGACCGGCCGCAGTGGAAGCGTGAGCCCTTCGGGCAGGCCGTCCAAGCCGGCGGCGCCCAGACCGTTTGCGACCACCGTGTCGGTGGCAAAGACTTTGGTGCCTGACTCGAGTTCGACTCCAGAGACCCTGCCTTCATCCCACAGGAGACGATGTGCCAGCGCTTTCACAGCGAATCCGTCGTCCGCCCCCGTAACCCAGCTCGGATCATCGGGAGAGTGATCCGACAGTTCGGCCAAAAGGCAGGCGGCGAGCTTGCGGGGATCCACCTGGTGGTCGGTGGGGATGTCGAAGGCACAGGAAATTTGGGGACTCAGCAAGGGCTCACGCTCCCTCGCCTCCCGGAGGGCCAATGGCTCCACTCCCAAGCCTGCAGCCTTCTGTACCACCCGGAGGTCTGCGAGCGCGCGGCGGTCGGCGGCGTCGGCACCCACGGCGAGGGTCGGCGTCGTGCGGTATCCGGCGGCGTGCGCCCCTCCGGCCAGCGCGCCAACAAAAGCGGGCCACAGCCGGGAGGATTCGACCATGAGTTCCAGGAGTTCTTCTTCCTGGTAGTGCAGTTCACTGACGGGTGCCAGCATCCCGGCCGCTGCGAAAGTTGCGCCGTTTGCGGGCCAAGGGTCGATGAGTGCGACTGAGCGGCCCAGCCTGCGCAGTTGGTGGGCGATGCCCAACCCGATGATGCCGCCGCCGATAATGGCTACATCTGCATGAATGGCGTCTGCCATGTGTTCCCTTCCCTACGCCGGTATTAGCCGGATCAGGTCAAGCGGTCGGCGCTGAAGCCCTCTCAGCCGGACGGTCACATAGTCGAACGTCGCGGCTCCCGCAGTACGTGCCCAGTGTAGAGGAACTACTCTGGTTCCCATGACCCAGCCTGAATCCCTCGCCTCAGCCCGACTCTATTTGTGCACCGATGCCCGGAAGCGACAGGGCGATTTCAAAGACTTCGTCGATGCCGCCTTCGAGGGTGGGGTGGACATCATCCAGCTCCGGGACAAGTCGATCGAGGCAGCCGAAGAACTGGACTTGCTGGCCATCCTGCGGAGTGTGGCAGAGCGGCACGGCCGACTGTGGGCTGTCAACGATCGGGCCGATATTGCCAGTGTTTCCGGGGCTCCTGTGTTCCACGTGGGCCAGAAGGACCTGCCCCTTCCGGTGGCCCGGACCTTCCTCCCGGCCCCTGCCGCGATTGGACTTTCCACGCACACTCCGGAGCAGGTCAATGCGGCCATTGCCGCTTCTACCGGCGACGGCGGCCTGGACTATTTCTGTGTCGGTCCGGTTTGGGCGACACCCACCAAACCAGGGCGCCAAGCCGTTGGGCCGGACCTGGTCACATATGCCGCAGAAGCGATGAGGCGTGCCACGGAAACGACCGACGGCGCCGTGCAGCTCCCCTGGTTCGCTATTGGCGGCATCGACCTGGGCAACGTGGAACAGGTCCTTTCGGCGGGGGCCAGCAGGATCGTGGTTGTCCGTGCCATCACCGAAGCCGCAGACCCGACGGCGGCTGCCAAGTCGCTGCTGGAAGCCCTGGACTCAATTTAGCGAAAGTCGCTCACCGTGCGGCCTTGACATGGTGTGATCCCCGGAATCCGGGCTACCCTGATTTTCGTGTCACATCATCGGATTGCACCCAACGTCGACGACTCGTCGGACCAGCTCGCAGCGGCCCTCGCCGCACTCCGGACGGAGCTGGAACTCCCAGGCGACTACCCCACGGGGGCAGTGGAAGAAGCCCGAAAAGCCGTGGCGGACCTGAAGCTGCCTGAACGCGACCTTCGGGACATTCCGTTTGTCACCATCGACCCGGCCACGTCGACAGACCTGGACCAGGCGCTGTTCATAGAGCGCGCCGGTGACGGTTACAAGGTCCTCTATGCGATCGCCGACGTTCCGTCCTTCGTGGCTCCCGGTGGTGCCCTCGACACGGAGACACGCCGGCGCGGCCAGACCTTCTATGCTCCGGATGGACGCATTCCCTTGCACCCGGAAGTCATCAGCGAACATGCCGGCAGCCTGCTGGCAGAGCAGGACTGTG
Source organism: Paenarthrobacter sp. CAP02 (assembly GCF_040137855.1). Lineage (NCBI taxonomy): Bacteria > Bacillati > Actinomycetota > Actinomycetes > Micrococcales > Micrococcaceae > Paenarthrobacter > Paenarthrobacter sp. CAP02. The sequence continues at coordinate 26,113 of NZ_JBEEII010000004.1, read as the reverse complement.
GCGCCTTCGTCTGGGATTTCGTCCTGGACGCGCAGGCCGAAGCAGTGACGGTGACAGTAGGCCGCGCCACCGTGCGCAGCCGGGCCAAGCTAAGTTACAAGGGCGTCCAGGAGCAGATCGACGACGGAACGGCACCGCCTGTACTGCAGCTCCTCAAGGAAGTGGGGTTGAAACGGGTAGAACTCGAACGCCTCCGCGGCGGCGCGAGCCTGAACATGCCCGAACAGGAGATCGTCCAAGCGGCCGACGGCGGCGGGTACAGGATCGTTGCTGCCCCGTCGTTGCCGGTGGAGGACTGGAACGCGCAGATTTCACTCATGACCGGGATGGCGGCAGCTCAGCTGATGCTGGACGGCAAGGTTGGCATACTGCGCACCATGCCCGCACCGGATGAACGCTCCCTGCGTCACTTCAAAAGGCAGACCACGGCCCTTGGTAAACCCTGGGATGGACGGATCAGCTACGGCGAATACCTGCGGACCCTGGACGCATCAGACCCGAAGCAACTCGCCATCCTGCACTCAGCCGGGACGTTGTTCAGGGGTGCCAACTACACACCTTTCGACGGCGAGGTCCCGACGGAAGTCATCCAGGCAGCCATCGGCGCTCCGTACGCGCACACCACAGCACCGTTGCGCCGCCTCATCGACCGTTTCGTCCTGGTGATCTGCGAGGCACTGAGCAACAAGCGCGACATCCCTGCCTGGGCCCGGGAAGCCTTGCCGTCCTTGCCCGAGATCATGGCCTCGTCCGATCAACTCGCTGGCCGCCTCGAGCGTGCCGCCCTGGATACGGTGGAAGCGGCACTGGTTGCCAACCATGTTGGCCAGGAATTTGATGCGGTGGTCATTTCCGGCTCGAAGCCAAACGGGAACGGAAAGGGCAACGGGAACGGAAACGGGAACGGCGGTCCTTACGGAATCGTCCAAATAGCGGAGCCCGCCGTGACCGCCCGTTGCGACGGCGAACTGGAGTCCGGGACCAAGGTCCGCGTCCGGTTGGTCAAGGCTGACATTGCCAGCCGCGAGATCCTGTTTGAACTGCTGCCATAGCGCCGTTCAATCCCCAATCCGGGCTTTCGGGCTCCCAGAGGATAGACTGGGCGTGTAGTAATGGATGCCCGGTCGTTGATTCAGTTAATTTTTGAACTCAACAAGCCCGCCCCTACGCGATCTTGAGATGTACCAACTGGTCACCAGTGCCAGTACTTAGATAGCCCGCGATCGGCTTCCACTGGACTTGCTTGCGCGCCCGTTGGTGCTCCGGTACGGCTATGCCGCCCCCGTTGAGCATGCGGCGCCAATGCCCAAATGAATAAGGAAACTCCCTGTGAGTGAATTGCATACCCATGAAGTCCTGACGGACCCCACCGGAACAGAAACCCTCGAGCCCGAGGAAACAATCGTCTCGGACGAGAAGCCCCACGAGATCGAAGAGAAGTCGTTCGCAGACTTCAACGTGCGCGCAGACATCGTGGAGTCCTTGGCAGATGCCGGGATCACCCACCCGTTCCCCATCCAGGCCATGACCCTGCCCGTCGCACTGGGCGGCCACGACATCATCGGCCAGGCCAAGACAGGTACAGGCAAAACCCTCGGCTTTGGCGTGCCTGCCCTGCAGCGCGTTGTAGGGCGCGACGACGCCGGCTATGACAAGCTCGCCGTCCCCGGCGCACCGCAGGCCTTGGTCATCGTCCCCACGCGCGAACTTGCCGTGCAGGTCGCCAACGATCTCCAGACGGCCTCGCGCAAGCGCAACGCGCGCATCGCCACCATCTACGGCGGCCGGGCCTACGAACCCCAGATCGATGCGCTGCAGAAGGGCGTCGAGATCGTCGTAGGTACCCCTGGCCGACTCATCGACCTCTACAAGCAGAAGCACCTGAGCTTGAAGAACGTCAAGATGGTGATTCTTGACGAGGCCGACGAAATGCTGGACCTTGGCTTCCTTCCGGACGTTGAGACCCTGATCGCCGGCACTCCCGCCGTGCGGCAGACGCTGCTCTTCTCCGCAACGATGCCTGGCCCCGTGATCGCGATGGCACGTCGTTACATGACGCAGCCCACCCACATCCGTGCGGCTGACCCGAACGATGAGGGCCTGACCAAGCGGGACATCCGCCAGCTCATCTACCGTGCCCACAGCATGGACAAGACCGAAGTCGTGGCACGCATCCTCCAGGCCCGCGGACGTGGCCGGACCATCATCTTCACCAAGACCAAGCGCACCGCCGCAAAGGTCGCCGAGGAACTCGTGGACCGCGGGTTCGCGGCTGCAGCCATCCACGGCGACCTGGGCCAGGGCGCCCGCGAACAGGCCCTGCGTGCCTTCCGCAACAACAAGGTGGACGTCCTGGTTGCCACCGATGTCGCCGCCCGTGGCATCGACGTCGATGACGTCACGCACGTGATCAACTACCAGTGCGTTGAAGACGAGAAGATCTACCTGCACCGTGTTGGCCGCACCGGCCGCGCAGGCAACAAGGGCACCGCCGTCACGTTCGTTGACTGGGACGACATGCCCCGCTGGGGACTCATCAACAAGGCCTTGGGACTCAGCGTTCCGGAGCCGGTTGAAACGTACTCCTCCTCGCCGCACCTCTACACCGACCTTGATATTCCCGAGGGAACCAAGGGACGCTTGCCCCGGAACAAGCGCACCCTGGCCGGTGTGGACGCCGAGGTCCTGGAGGACCTCGGCGAGACCGGCAAGAAGAACTCCCGCTCAGGCGGTTCGGACCGTAACGGCTCCCGTGACGGCGGACGTGGCCGCGATGGCGGCCGTGGACGTTCCGGCAAGGCCGACTCCGGCGAATCCAAGGGTGAGGGCGGACGCAACCGTACGCGCCGCCGTCGTACCTCCGAAGGCGAAGCGGCACCGGCTGCCGCAGCCCCGGAAACGGGCACGGACAATTCCGAGAAGCCCGCACGTACACGTCGCACCCGGACCCGCCGCCGCAACGGCGAAGTAGTCTCCGGTCAGACCGCAGCTGCCCAGTCCGGCAGCACCGAGGCTTAATTTCCTCAATGACTGAAACTGTTTGGGCGCCGGACGGCGGCAACCTGGTGGTACACGCGGACAACGCGGAGTTCCTTCCAACGCTGCCGGACGGCGCCTTCACACTCATTTACGTGGACCCTCCCTTCAACACCGGGCGGGTCCAGCGACGCCAGGAAACCCGGATGGTCCGCAACTCGGACGGCGACGGCGACCGCGTGGGCTTCAAGGGCCGCTCCTACGACACCATCAAGGGCGCCCTGCACAGCTATGACGACGCCTTCAGCGACTACTGGTCTTTCCTGGAGCCCAAGCTCGTGGAAGCCTGGCGCCTGCTGGCAGACGACGGCACCCTGTACCTGCACCTGGACTACCGCGAGGTGCACTACGCCAAGGTGATGCTCGACGCCATCTTTGGCCGGGAATGCTTCCTGAACGAAATCATCTGGGCCTACGATTACGGCGCCCGGGCCAAGAACCGCTGGCCCACCAAGCATGACAACATCCTGGTGTACGTGAAGAACCCCACCAAGTACCACTTCGACAACGCCGAAGTGGACCGGGAGCCCTACATGGCTCCGGGCTTGGTGACCCCCGCCAAACGTGAGCTGGGTAAGTTGCCCACGGACGTCTGGTGGCACACCATCGTTTCGCCGACAGGCCGCGAAAAGACCGGCTACCCCACGCAAAAACCCGAAGGCCTGGTCCGCCGGATTGTTTCGGCATCAAGCCGCGAGGGCGACTGGTGCCTGGACTTCTTTGCCGGATCGGGGACCCTTGGCGCTGTGGCAGCCAAACTGGGCCGGAACTTCGTGTGCGTCGACCAGAACGAGCAGGCCATTGAGGTCATGCGGAAACGCCTGGGCAGCAAGGCCGTGTTCCACCAGGCCCAAACCACGGCGTCCTAGCCGGGAGCTGTCAGGCGACACCCTTCACGAAGGCAGTCACCGAGTCAGCGATCATCTGTACGGCGATGGCAGAGAGCAAAAGGCCGGCAATGCGGGTCACCAGCTCCACTCCGTTCTCCCCAAGGACCCGCTGGACCACGCCCGCGAACCGCATGGCCAGGTACAGCGAGGCGAGCACCACCGCGATGCCCAGGCCAACGGCAAGGTAGCCTGACAGGTCCTTGGACTGCTGGACAAACACCATGACCGCCACGATCGCACCAGGCCCGGCCATCAGCGGCGTACCCAGGGGAACGAAGGCCACGTTCTTGTACTTCGCGGCGTTTTCCTCGCCGCTGGTGGACCCCGTCAAGAGCTGCAGGGCAATGAGCACCAGCAGCAGGCCGCCGGCACCCTGCAGGGCCGCCAGGGAGATGTGCATGTAGTTCAGGATCGATTGGCCGAAAATTGCGAAAACTACGATCACGCCCGTGGCCACCAAAAGGGCCTGAAAAGCCGAGCGGTTCCTGTCCTTCGGTGACATCTGGGCCGTCAACGACATGAAGATCGGGACTGTACCCGGCGGGTCCATGATGACGAACAGCGTGACGATCACCGAGGCCAGCAACTGCAGGTCCATCAACGGACTACCTTGCTGCCCGTCGCCAGGTCCTCAATGCGGGCCAGGACGTCGGCCGGCGTCGTGTTTTCGCCGAGGAGGTTCGGTTTGCCGGTGCCATGATAATCGGAGGATCCTGTCATCAGCAGCCCATGCCGGGCAGCCAGCTCGCGCAGGAACCGCCTGCCGTCCTCCGGGTTGTCCCGGTGGTCAACCTCAACCCCCAGCAGGCCGGCGTCGATCATTTCACGGTAGGTGCGTTCCCCCACGATCCGTCCCCGGGACGAAGCCACCGGATGGGCGAACACGGGAACGCCGCCTGCCGCGCGCACCAGCTCGACGGCGACCGCCGGGTTGGGCGCGTAGTGCTGCACGAAATACCGCGAATGGGAGGTAAGGATGGAGGTGAACGCTTCTGTGCGGTCCGCGACGACTCCGGCGGCCACCAGGGCGTCGGCAATGTGCGGGCGGCCCACCGTCGCTCCGGGTGCCACATGGTGGATCACGTCGTCCCAGGTCAGCGGATAGTCCTCGGACAGCAACGTCACCATATGCTCTGCGCGGGTGAGGCGTGCGTCCTTGGATTTGGTGATTTCCTCGAGGAGGCCGGGGTGGGACGGGTCGTGGAGGTAGCTGAGCAGGTGGACGCTGATGCCCTGCTCCGTCCGGCAGGAGATCTCCATGCCCGGGACAAACGCAATCCCCAGTTCCACGGCGGTTGCCGCAGCCTGGTCCCAGCCATCGGTGGAGTCGTGATCCGTCAACGCCACGGCGTCCAGGCCCGCCGATACGGCAGAAACGATCACCCCGGCGGGTGTCTCGGTTCCGTCGGAAACATTGGAGTGCGCATGCAGGTCTATCCTCACTTTCCCAGCCTATGGGATGCAGGGCTCCTTGGAGCGTTGCGCCGTTGGCCTCCTCACCGAACTGGTGGGACGATGTAACGGTGAACGATGCCGAAAACACCCAAACCATGGACTCCGCAAATTCCCAGCCGCTGCAGGAGCGCGTTAACAACCGCTCACAGAGGCCAACATCGGATGCTTTCAAAGCATTCATGGCCAGCAATTGGGCTGCCGCCCCGCAGGTGACCCCTGCGCGCGACGCCGTTGCAGACCACGCTGCACGCCGCCGTCGTGCCATTTCCGAACTGTTCAAAGGCGAACGTCTTGTCATCCCGGCCGGTCCGCTGAAGGTCCGCTCCAACGACTGCGATTACCGTTTCCGGCCCCACTCCGGCTTTGCGCACCTCACGGGCCTGGGCCTGGACCACGAGCCCGACGCCGTCCTCATCCTTGAGCCGGTGGCTGAAGGCAAGGGCGACGACGGCGGTCACCACACCGCCACGCTCTACTTCCGTCCCTTGGCCGGCCGCGATACCGAACAGTTCTACGCCGACTCACGCTCCGGTGAGTTCTGGATCGGTGCCCGTCCGACGCTGGCGGAATTCGAGGCCCGCCTGGGCCTCTCCTGCGCCCATATCGCCGAACTCGAAATGGCCATTACCAAGAACGTAGGCGCCCCGGAAATCGGTGGTATCTCCATCCGCCTGGTCCGCAAGGTGGACGAGAACATTGACGCTTTGGTGGACACCGCCCGGTACAACACCGCCAAGGATCCCGAAACCCTGGACCTGGGCGAACTCGATGCCTTGGACGAGAAGCTCAGCGAAGCACTCTCGGAATTGCGCCTCCTCAAGGACGAGTGGGAAATCGAGCAGATGAAGATCGCCGTGGCCGCCACTGTGGAGGGCTTCGCCGACGTCGTTCGCGCCCTTCCGCGGGCGCTGACCCACGCACGCGGCGAGCGCGTCGTTGAGGGTGCATTCTTCGCCCGCGCCCGCGAGGAAGGCAACGAGCTCGGCTATGACACCATCGCTGCCTCGGGAAACAACGCCACTGTCCTTCACTGGACCCGGAACACGGGCAAGGTCAACGCGGGCGAACTCCTTCTCCTCGATGCCGGCGTGGAAGCTGATTCCCTCTACACTGCCGATGTCACCCGTACCCTGCCCGCCACGGGCACCTTCACTGATGTCCAGCGCAAGGTCTACGAGGCCGTCCTGGACGCAGCCGATGCCGGTTTCGCAGCCGCGCAGCCGGGCGTGAAGTTCCGCGACATCCACACCGCAGCAACCACGGTCCTGGCCGAACGCCTCGCCGAGTGGGGCCTGCTCCCCGTGTCCGTGGAGGAAGCCATCAGCCCCGAGGGCCAGCAGCACCGTCGCTGGATGCCGCACGGCACCAGCCACCACCTGGGGCTGGATGTCCACGACTGTGCACAGGCCAAGCGCGAGCTTTACCTGGACGGGATCCTCACCGAGGGCATGGTCTTTACCATCGAACCCGGCTTGTACTTCAAGAATGAGGACCTTGCGATCCCTGCCGAGTACCGCGGAATCGGTGTTCGCATCGAGGACGACATCCTGATGACAGCCGATGGCCCGGTCAACCTCAGCGCCGCCCTGCCCCGCAAGGCAGCCGACGTCGAATCATGGATGGCTGGTATCTACCAGGAGTCGCAGGGCTAGCCCGCGCAGCCCAGGGCAAACGCCAACATAAAGGGAAGGCCACCGGAGATCCGGTGGCCTTCCCTTTGTTCTGTGCATTTGTCCTTTGCCGGGGACTACTGCTGTTTCGGTGTGTCCTCGGAGCCGGCTTGCTGTCCGTCTTCACGCGGGGCATTGTGGCCTTCGGTCACGCGGACACCGTACTGCGGCCTGCCGTCGGGCAGGTCGGGGTAGCGGACAGCCGACGGCGGCTGGTGGTTCGACGGCGCAACGCCGGCGTGCGGATCCCCGTTTTCCTGCGTGCCGGTTTCACCGGTGCCGCGCTGGCCGTAAGGGTCATTCCATGTGGATGGCCTTTCCGGCGCCTGGCCCGGCTGCTGCAGCGGAGCGCTGTGCTGGTTGTAGTTCGTTGCCTGCGGCGCTGCCGCCTGCGAGGGGTTCATCGGCAGCTGGTGGAGCAGGCGACGGGCCTCGTGGGCTGCTTCGATGGCGACGATCACGTCATAGTTGGTGGCCACCACCTGGCTTGTGGAGGTGAAGTCACGCTTCCCGCGCTGGGTGGCATAGGTGACGATGCCGAAGAGCATGAAGAAGGCCGCGCCCATCAGGACCGAGGTGATGATGGAGAACGGTCCGCCGCCCGGCGTAAAGAAGGACAGCATCACACCGACGAACAGGCCAAACCACATGCCGCTCAAAGCACCGGACAGGGCCACCCTCGGGTAGCTCAGGCGACCGGTCACCCGCTCAACCATTTTGAGGTCGTTGCCCACGATCGATACCAACTGAACCGGGAACTGCTGGTCTGCCAGATAATCCACCGCCTTTTGGGCATCCAAATACGAGGTGTATGAGCCGACGGTGTCTCCTTGTGGGACGCTCCGGGACTCCTCGACAGCTTTGGGACCACCAAAAATGTTAGACATAGCCCCATTGTGTCCCATTGACATGTGAAGCGGCTGGAATTCAGCTAAAAGAGAGCAGACTCGGTAGCCTGTAAACATGAGCACACATCCCTCACGCGTCTTTGTCGCGCGCCTGCTCGGCCTAGACGTCTTCGACCCCCTGGGTGACCGTCTTGGCCGATTGCGCGATGTCGTGGTGCTCTCCAGGGGCACCCGTGGAGCCCCCCACGTGGTGGGCATCGTGGTGGAAGTTCCCGGCAAGAAGCGCGTCTTCGTGCCCATGACGCGCATTACGTCCATCGACCAAACACAGATTATTTGCACCGGGCTGGTCAACCTGCGACGCTTCGAGCAGCGGGGAGCCGAGACCCTGGTGGTGGCCGAGATGTTTGATCGCCGCGTCACCCTTGCCGACGGCAGCGGGGATGCCACCATCGAGGACATCGCCATGGACCAGCACAGGTCCAAGGACTGGTTCGTCAGCAAACTTTTCGTCCGCCGCGGCCACTCCCTGTCGCCGTTGAGCCGGCTGCGTCGCAACGAGACCCTGATCATCGACTGGGCCGATGCCCAGACGGGCGCCCACAACGAGCCGCAGGCGGCCACCCAGTTCGTGGCCACCCACGAGGACCTCAAGCCTGCCGACTTTGCCGAAGCCCTGCAGGAAATGAGCGACAAGCGCCGGTTCGAAGTGGCCAGCGAGCTCCAGGACGAGCGCCTCGCGGACGTGCTGCAGGAACTGCCCGAGGACGACCAAGTGGAAATCCTCTCGGCCTTGGACGTGGAGCGCGCCGCAGACGTCCTTGAAGAGATGGATCCTGACGACGCCGCAGACCTCCTCGCTGAGCTGCCCTCAGCGCAGGCCGAGGAACTGCTGCAGCTTATGGAGCCTCAGGAAGCCGAGGACGTGCGCCGGCTCCTGGAGTACGACGAAGACACGGCAGGCGGCCTCATGACCCCTGTCCCGGTCATCCTCCCGCCGGAAGCCACGGTCGCGGAGGCCCTGGCCCACGTCCGGCGCGAGGAGCTCTCCCCTGCCTTGGCCTCATCAATCTTCATTGCCCGCCCTCCGCTGGAGACGCCTACGGGCCGATTCCTCGGCGTGGTGCATATCCAGCAGCTCCTGCGTTTCCCGCCGCCGGAACCTCTGGGCAACCTTGTGGACAAGAACCTTGAGCCGCTCTCGGACCAAGCCCACATCAGCGAGGTCGCCAGGACCTTGGCAACCTACAACCTGAATTCACTTCCAGTTGTCGACGACGACGGCCGCCTTGTGGGGGCGGTGACTGTTGATGACGTGCTGGATCACCTGTTGCCGGATGACTGGCGCGCCCACGAGGACGACGCCCCTATAAGGAGACTTGGAGGCCGCATTGGCTGATAACAACGCCACCCGATCCCCCAAGGCCACTGGGCGTACCGTCAGCAGCCTGGATACGCCCCTGAGCGGGCGCCAACGCATCCTGCCCAAGTTCTCCCCCAACCCGGACGCCTTCGGCAACGCCACTGAGGGTTTCGCCCGTTTCATGGGAACCCCGCAGTTCCTGGTCTACATGACCATCTTTTGTGTGTTCTGGCTGGCGTGGAACACCTTCGCGCCGACTGAGTGGCAGTTTGACCGGATGGAGCTTGGCTTCACCCTCCTGACCCTGATGTTGTCGCTCCAGGCCTCCTACGCAGCACCGCTGCTCCTGCTGGCCCAAAACCGGCAGGACGACCGCGACCGTGTCTCCCTCCAGCAGGACCGCCAACGCGCTGAGCGCAACCTATCCGACACCGAGTACCTGACCCGGGAATTGGCTTCGCTGCGTATTGCCCTGCGTGAAGTGGCCACCCGTGACTACGTCCGGGCCGAACTCCGGAGCCTCCTGGAAGACATCATCGACGCCCAGGAAGAGCTCCGCGAGCACGATCCCGCCACCGATGGCAGCGAATCCTCCGGAGAAAAGGTCAAGGAGAAGCTGAAGGAAAAGCGGGACAAGTCCCGCGGACCCCGCACCCAGCAGATCCCCAAGGTCCGGCCGCCGCGGAGCGCCGGCCCCCAGCATTCCACTGCCAAGCGAACACCCGAGAACCCCGAAAGCCGAGCCTGACCTTATGAGCACCGTATCTGCCGAGGCGCTCCGTGCTGCCCTGGCAACCGTCATTGATCCGGAGCTCCGCCGCCCCATCACCGAACTCGGGATGGTGGAATCGGTCTCTGCCGATGAGGCCGGCGCAGCCCACGTCGCCGTCCTGCTGACCATTGCCGGGTGCCCCTTGCGCGAAACCATCACGGAGGACGCCACTGCAGCCCTGTCCAAGGTCCCGGGGGTGACCGGAGTGGACGTGGAACTCAAGGTCATGACGCCCGCCCAGCGCGAAGCCCTCAAAGAGCAGCTCCGTGGCCCCGGCGGGCAGCGCGGAATACCGTTCACCAAGCCGGGTTCGTTGACCAAGGTGTACGCGGTGGCCAGCGGCAAGGGGGGCGTGGGCAAGTCGTCCGTCACCGTGAACCTCGCCTGTTCCCTGGCGGCCCAGGGACTGCGCGTTGGAATAGTGGATGCGGACGTCCATGGTTTCTCCGTACCGGCCCTGATGGGAATCACACAGAAGCCCACACAGGTTGACGACATGATCCTCCCGCCAGTGGCTTATGGCGTAAAAGTCATTTCCATCGGCATGTTCGTCGCAGGCAACACGCCCGTAGCCTGGCGCGGCCCCATGTTGCACCGCGCCCTGGAACAGTTCCTCAGCGACGTGTACTTCGGCGACCTCGACGCCCTTTTCCTGGACCTGCCTCCCGGCACCGGAGACATCGCCATCTCTGTCGCCCAATTGCTTCCCAACGCCGAGATCCTGGTGGTCACCACACCGCAGGCAGCGGCCGCGGACGTCGCCGAACGCGCGGGGACGATCGCCACCCAGACCGGACAGACGGTGGCCGGGGTGATCGAGAATATGTCCTTCCTGGAAATGCCCGACGGCGGCCGCATGGAGTTGTTCGGAAGCGGGGGCGGTGCCACCCTGGCTGCGAGGTTGAGCGCTGCGGTGGACACCGATGTTCCACTGTTGGGGCAGATTCCCTTGGACATCCGTTTGCGGGAAGGTGGGGACGCCGGGAAGCCCGTGGTCCTGGCCGCGCCGGAAACCGCTGCCGCGAAGGCCCTGGAGGGTATTGCATCGGCCCTGGCCACCCGGCCGCGTGGGCTATCCGGGATGCCTTTGGGAATTCAACCCCGCTAACCGCGGCTTTCGGGCGAGCTGAACGCCGTCTTCCGGGTCAGGTAGCCTCAGTGTCAAAGGGTGCGGCTTCACCGTCTGCAAGCCGCTCGATGATCCTCGCCGGGGCTTTGGGCTTGGTGTCCGCGGCCGAGGCAGTTGCCGCGGCGACGGGCGCACCGGGACTCACTGGCTTGGTGTCGTCCTCCAGGAGTGCATCCTTGATGATGCGCCGGGGATCATACTGACGCGGATCGTACTTCTTCCAGTCGACCTCATCGATGTCGATGCCGACTTCTTCCTTGATCTGCTCGCGCGCGCCCGACGCCATCCGCCGGACTTCCTTGACCAGGTTGGCGAGCTTTTGAGTGTATTCGGGCAAACGGCTGGGACCGATCACGAGTACGCCGATAAGAAGGAGGATTATGAACTCCGGGCCGTTGATTCCAAACACGCTACGAAGATTACCTTGTCTGTGGTGCCGCTCATAAACCGGCGGGACGGAGGAGGGTCTGCAGTCCGCGCAGCAGTCGCCCATACCAGGACCCGGAGCTGTCCCCGTGCCCTTGATGCGACATGGAGTCTCCTGCCCGGACTATTTCCGGCACCGCGTCATCAGCGCTTTCCGGGGGCAGGTCGGAGGTGTAGCTGATCACGGCAGCAGGCATGGCGTAGACAGCCTTCCACGGCGTTCCCTGGGTGACGGACAGCTGCGCCGCGCCCCTCTGGCCAGCGGATTGCGCGTCGGCCGGAAGGTGTTCTTCGGTGATGGTGGCGTAATGGCCGTTGCTTTCGAGCCGGATTTCCACCGCCGGGTGCCCATTGAGCATCGAGGCCTGGGCGGAGACGACGTGGAAGCCCATCTCCAGGAGTTCAGGACAGGCCCACCCTTGGTCGCGGAGGGCGTCCAGTTGCGACGCACTAAGACTCATGGTGCTTCCGGCCGTGAACGAGGGGTCCATGACGTCCACCGGTCCAGCGCTCCATGCCCCCACCAGCGCTCCGGCATTGCCGGCGCCGGCTAATACCCGCGGCTGGTCGTCCCCGGCCACAACGTAAGCTGCGACGCCCAGAGCTCCGGCGCTCACCACGAGGGTACCCGCTGCGACGGCAGCGAAGCGGAGACCCCTGGACAGCCCACCCTGCTGTGGCTGGTTCCACGGATCCTGTGCAGGTTCACTGGCAAGCCGCTCTGTGTGCTGGATCAGGCGTGCAGCAAGGTCCTGGCTCGCTTCCGGCACGGCCGCAGCCCGGAGCCGCTCAAGGTACTGCCGTTCCCGGCCTGCCGCGGCACGGCAGTCCGCACATACCTGCAGGTGTTCCGGTAGCCGCGAATGGCGCCGGGCAGCAAAAGCGCGCGGGGACAGGGCTCCCGGACGGAAGGGACGTCGAGGCATCGACAACCTAGTGGATGCTGGCGATGCGGGGCATCTTCAAGCGCGGCTTGCGGGCCTCGGCGGGTCGGGGATCGCGGTGGGCCAGCTTCTCGCGCAGCATGGTCCTTCCGCGGTGGATACGGGACCTGACGGTCCCCAGCTTCACCCCAAGCGCCTCGGCGACTTCGTCATAGGAGAGGCCTTCAAGATCGCAAAGAACGACGGCGGCACGGAAGTCGGGTGGGAGCTCTTCCAGTGCCCGCTGGACGTCCAGGTCAAGGTTGTTGTGCTCAAAGCTCTGCTCGGGTCCGGGCTCGCGGCCAGGAAGGCGGGACTCGGCGTCCTCGGCCAGCGCATCAAACCGTATGCGGCTCTTTCGGCGGGCCTGGTCGAGGAACAGGTTGGTGGTGATGCGGTGCAACCAGCCGTCCAATGTTCCCGGCTTGAAGTTCTCAAGCGAGCGGAATACGCGGACGAAGACCTCCTGGGTGAGGTCTTCGGCGTCGAACTTGTTGCCGGTCAGGCGGTAGGCGAGGCGATATACCTTGGCGGAGTGGTTCGCCACCACGTCCTCCCAGCTGGGCATGACCCATTCGGCTACGGCCTCGTGGCCTTCTGATGTTTGGACTGGCGCAGCATGCGATGCCGGCATCGTCCACTCCCCTCAACTGTGGTTCACCGAAGAATCCGGTGCCGTCCACCTCATGGATGACCGGAGCAATATCATCCCAAGGTTGTCTGGGAATTTCCTGACCGGCCGCCGATTTCCCCGCAGGGCAGAAAACATCGGCGGACACAGCCGCATGCCGCTCCCCCAACAGCGGGTTTACGCGGGACCACGCAGTAGTCTGGTACAAACACCCCTACCCGCGGAAAGCGAATCCTTCATGAGTGCCGACAAGTCAACCAGCTGGTCCTATGCAGAAGATCTGCCGGCTGAGGACGACGTCTTGTTGCGTGCCCGTGAGCGGTCCTTCGAGCTGGGTGTCACCCCGATCAGTCCGGGTGTTGGTGCGGTGCTCACAGTCCTTGCTGCTGCGTCCAAGGCACAGACAGTAGTAGAAGTCGGATCCGGTGCCGGAGTATCCGGGGTCTGCCTGCTGCGGGGCCTCAGCCCGCAGGCGGTCCTGACAACCATCGACGTCGATGTCGAGCACCTGAAAGCCGCACGGGAAGCGTTCTTGGAATCCGGCAGCCCGGCAAACCGTACGAGGACCATTTCCGGCAGGGCGGCCGACGTGTTGCCCCGCCTGACGGACTCTGCCTACGATCTCGTCTTCATTGATGCGGACAAGCCGAACTTCCCCAAATACGTTGAACAGGCGGTCCGTCTGCTTAAAAGCGGCGGCACCTTGGTGATCAATGACGCCCTGGACAAGGACCGGGTGTCCAACCCTGCTGCACGGGACGCAACTACCGTGGTCCTGCGCCAGATCGGCAAAGCCATCCGCGACGACGAGCGCCTGGCTTCGGCCATGCTGCCCACGGGTGACGGACTCCTGGTGGCAGTCAAGAAGTAGCGGGGAGCGGCGTCGAAGGACGCCGCCCTTAAACTCAAAGCAGGGCTCGAGCTTCCGCCGGGCCCTGCTTGGTAAATCTATTCGGTCACACCTACGAGGCATTCCTTGAGGTTCTCCGCTTCGGAGGCGTTGAGCTCGACCACAAGCCGTCCCCCACCTTCGAGCGGCACACGCATGATCAGGCTGCGCCCCTCCTTGGTAACTTCCATAGGGCCGTCGCCAGTACGTGGTTTCATAGCCGCCATTAGGAAAATCCCCTCCATTTGTCCCAAGTCCGCCCAACCCGGCCGGGCTGGATCCGCCAAGCAATCGCAGCCGGCGGCACCGCTTGGGAGGCCGCCTTGGCCAGGCACTTTAGGTGCTTTGTCCTTGCTAATAGTCCATTATCCCGTACTTACCCGCCCGTAACGAAATCAACAGCCTGTTAGTCAGGGCTTTGTACATATTGCCGTTCCCGAACAAAGCTCCACGTCAGGGCGGATAATCGCCGCCTCCGGGCAAAGGGGCCCACGCCCAGAGCCAAACGACCCACACCATTTGGAGGAGGATGAACATGACGACGACGGTTCCCCGGTACGCCTTGGACTTCGACAACATCGCTGTTGCCAGGGCAAGGGGAAACAGTGGAAGGAGCATTCGGAACGTGCTGGTTTGCGGGTGCAGGAACACCAGCAGGTAACCCATGTAGCAGGCACACCATAGCCGGAGCTCCGTCCCCAGCGCCCGGACTGGCCGGGAGATCATGACCAGTACGAACAACGCCGTGAAGACAAAGGGGGCGAGCACGCCAAGGACTGGACCAAAAAGCATCCGGCCGGTGTCGAACCAGGGCTTGAAGGGCACCAGGTCATCCCCGCGCCAGGCAGTTTCCGTGCGGGTATAGGCTGCAGGGTCGCCGGTGGCCGCCCAGGCAATTGCCGGCCATGCAAGGGCTGCGACACAGGCGGCTACCACCAAGGCACCCAGCGACAACAGGTTCCGCGTAGACAAGGGCCGGGTATCGGAAACGAACCCTTGCCTGTTCCTGGCCGCCCCGAAACGCTGCCATAGATGCCAGAGGAAAAGGAGGCCCACCACGGCCGCGAACGGGACGCCCGAGGGCCGGGACAGCGACATCAGAAGGACCACCGGTATGGCCGCCAGATAGTGCCGCCGTACAACCAAAAGCAGGGACGCTGCGAGAAGCAGGAGGTTCAAGGACTCCGCGTAGGGGACCTGGAGAATCGGCGCGATGGGAAAGGTCGAGACGAAAATGACGCCCCACATGGCTGTGCGCCTGCCCGCGAACTGCCTGAAGAGCTGATGAATGACCAAGACGGCTGCAAGACCTGCCACCATCGCGATGGCAGTGAGCGCTGGAAGCGTGCCCAGCCCTGTGATGGCCGAAAGCCCACGGGCGAGCAAGGGAAACAACGGGTAGAAGGCCCACGCGTTTTCCTTCACCACGCCGTTCTGGTCTAGCGGCAGGACAGCCGGGTAGCCGTCGTCAACGGCCTGCTGGTACCAGCGTGCATCCCAGATAGTGATGAAGTTCCAGTAGTCCGGTGCCGGCGCAAACCAAGGGTTGGTCCCTTGGTGCACTGCGGCGGCCATGAAGATACACGCACTGACCAGCCGCGCGAGGATGAAGACCGCAGCAACCTGGAGCCACCACGTCCACCGTGCCATCCGCGCGCCGGCATCCGACACGGCACGCGAAAGGAGTGCCGTGGGTCCCACTCCCCCGGGCATCTGAGCCCCGGAACTCACTGTTTGGTCCGGGTATCATCATCGACGCCGGGCCGCTGCGGGGTGAGGCCACTGAGCCTCTCGATCTCGCGGTCCTTGGCCTTCAACTGGTCCCGGAGTTCATCGAGTACCTGGTCCACCTGGTCCATGCGGTAGCCCCGCAGGCCCAGGGCGAAACGGACTGTATCGATGTCGGATGGCTTGGCCTCCGCCGGCAGTAACACCGGAGGTAGGTTTGGCGTCGGGTCATCCAGGCCGGCCCCCATGGAGCGGCCGCGGACGATTCCGGCGCCCACAAAGAGGGCAGCGCCAACCAGGACAATCGCGACGAACACCAGAAAAAAGCTCACAGTGTCCATGGTGCCAGAAACCCGTTGCTACTCCGGGCGCTGCTCCCCGGTGGGGCTGGGCAGCGGGGCACCATGGAGCACGCGATGGACGGCGTCTGCCGGGTCATCGACCAGCTGGATCAGGTCGAGGTCCTTTTCGGACACCATGCCCTCTGCCACCAGAGTTTCCCTGATCCATTCGATCATGGGTCCCCAGAAGCCCACGCCCAGCAGCACAATCGGGAACGAGGTCACCTTGCGTGTCTGGACGAGGACCATAGCCTCGAAGAGTTCATCCAGGGTGCCCAGTCCGCCCGGCAGGACCACAAAGCCCTGCGCGTACTTGACGAACATGGTTTTGCGGGCAAAAAAATACCTGAAGTTGATACCCAGGTCCACCCACTGGTTGAGCCCCTGTTCGAAGGGAAGCTCGATGCCCAGGCCGACGGAGACCCCGTTGCCCTCCACAGCACCTTTGTTGGCTGCCTCCATGGAACCGGGGCCGCCGCCTGTGATGACCGCGACTCCGGCTTCGGCAAGCTTCCGGCCGACGTCGACAGCCATCTCGTAGTACTCGGTGCCCGGTTTGGTCCGTGCCGAACCGAAGACACTGACAGCAGGCCCCAGATCTGCCAGGGCACCGAAGCCCTCCACGAATTCGCTCTGGATCCGCAGGACCCGCCAAGGATCCGTATGAATGAACTGGCCGGCACCACTCGTGTCCAGCAAGTGCTGGTCGGACATCCCCGTATCGGCTTGTTTCCGTCGCAGCTCCAAGGAGCCCTTGTGCTTGGCAGGCGCTATCTCGGACGGCAAGGGCACATGGCTGGACTTGGCGCGTCCGTTGGCATCCGGATGGGGAACTGGGTGCTGGCTGATGCTCATTGCCCAAGGCTAGTCCCTATGGACCCCTGCTTCGTCCATGCGACCCGCCCGTTGCATTGCAGTCTGGCATATCGCTGAAGGACAGGTTTCTGTTCAATCACGATCTTGGCGAACTTGGCGTGACCGTAGTCATATTTGGGTCTTTGTTCGCTAGATTCTTCGTATGACTACTCAAGCGTCCGGCGATGCCCTCGTCTCACTGAACGGCGTCAATAAGCATTACGGTCAACTGCACGTCCTGAAAGACATCAACCTGCAGGTTCGGAAGGGCGAAGTCGTGGTGGTCATCGGACCGTCCGGCTCCGGCAAGTCCACCTTGTGCCGCGCGATCAACCGCTTGGAAACGATCGACGACGGTGCGATTGCCATCGACGGGAAGAAGCTCCCGGAAGAAGGCAAGGACCTCGCCCACCTGCGGGCCGACGTCGGAATGGTCTTCCAGTCCTTCAACCTGTTCGCCCACAAGACGATTCTTGAGAACGTCACGCTGGGGCCGATCAAGGTCAAGAAGGTGGCCAAGGGGACAGCGGACAAGGAAGCCATGGCACTGCTCGAGCGTGTCGGTGTGGGTCACCAGGCTCCGAAGCTGCCCGCCCAGCTGTCCGGCGGTCAGCAGCAGCGCGTAGCCATCGCCCGTGCACTGGCCATGAAGCCGAAGGTCATGCTCTTTGATGAGCCAACCTCCGCACTTGACCCCGAAATGATCAATGAAGTCCTGGACGTCATGATCCAGCTGGCCAAAGAAGGCATGACCATGATCGTGGTCACCCATGAGATGGGCTTTGCGCGCAAGGCCGCTGACCGTGTGGTGTTCATGGCGGACGGCCAGATCGTGGAAGACGCAACTCCTGAGGAGTTCTTCACCAACCCGAAGAGCGACCGCGCCAAGGACTTCCTGTCCAAGCTTTTGACCCACTAGCTCCCCACCGCCCGCATCCCGGCTGTAGAGAACGCACCCTGGCCGTACGACGGCCAACCAATGAAAGGAATGTCATGAAGGCTTTTATTACCCGGAGGAAGTCGCTCCTGGTGGCCGCTTCGGCCGTGCTCGCCCTCTCCCTGAGCGCCTGTGGAGGTGGCGGAAGCTCCACCACTCCCCCCGTTGCCTCGGCCAGCTTCGACGCCGGCACGACGATGGAAAAGCTGAACAAGGCGCAGAAGATCACCATCGGCACCAAGTTCGACCAGCCGCTCTTCGGCCAGAAGGGCCTTGATGGCAAGCCTGTCGGTTTCGACGTTGAAATGGGCAAAGCAATCGCCGCCAAGCTGGGCATCCCCGCCGACAAGATCGAATGGGTAGAGACCGTCTCCCAGAACCGCGAATCGTTCATCGAACAGGGCCGCGTAGACCTCGTCATCGCCACCTACACCATCAACGATGCCCGTAAGGAAAAGGTCGCTTTCGCCGGACCGTACTACGAAGCCGGCCAGGCTTTGCTGGTGAACAAGGACGACAACTCCATCACCAAGCCTGAAGATGTCAAGGGCAAGAAGGTCTGCTCCGTTACCGGTTCCACACCGGCCAAGACCATCGCCGAGAAGTACGGTGCCGAGGTCGTTCCTGCCGCCACGTACACCGCCTGCCTGGAGCCGCTGCGCAACAAGCAGGTTGTCGCCGTGACTACCGACAACGTCATCCTCGCCGGCTACGTCGACAAGGAGCCGGACGCCTTCAAGCTCGCTTCGGACCAGACCTTCACCAAGGAGCCCTATGGCATCGGCCTGAAGAAGGACGACACCGTTTTCCGCGGCTGGATCAACGACCAGCTTGAGGGATTCGCCAAGGACGGCACCTACAAGAAGGCCTGGGAAGCCACAGCAGGCAAGGTCATCAAGACCACCCCTGAACTTCCTGCGATCAACCGCTACTAGTCGGGACCAGTCAGCTGCCGCCGCCCCTTTGGACGGCGGCAGCTGACGAATCCAGGACCCTGTTCCCTGATTAGCTGCAGCCAAAGGAACCCATGGACGCCGTCATAGCAAGCCTCCCCCAATACTGGGACGGATTTCTCCGCACCCTGTATCTTTCCGTCATTTCAGGAATCATCGCCCTCATCGTCGGGACAATCCTGGCAGCCATGAGGGTCTCCCCCGTGGCTGCCCTCCGCGGATTCAGCACGTTCTACGTTGAAGTCGCCCGAAACACACCCCTCACCATCATCTTCTTCTTCGCCGCGATCGTTCTCCCGCGGCTGGGCGTCAAGTTCGAACAATTCGAAGTCGCCGCCATCATCGCGCTGAGCAGCTACACGGCCGCCTTCATTGCCGAAGCCGTCCGTTCCGGCGTCAACAGCGTGCCCGTAGGACAAGCCGAAGCCGCCCGAAGCATCGGGATGACCTTCATCCAGGTGCTGGGCTTCATCGTCCTCCCACAGGCTGTCCGCACTGTGATCCCGCCCTTGATCAATATCCTGATCGCCCTGGTGAAGAACTCATCGGTAGCCGGCGCCTTCTTCGTCCTTGAGCTTTTCGGCTATGGCCGCCAGCTCTCCAACGACTACGGCGACCAGGTTCTTTGGATCCTCCTTGGGGTGGCGTTCTTCTACCTCCTGATCACAGTGCCGCTGGGCCTCCTGGCTCACTTTGTTGAACGTAAGGTGGCGATTGCCCGATGACCTCGGTTCTGTACGACGTCCCCGGGCCCAAGGCCCGCCTCTACTCGCTCATTGGGTCCGCCGTCGGCATCCTGCTCATCGTTGGCGTACTCGCCATCGCGGTGGCCACCCTGGCCCAACAGGGCATCTTCGACGCCGAACGCTGGGAGATCTTCTACGGTCCCATGGCGCCGGATGTCTGGAGCCTGATTGGGCAGGGCATTCTGTCCACGCTGGCTGCTGCGGCCGTTGCGGCGATCATCGCCTTCCCGCTCGGCATCGCACTGTGCCTGTTGCGGATTTCGCTGATTCCCTGGATCCGGATCCCCACCCAGGTAGTGCTTGAATTCCTGCGCGGCATGCCCGTGGTCCTCATGATGTTGTTCGTCCTGCTGGTTTTCGCCACGGGCCAGTTCCAGGCCGTCGTGGTTGGCCTGGTTCTTTACAACGCGGCCATCTTCGCCGAGATCCTCCGGGCCGGCATCCAGTCCCTGCCGAAGGGGCAACGCGAAGCAGGATTGGCCATCGGGCTGCGCAGCTTCCAGTCCCGGATGTCCATCGAGTTCCCGCAGGCCGTGCGCCGCATGCTTCCGTCATTGGTGGCACAGCTGGTGGTCCTGTTGAAGGACACCTCGCTGGGCTACATCGTCGGGTACGAGGAATTGCTGCGGAAGATCCAGATCATGGCAGACTTCCTCGGGCCGAACTTCCTGTTCCCTGCGTTCTTTGTGGGCGCAGCGATTTACATCCTGATCAACCTGTCGGTGTCACGGATCGCCATCTGGATTGAACGCCGGGGGTCCCGGAAAACTGCAGGTGGCACGGCCAAGGCAACGGCAGGCGGAACGGTTCCAACCGCCAAGTAGTGAGCTGTCAGGAAAAGGGGCGGGTCCCGGTTCAGTGGAACCGGGACCCGCCCCTTTTCGTTTTTTGGCGTTCGTGTCGGGCTAAGCCAGCCACGTACGCAGTGCCCGCAGGCACTCACTGATCGCATCGGCGTCGATGTGTTCGTTGTCTTTGTGCGCCAGCAGGGGGTCGCCGGGGCCGAAGTTCACCGCCGGGATTCCCAGCTCACTGAAACGCGCGACGTCGGTCCATCCGTATTTGGGCTTCGGGTCGGCGCCCACTGCGGCAACGAAGGACGCGGCGGCGGGGTGGTTGAGTCCCGGCCGCGCGCCGGCAGCGGCGTCGGTCCGGACGACGTCGAACCCTTCCAGGAGTTCGCGGACGTGGGCTTCGGCCTCATCCGGGGTCTTGTCCGGCGCGAAGCGGTAGTTGATTTCCACCACGCACCGGTCCGGGATGACGTTGCCTGCCGTGCCACCCTTGATCTTCACGGCGTTGAGGCTTTCACGGTAGTCCAGGCCGTCCACGTTGATGGTGCGGGGTTGGTAGGCGGCCAGCCGTTCCAGGATTGGAGCGGCAGCATGAATGGCGTTCACTCCCATCCACGCGCGGGCGGAGTGCGCGGTTTCACCCAGGGTGGTGGCTTCGAACCGGCTGGTTCCGTTGCAACCACCCTCCACCGTGCCGTGGGTTGGTTCCAGCAGGATCGCGAAATCGCCGTGGAGCTGCTCACCGTGGTTCCGGAACAAACGGCCCAACCCGCTCTTGACCGCTTCCACTTCCTCATGGTCGTAGAAGACGAAAGTGACGTCCTTGTCCGGCTGCCTGCCGTCGTCGAACAGTGTGGCGGCCAAGGCGAGCTGCACCGCCACGCCGCCCTTCATGTCGGTGGTGCCGCGGCCATACAGCACACCCTCCCCCGGCGTGCCGGACTCCCAAGTGGCCGGAACGGTACCCAAGGAACCTTCAACGGTGGGCAGCGGGACCGTGTCCAGGTGTCCGGCCAGGATGACGCGCTCAGCCCGGCCAAGTTCGGTGCGCGCGATAATCGCATCGCCGTCCCTGATAACCGTGTAGGCGGGGATGGCGCGGAGGGCTGCCTCCACGGCGTCCGCGAGCTCAGTCTCGTTTCCGGACACGCTGTTGTAGTCGATGATCGCCGCGGTCAGCAAAGCGACGTCCTGGCGCAGGTCAAGGAGGGCGGGGTTCTGGGTCACTGCTCCAGCTTAACAACCCCCATTGCGACCTGCTGTCCGTGAGACGGGTTTTAACCGACCTCTGCCTGCTGGATACACTTGGCGCATGACTGAAACTGCTTCTTCCACCGTGCCCGCAAGCACAGCCACCGACACCCGCTCAGCCTACGGATTCGGCCTCGCCACCATTGCCACCTCGGCATCCGGGGAAGCAACCGTGCTGGACGTCTGGTACCCGGCACCCTCCTTGGGTGTCGCCGCTGACTCTCTCCGGGACGTGGAGAACGCCGATCCTGCCCTGACGGCACTCGCCGACCAGAGCAAGGACGCAGACCGCGGCACCGAGCAGAAGGTCGTCTTCGCCCAGATCGACCTCGACGCCGCCCCGGCAGACACTGCCGACGCCTACCTGCGCCTGCACCTTCTGTCCCACCGTCTGGTGAAGCCGAACAGCATCAACCTGGACGGCGTCTTCGGCAAGCTCCCCAACGTGGTGTGGACCAACTTCGGCCCGGCCGCGGTTGATGGCTTCGAACTGACCCGGGCGCGGCTGCGCAAGCGCGGGAACGTTGTGGTTTACGGCGTGGACAAGTTCCCGCGCATGGTTGACTATGTCGTTCCCTCCGGCGTGCGCATCGCCGACGCCGACCGCGTCCGCCTCGGCGCCCACCTGGCCGAAGGCACCACCGTGATGCACGAGGGCTTCGTGAACTTCAACGCCGGCACCCTGGGCACCTCCATGGTCGAGGGCCGCATCTCCGCGGGCGTCGTCGCCGGCGACGGCACCGACGTTGGCGGCGGAGCCTCCATCATGGGCACCCTCTCCGGTGGCGGCAAGGAAAAGATCGCACTGGGTGAGCGCGTCCTGCTGGGCGCCAACTCCGGCGTAGGCATCAGCATCGGCGATGACTCCGTGGTTGAAGCCGGCCTGTACGTCACCGCCGGCACCCGGGTTCGCGTGCCGGGGCCCAAGGACGAGAACGGCGAGGACACCAGCACCATCATCAAGGCCGTGGAACTCTCCGGCGTTCCCAACCTGCTGTTCCGTCGCAACTCCACCACCGGCGGCGTGGAAGTCCTTCCCCGCAAGGGCCAGACGGTGGAGCTGAACGAGGCACTTCACGCCAACTAGCAGGAGGAAATCCGTGCGCCGGTTCCGCCGCGCCATCGTTGCGGTGCTGGCCTTGGCCCTCATAGCAGGGGCAATCTACGCGATCGTGGCTGTACTGCAGCGCTCCGAGACCCTGGTCACGGAGCGCTGCGTCGCCGTCGTAGGTTCTGACAGCCACGAGCTCGCCACGGACCAGGCAGCCAACGCTTCGCTTATTTCCGCGATCTCCGTCAGGCGCGGACTTCCCCCACGTGCCGCGAGCATCGCCCTCGCCACGGCGATGCAGGAATCCAGGCTTCGCAACATCAACTACGGTGACGACGCCGGCCCCGACTCCCGTGGCCTGTTCCAGCAGCGGCCTTCGCAGGGTTGGGGCACGGAAGCCCAAGTGATGGACCCCGTGTATGCGACCAACGCGTTCTATGACGGGCTGGTCAAGGTGCCAGGGTTCGAAACCATGGAAATCACCCAAGCCGCGCAAGCGGTCCAGCGCTCGGCATTCCCACGCGCCTACGCACAGCACGAACCCATGGGCCGCGCCTTCGCTTCGGCGCTGACCGGGCACTCGGAGTCAGCATTGAACTGCGAATTGCGCATGCCCGAAGCGGCAGGCGACCCCGCCGCCGTCGTCGATGAACTTTCGACGGCGTTCGGCACCCAGCCGGCCACCGTTCAGGGCCGGACGGTGCAGCTGAATATCAGCGGAACCCAGGCCTGGGCCGTGGCTCATTGGGCTGTAGCGAATGCCAAGACGCTGTCCATCACGCAAGTCGATGTTGCTGGCCAGACCTGGAACCGGGAGAAACGCAACGGCTGGCAAGCGTCGGCGGCTCCAGCCGGACCGGTCACCATCACGGTGTCTGCCCCCACCACCTGAGTTTCTGTAGGTCAGACCAGGAGCTCCACCACCGGCTGGACGTAACTGCGGAACACGTCCGGCTCCGACAAAAGCCGGTGGCTCATGATCATGGTGTTGGGCTCCAGATACCAGGCCCGGGGTTCGCTGAGTGGCAGTTCGATGATGGTGAGCTCGAAGTCCCGGGAGCTCCTGCCGACCTCCAGGAGCCGGTCCTCCACCATCTCGTTCAGCACGTGGGTGACGCCATTTGCCTCGCGCGCTGCTTCCAGGTCTGCGTACTCGTCGATCCTGTCCGTTGCCCAACCAAGGGCCGAGCCGAAATGGGCCTGGAGGACACGCTGGAGGGCAGGCGAATTACCGAACGCCTTGAAGCTTGGCGGTGCCAGCTCAGATGCGGGTTTGGGATAGGCCTTCACCAGGCTTTCCCACCAGGCCTCCCACTCGGTCTTGAGGGCCTGGATGCCCCCAACATCCGAGGTCAGGTGGCTGTGGTCGGCGTGCCGGACCTTGGGCGCTGCATGGGACAGCAGCGGCGTGCCGGCACCGTCAAGACCGGCAATGTCACGCAAGTACAAGGCAATGAGCATCGGCCCCGAAGTATCCATGGTGATGCGCCATCCCGGGCCGCCTGACTCATGCATCCGAATTCCTCCCTTTGGCAGGTCCCCGACAAGTCCCAGTCTATTCCCGTTAACCCCCGGCGGTAGAGGTCCGGACCCACTGCTTCGCGGGAGCGGAACCGGCTACCGGGATACCGGTGACGCTTCCAAGGAACGCAGGTGGGCGGCGAGGACGTCGCTGCACATTTCAGCGGTCATCCACTCGGGCTGGAGCAATGAGTGCATGCACAGACCGTCGAGGGTGGCCAGGAGCCTCTCAGCCTCGGTGACGAGGCCTTCTTGGGCGCTTTCTCCGGGATTCAGCGCCATGATCAAACGCCCGACGATGGCGGCTACGGTACGGTGGCTGCGCTCGGCTTCTGCGGCCAGCACCGGTTTGATGCGTGCAGCGTGGCGGAAGGCCATCCAGACGCAGGCATCCACAGCCAGTTCTTCGTCCAGGGGAAGGAATTGGCCGAGCAGGTTCAGGACGGCTACGTGCTGTTCCTGGCTTCCGGGTGGCTCGGCTTCGACTGCACCGAGTGCGGCCTCGAGCCTGCCGGCTATACGGTCGATCACTGCGCCGAAAGAGAAGGCCAACAGCTCGTCGCTGCTGGCGAAGTAGTGGCGTACCGAGCCCACTGCCAGCCCCGCCTCATCGGCTACTTCCCGCAGGGACGCCCGTTCCAGGCCATCACTGGCAATGATCCGAAAAACAGCGTGGACGACTTCCTGGCGCCGGGCTTCGGCATCAACAATTTTGGGCACTAATTGTTTTTAGCACGAACGTGCTTCCACAGCCCTCAACACTGAGCGGCGTGGCTTGGATTTCCGATAGCGTAGGGACCATGAAAATTCTTGTCACGGGTGGCACCGGCTACATCGGTTCGCACACCGTTTTGTCCCTTCAGGAAGCCGGGCACGACGTCGTCGTGCTGGATAACCTGGTGAATTCCAGCGAGGAATCCCTCCGCCGGGTCTCGGAGCTGACCGGCAAGAGTGCCGCCTTCCACAAGGTTGACCTGGTGGACGAGCCGGCCGTGGAGGCCGTTTTCGACCAGCACCAGATCGACGCCGTGATCCACTTCGCCGGGCTGAAGGCCGTGGGCGAATCGGTCCAGGAACCACTCGCCTACTACTACAACAACATTGTGGGCACCCTGAACCTGCTCCGGGCCATGGACAAGCACGA
Source organism: Paenarthrobacter sp. CAP02 (assembly GCF_040137855.1). Taxonomy (NCBI): domain Bacteria; kingdom Bacillati; phylum Actinomycetota; class Actinomycetes; order Micrococcales; family Micrococcaceae; genus Paenarthrobacter; species Paenarthrobacter sp. CAP02. Next base: position 760 of record NZ_JBEEII010000004.1, on the reverse strand, counting down.
CGTCCGCTCCATTGTGTTCAGCTCCTCTGCCACCGTTTACGGCGAGCACAACCCCATCCCCTACATCGAGAAGATGGAAATCGGCGCGAACAACCCTTACGGCCGCACCAAGGAACAGATCGAGGACATCCTCTCGGACCTGGGCAACGCGGACGACCGCTGGCATATCGCACTGCTGCGCTACTTCAACCCCGTGGGCGCCCACCCGTCGGGCCGGATCGGCGAGGACCCCCAGGGCATTCCCAACAACCTCGTGCCATTCATTGCCCAGGTAGCCGTGGGACGCCGCGAGAAGCTCATGGTGTTCGGTGGGGACTACGACACCCCTGATGGCACGGCACAGCGCGATTACATCCACGTGGTGGACCTCGCGGACGGCCATGTGGCAGCACTGAACTACATTGCCGAACGCGCAGGCGTTCGTCGCTGGAACCTCGGCTCCGGGCGGGGTTCTTCCGTCCTTGAGGTGCTTCGGTCCTTCGAGAAGGCCGTTGGCCAGCCGATCCCCTACGAAATCACGGGCCGCCGCGCAGGCGACCTCCCTGCCTTCTGGGCCGATGCTTCGTCCGCCCTGGCCGACCTCGGCTGGTCCACCACCAAGACGGTGGACCAGATGTGCGAGGACCACTGGCGCTGGCAGAAGAACAACCCCTACGGGTACAACGCTTCCTGAAACAACGACGGCGGCCGCCCACCTCGCGCGAGGCTGTCTCTTCTCCACATCTCCGAGCCCCCGAGAATCTCTTAGGTATCTGGGGGG